>PLNE01000018.1 GCA_003141695.1 Candidatus Dormiibacterota bacterium
CGCTCATCTCGGGTGCGCCTCATTGAGTTCACCGAGGGAGAGAAGATCGCCGGCGTTGTGGACGGGAGGCACGTCCAACTTCAACTTGGCGGAACCTAAGGTATCGGCCGTGCCAAGTTGCTTCTCCGAATACGGCCTCTCTGGCTCAGTTCTGTATTCAGAGCCGTGAGGCACTGGAACTTGGCAGGGTCTAGACATTAGGTTTTGGGACCGTGCCAAGTTGGCCGCGGGCGCAAACCAGGCCACCCGCTTGCCTTGAACGGAGGCGCCGATCGACGGCTCCCGACTGATTCGCCGGCCCTGAGCCAGGGCGGTCAGGGCGTCGAGCACCTGTCGCCGGGACGGCCGGGGCTCGTCGAGGGCGTCGCGGATAGCCTCGGTGCCCATGCCCACGGCGCCGAGCACCTCGAGGACCCGGGTCTGCACCTGGGCGACGTTGACGGCGTCGGGACTGCCGAGATAGCGGAGCGTCCGGGCCTCGGTGTCGGACATCTCGTAGAGGAAGACGGTTTCTTCGATCTCCCGGCCGACGACGGCGATCTTGCGGCGCCGAGTGTCCTCGTTCTCACCCACCCGCTTGAGGATCAGGGGAGGCTTGACACGCTAGAGGGTTTAGCGTAGAGTTTAGCGTAGAGTGACCACGAAGGTAGAGCGGCTGATCCGAGACGAGCTCCGGCCGAGATGGGAGGCCGTGAAGGGGCTGGAGGCCGTGCCGGGATCGGAGCTCCCACGGCGCCGGGTTCGCCAGGGGCACACTCCCGGAGGGGCACTTGAGATCGGCGACCCTGAGCCCTCGATCTTCGGCGGGCGCGAGTTGGTGCTCCACTCGCCGGCTTCGCGCTCGCTGGCCGCCGGGCGAGTGATGTCGACCGCCGATGCCGCCGAGAGTCGGGAGGAGATCGCGCTTCTTCTTACCGATGCCGGCCGCGGGCACTTCGGGGTACAAGTCGACCGCGACGGCCGCCTCAATCTGGACCCGGACCCCGATGGGCGACGGGTGCTGGCCCTCGCGTGGGAGATGGCCGGGCATCTGATCCGTCGGGGCTCCGAGCCGCGCCTGTGCGGTCAGTGTTACCGGCCGCTGGTGGCGGCGCAGCGCCGCTCGATGCGGTACTGCTCGGCCAAGTGCCGGGCGAAGGCGGCCTACGCCCGCAAAGCAGGACAGGAGAGGCCATGAGCGCACGACGGCGCCGGGGGCCCGGTGAGGGCACCATCCGAGAAAGGGTCGACGGTCGGTGGGAAGGCCGCCTCACCACGGGCCACGGGCCTGACGGGCGCCAGCAAACACGCTCGGTCTTCGGCAAGACCCGGGCGGAGGCCCTCGTGAAGCTCGACGCGCTGAAGGGCAAGCTCACCGCGGGCCTGCCAGCACCCTCCGAACGTCTAACAGTCGGGGCCTACCTTGCCCGCTGGCTGACGGCCGTCGAGCCTCGCCTACGGCTCTCCACGCGCCGTCGCTATGGGCAGATTGTCCGCGGGCAGCTTGCGCCCGCCCTCGGTCGGGTTCGGCTAGCTCGGCTTCAGGTCGCCGACGTCGAGAGCATGATGGCCGGCGTCCAGGCTGACGGCCTCTCCGCCCGGACGGCAGCTCACTGCCGGGCTGTCCTGCGCGCAGCCCTCAGCGACGCCGAGCGCGATGGGCTTGTCGGGCGTAACGTCGCCAAGCTCGCTAGGGCGCCGCATCTGGCGCCCCCCCGGCCTACCGTCCTGCGTCCTGATGAGGCGCGCGAGATGGTGGCCTCGCTGAACGACGCTGGCCTGCGTCGGCTGGCGACCGTGGCCATGGGCACCGGGCTCCGTCAAGGAGAACTGCTGGGGCTGCGATGGGAAGACATCGACCTCGAGCGGCGGTCTGTCCATGTGCGCTCCGTGCTCGTCCCGCTGGGCGGCGGTTACGGGCTGGCCGAGCCCAAGTCTGCCAGCTCGCGCCGGACGGTCCCGGTGGGCCAGCACGTTATCGACGCCCTGAACGAGGAGCGGCAGGCGCAGCGGCAGGCGCGGCTCGTCGCGGGTCGGCACTGGCGAGAGGCGATCCCCGGCCTGTGCTTCACCACGGCGACCGGCGCGCCGCGCAACGGCAACGCGCTCACCCACTCCTTCCAGGATGCCCTCGCTGCGGCAGGGCTGGCCCGTCTCACCTGGCACGATCTTCGCGCTGTCCACGGAGCACTCCTGCTCCAGAGCGGGACGGACATCTCCGTCGTTTCCCGGCAGCTAGGACACGGCAGCGTCGGGGTCACGGCCCGGCACTACGGCGGGGTGGCGGATAGCCTCGGACGGGAGGCTGCAGACCGGCTCGAGGCTCTGATAGGCCGCCCATCCTGACCACTTAGCTGACCACTTACGGGGTGGTAATGGGTGGAACGGACGGGTACGCGGGAGGACGGTCTGAGATCGAATCTGGAGCCGACGGGGAGATTCGAACTCCCGGCCAGCGGTTTACGAAACCGCTGCTCTACCACTGAGCTACGTCGGCTTGGGAAGACGGGCGCGCGGCGGACCAGCCCGAGTGGGCCATTATCCCAGTTGCGTGAAGACCCGACGCCCCCGGCCCCGCGCCGCCCTTCCGGGATGACCGCCGAGGCCCTGACCCGCTTCGCCCAGGCCGGCGGGTTCGAGGTCGCCCTCGACGAGGAGGGCCCCCCTCCGGACGACCCCCTCCTTCGGCTGTACGGTGGTCCCCTCCGGGTCCGGCTCGGCACCCCGCGCCTGGTGGCGAACTTTGTGGCCACCGCCGACGGGGTCACCGCCTTCGGCGAGGGCAGCGGGGAGGGCGCCATGGCGGTCAGCCTCCATAGCCCCGCCGACCGCTTCCTGATGGCGCTGCTCCGCTGCGCCGCCGACTGCGTCCTGATCGGGGCCGGCACCCTCCGCGACGATCCGCACCACCAGTGGACCCCGAGCACCCTGATGCCGGACCTGGCGGAGGAGCTGGCCGCCCATCGCCGGCGGCTCACCGGCGCCGCCGGCCCCCCGCCGCTCGCCGTGGTGAGCGGGAGCGGCGCTCTCCCGACCGCCCACCCGGCACTCCGCCAGCCCGAGGGCGACGTCCTCGTCATCACCACCGAGGCTGGGGCGGCGCGCCTTCCCCGGATGCACGCCCGGGTTCAGGTCGCGGTCGCGGGCCGGGCGGGCGAGATTCCCGCCGGCGCCGTCGTCGAGGCGGTGCGCACCCACCTCGCGGCCGCCACCATCCTCTGCGAGGGCGGCCCCCTGCTCTTCGGCCAGCTCCTTGCCGGCGGGTGGGTGGACGAGCTCTTCCTGACCGTGGC
>PLNE01000223.1 GCA_003141695.1 Candidatus Dormiibacterota bacterium
AAGCAGGAATCGGGCACTCTCGACGGCAAGGTCTGGCAGGATGGGATTCCATCGGACGGCAGCGGCAGCAGAGGTGGCGTACGCCAGCAGGACTGCGATGCGGTCCGCGCGTGAGATGAGGTGAACTCCCGCGGCCGCTGCAAGAACGGCGAGGAGGCGTTGATTGTCGCGCATGGGGAAGGCCGGTTCCTGCGCTTTGAATGCGTCAGCGAAGGCCTGGGTTTCTGCAGCATCGGCGGAACGCTCATGGGCGAGACGAACCAGCGCTAGCGCTCGGGCGGCGGTCATCTGCTTGGTGAAGGTTTCGATGGCCTGCCATCGAGCGTTGAGATCGATCTGAGATGGGTCGATAGTCACGGCCCGGTGCCAATCCGCGAATAGGGGATGGGTCATTGAGGTTCCTCTTCGTGTGGGTGCGGTGTTCGGGTCGTGGCGCGAGCAACCTCCTCGGCCAGCCGGCCCGACAGTCCGCGCTCTCGGGCGCGGGCGAGAGCGGCCGAGGCGAGGGCCACGAAACCCTTGTCTCGGTCGTCCTCCTCAAGAAGGTCCAAGGCCTGCAGGATCCTCATCTGCTCGGGGTACGGAAGCTCAAGAAAGGCCCTGACCACATCTCGATCCTCCGAGGGCCCCACCATCGGCGGCCGAAGCACAGCCTTCGGGGGGGGGCTCTCCTCACTCCTTTCGACACGTTCAAGAGCGCTGGCTCGGTCACCATCGCCGCCATCTTCCACCGCGGCGCCACCGGGCAAGTCAAGCTCGCGGTAGAAATCCTTCTCACCAACGAAGCTGTTGGTTTCCCGTCGGAACACGCGTGGACAGAGCCGTACGGTGAGCTTCGGTGGCCCTTCGCGAACGCCAAGCTCAAGCCAGTTGTATCGCGGCTCCCACGACCCTCCCTCTTCGGGATGAACTGCCCCCGCCACGACACGGAGGCAGTCATCGACTTGTTCAATGCGCTGCGCGTGCTTGTGGCCGAACAAAGCAAGTCGTGCCCGGTGGCGCAAGACGTCAAGTACGGCGTCTTGGTCATGCCACCAGTCTGGGGGGTGGTGCGCAAGGATCATGTAGATGCGGTCCGGTCGATCTAATGGGAGCGTCGCTTGCGTGCGCCCTACGACTAGGTTCGCCCGCCTGTCGTCCTTATCGCTGCAGAGAACAGTCGTCATGCCCCGGATCGTCAATGTTCGATCGGTATCGAGAGGAAGGTCGGTTTGCCAATATGGAGCTTGTGGATCGGACAGCTGACAGCAGTAGCTCGCTGCGAAGTCGTTGTAGTTATTGAGCGGTAGGAGGATTGGCAGACGCGGCTCACTGAGATACTCCTCCAGGGTGGCGTCCACCTCGCCCGGTGCGCATCTGCGGAGGCGCTCCCTAATGTCACGATCGGTCGGACCCATAGCTCCCCGGTTCACGTCGTGGTTGCCCGGGACGCACAAAACGGCGCTCTTCGGCACCCCGCAGGCGTCGCAGACTTCGTCGAGCCACGAGCGTGCGACGGCGTACTCATCCGGATGACCGGTGAAGGCGATGTCCCCAGTGACGAGTACTGCCTGGGCCGAACCGAGAGTCGACTTCACTTTCTTGAGGTCATTGAGCAGATCGTGGCGTAAGGAGCGGTTGCGACGAGCGAGGCCTTCTTTTGATGCTGTGAAGTGGATGTCGCTGAGGTGGACTAGGCGGATCACGTCCCGCGTCCCCTGGATGCCTCTGTGGTCACCATGCGGTGGATTATCCCGACCGGCGGCGGTGGTTAGGTTGCCGAGAACCAAGAACGTCGCCTCCGTTTGACGAACAATTGTACGGGCATTCACTCCCTCCTGGCATGTCGCAAGGTACAGGATTCCTCTAATCTGGATCGGGCGCGATAGGCGGGCTACGGACCGCGCCCGATCCACAGTAAGGAGCGGCTGCATCGGTCGGCGAGTCGGCGAGGGCGGGGCCAGGCGTGACAAGGGGCTCCGGGTCCGTGGCTATGCCACCTGCGGTTTGTCCAGCAGTACGTCTGCCATTCGGAGGGCGGGATACGTGAGCAGCGCGCGCGACAGCTCCCGGAGCGTGCGCCGGCTGACCGATCTTCCGGTCAGCGCTCGGTTGATCGTGTTCTTGTTCACTCCGGCGAGCCTCGCAAGCTCGCCGGCCGTCATGCCCCTGATGGCCATCTCGTAGCGCAGCCTGTCGGCGTTGATGATCACGTCCGGCCCGCGTGGCTGCCTGGCGGACGGTGGTCCTGCGTCGCGTACGGAGTTGGCGTCCGGTGACGCTCCTGACGGTCGGCCCCCGAGGGCGCGTGCGGGCGGACGGTGGTCGGCCGCACCCATATGAGGTGCTCGCTCGCCGTCCCTATCGCCACGCGCCCTCGCGTGCCGGCCGCTGGTGCTCCCGGGGGGAGGCGTGGGTGCCGCTGGGTCGATCCTCCTCGGGCGCTGGCGGCGCCGGGGCGATCGACCAGGCCCGGTGGGCGATGACGCTGACCCGGTGGCGCTCGCCGTGGCGGACGAGGTGGCCCTCGACATAGAGGCCCGGAGCTAAGGAAGGTGTCGTCAGCCGCAAAGTAGCGCTCGCAGGCGCCGGGAACCCCCAGGGACGTCTGGGCCCACTCCCGCACCGCGCCGCCCGAGTGGCTGCTGTACCTCATCCCCGTTCTGCTGCTCGGCGGCGCGGGCGAGGTTTCACTGTACCTCTCGCGGCGTTGGCCGAACCGACCGGAATAGACGGTCCTCGGGGAGTGGTCGCCCGCGCAAGCAGCACGGCTTTCATGGCGGCCAACGCTGGTGCCACCGCGGCCGCCCGCTACGGCCCCTCCCCCAGAGTTGGAAAGCTCAGGGGCGGCGGCATCCAGCCCCCGTCCTGATCCTCGGCGAAGCTCGCCAG
>PLNE01000046.1 GCA_003141695.1 Candidatus Dormiibacterota bacterium
TGCAGCTGGTTCCCGGCCTCAACCTGCCCGTCAGCATGTCGGCGGCCGGCCCCATCGAGCGACTGCCATGAGATCCCGGCCGGTTCACGAATTCCGAAGCGTCTTCAGCGGGAAACACGCGCGCAGGAGCCGGGCGGCATCCCGCGGAGCCGTCGCCATCGAGCTGGTGCTGGTGGCACCCGCGGTGGTCTTCCTGCTCCTGCTCGGTGTGGCCGGGGGAAGGCTGTCCGGAGCCCAGGCCCTGGTGGACGACGCCGCCGTGAGCGGAGCGCGAGCAGCGTCGCTTGCTCCGGGGCCCGCCGAGGCTCTGCCTGCGGCCCTGACCGCGATCGACGCTGACCTGCAGGCGCCGAGCGCCGAGTGTGCTGACTTCAACCCGCAGACCGACGTCAGCCTCACCACCAACCCGCCCGGCTTCCAAGCCGGAGGCACCGTCACGGTCACGGTCACCTGCGACTTCGCCAACAGCGGGCTCGGCCTCCCCATCGACAACACGGTCACCGAGAGCTCGACCGCCCCCATCGACCCGTATCGGAGCGTGGGCACGTGAGCCCGACGCTCCGACGCCGTGAGCGGGGCAGCCTCACCGTCTTCATGGTGGGCGCGGTGTTCGCGATGCTCCTGGCGATAGGGTTGGGGGTGGACGGATCCCGCGCGCTCCAGGGATTCCTGCGTGCCTCCGGGGAGGCCCAGGAGGCCGCCCGCGCCGGCGCCGACGTCCTCGATGTCGCCTCCGTGTACGGAGGCAGCACCCCCACCGTGGATCCGACGGGGGGCGCCTGCGCTGCGGCGGCCCTGTACATCGGACAGACGGGCGACGACATGGTGAGCTGCACTCCGAGCGTGGTCGACGGGGCTCAGCTGACCGTGAGCGTCTCGGCCCGGGTGCCGACGATCTTCCTTGGGCTCTTCGGTGTCAACAGCTTCACGATGAAGGCCTCGGCCACCGCCCAGGCCATCGAGGGGACATGACCATGGGTGTGCTGCGACGGATTGCGGGTGCCATCACCAGCCTGGCCGGGGTGGCGGTCCTCCTCCTCCTCATCGCCGGGGTGCCGCTCATGCTGGTGCTCCTGGTGGGTTGGCCCCTTCCCCACACGCTGCCCAGCTGGAACCAGATCACCATGACCTTCCAGACCCAGGGGATCGACATGGGGGTCCTGCTCCGCGTCCTCGCCTGCGTGCTCTGGGTGCTCTGGGCCTACCTGATGGTGGGCATGCTCGTCGAGCTGCTCGCCACCCTGCGCGGGCTGCAGGGACGGCGGCGGCCCTGGGTGGCCCCCGGCCAGAGGCTTGCCGCCCTGCTGGTCGGAGTTGTGATGCTCGGCATCGCCCTGATGAGCCGGCCCGCCGCATCCACACGCCCAGTGTCGCTCTCCGCAGCGCTCACCCCCAGGACCGCGGTGGTGGCCCTGCACGACCCCCCGCCGCACCCCGACCCGGCCGCTTCCCACGCCTCGCTCCTCTCCAGCTCGCCCGCGCCAGCGGCAGATCAGAACGTCCAGGTCCAGCCTGGCGACTCTCTGTGGGCGATCGCGGGGCAGGAGTACGGCAACCCCCAGGAGTGGCCCCAGATATGGGGTGCGAACCAGGGCCAGGTGGAGGACAACGGACAGACGTTCACGGACCCCAGCCTCATCGACCCCGGTTGGCAGCTGACGGTCCCGGACGCCTCCCCCGCCGCCACGACCGTGCCGCCGGTGGAAACGCCGGCCGCGGCCGCGTCCCCACCCGCGCTCAATGCGGAGCAGGAGGTGGAGGTCCAGTCGGGCGACTCCCTGTGGGCCATCTCCGGCCGGGAGTACGGGAACCCCCAGGACTGGACCCAGATCTGGGACGCGGACCAGGGCCAGACCGAGGAGAACGGGCAGGTCTTCACTGACCCCAGCCTCATCGACCCCGGGTGGAACCTCCAGGTCCCCGCGCTCGATCCGACCGCCACGGCTCCGACAGCACCAGCAGCGCCGTCCGTACCCACCCAGGCCGTCCCGCCGGTCTCCGGCGTCGCCCCGCACGACCTCGGGCTGCCCTCTCTCGCCCCCTCCCTCGCGCCGGTAGCGCCGTCGGTCGTTTCCGGCGGCGCACCGGCGTCTCTCCCTGCCACCGGGGTTCCCCGGACAGATGACGGGTCGGCCGTTCACGGTCCGACCTCGACGGACGCGTGGGTGGTCACGCTCGCGGAGGCGGGCGTTTTGGTAGGGATCACCGCGGCGGCGCTCGGGGGGCTGCTGCTCGCCGCCCAGCGGTACGAGCGCTGGCGTCGGCGCCCCGGTGATCCGGAAGGATCGCGGGTCGCCCTCCTGGCCCGCCGGCCGAGCCTGCTGCGGATCCGCGCCGCCCTGGGCACGGCGGGAGCCGTGGCTCACGAAACCGCGGTGCCCTCGGTGGCTGTGCTCAGTTTGCAGACGCGGCTGGAGGCGATCCAGAGCGTGCCCGGGCGCGTGGTGGTCGGTCGGCGCGCGGGCGATGACGGCGACGCCATCGTCGACATCGACGAGCTGCACCGCGTTGAGCTCGTCGGCCCCGGCGCGGAGGGTGCGGCCCGGGCCCTGATGGTCTCCTTCCTCGCCCACCACGGCATCGAGAACGGCCAGGTCGTGGTGGCAACCTCACCGGAGGGTGCCCTGATCGCCGCCGCCGAGGGGACGCCGGGCCTGCGACTGCTGGAGCCCGCCCATCTCCTGGACCACCTCGAGGGCGAGATCCGCTACCAGCGCGGCGTCCTCGACCGCGCCGGCTTCACCACCTGGAAACAGCGTGTGGAGAGTGCCGACCCGCTGCCGGCACTTCTGGCCGTCCTCCCTGCTGCCGCCATCGAACCGTCCCATCTCGA
>PLNE01000206.1 GCA_003141695.1 Candidatus Dormiibacterota bacterium
GAGGACCAGATCAGCGCCACCGTCGTGGACAGCAGCGTGCAGGCGAAGCTGGCCGCGATGAAGCATCAGGCGGCGCTGCCCGCTCCGGCCGCGGCGGCGCCCGCGGCGATCAGCGCGCAGGGGATCGTGGTCCGCATCCACGGCGATGACCAGTACCGCCTGGAGGCATCGCTCCAGTCCGACCTCGACATGTACGACCACCGGTTGGTCGCCGCGGTCGAGGCCAACGACGACGCCGCGTACCATTCGGTCCTCCGGGACGTCACCGCGTTCGTCAAGGAGAAGGGCGTTGTCCTCGGGGGCGCGGATGTCACCAAGAGCGACATCATCCTGCCGAGCGACGACATGCCCCTCGACGAGGTGGCCGGCATCCTCCATCCCGCCGACGGCTCGGCCGCCTAGCAGCTCCTGGTCACGCCGATGAGCGGAGCCGCGGCCGCGACACCGGAACCGCTGGTGTTGGTCGTACCCAACTTCAGTGAGGGTCGCCGTGCCGAGGTGATGGACGCCATCGTGGCAGCGATGACGTCCGTCCCCGGCATCACACTGCTCAACCGCCAGTCCGACCCCGACCACAACCGGCTCGACACCACCCTGATCGGCTCGCCGGAGGCCGCCCGCGCCGCAGCGATCGCGGGAGCCGCCAAGGCCGTCGAGCTGATCGACATGGAGCAGCACCAGGGCAGCCATCCCCGGATGGGGGCGGTCGACGTCATCCCCTTCATCCCCATCCGGGGGGTGACGATGGACGACTGTGTGGAGCTCGCCCGCAACTGTGCCCGCGAGCTCGCCGAGACCCTCTCGCTCCCGGTCTACCTGTACGAGCGCGCCGCCTCGACCCCCGAGCGGGCCAGCCTGGCCGACGTCCGCCGCGGCGAGTACGAGGGCCTCCGGGCAGACGTGGCCGAGGGAAGGCGGCTGCCGGATATGGGCCCCCACCAGCTCGGAAAGGCCGGAGCCACCGCGGTGGGAGCGCGGCCACCGCTCGTCGCCTTCAACGTGTACCTGAGCGGCAGCGACGAGCGTGCCGCCAAGGAGGTGGCCAAGCGGGTGCGGGAGCGGTCCGGTGGCCTGGTTCACGTCCGCGCCATCGGCTTCGCGGTTCCGGAGCGCGCCTGCGTCCAGGTTTCGATGAACCTGCTCGACCCGCTGGCCACGCCCCCGTACCGGGCCCTCGAACTGGTCCGGCTGGAGGCCGCCCGTTTCGGCATGCAGGTGCTCGACACCGAGATCGTCGGCCTCATCCCCCAGGCGGCACTGGCGGAGTCCGCCGCACACTACCTGCAGCTCCGTGGTTTCAAGCCTGACGCCCAGGTGATCGAGACCCTCGTGGCCAGCCACGGGAGTGGGGTCGCAGCCGCCGAAACGCCGGCGGCACCTCCGGGAGCGGAAGGTGAAACCTCCTCCCCGCCTGCGGACAGCGGGATCGGGACGATGACGGTGGACGGCTTCCTGGAGGCCCTCGCCTCGGCGCGACCGACTCCCGGCGGGGGTGCGGCGGCGGCCATGAGCGGTGCCGCCGGCGCGGCCCTGCTCGCCATGGTGGCGCGGCTCACCAGTGGACGGAAGGGCTATGGGGCACTGGAGGGCCGCATGGCCGAGGTGGCCGCCCTGGCCGACGCGGAGCGCGCCGCCCTGACCGCGTTCGCCGACCAGGACGCCGCCGCCTTCGACGCGGTGATGGCGGCGCTACGCCTGCCTCGCCGGACGGACGGGGAGCGGGATGCCCGCACCGCGGCGGTGCAGTCGGCGCTGACGGGGGCGGCCGAGGTGCCGCTCAATGTGGCCCGCCGCGCGGCCGCCCTCCTGCCCACCGCGCGGGAGCTGGTGGAGACGGGCAACGCCAATGCGGTGTCCGACGCCTACTCGGCCGGCCAGCTGCTCCACACCGCCGTTGCCGGCGCCCTGGCCAACGTCAGCGTCAACCTCGCCGCGATGAGCGAGTCATCACGCACCCAGGTGCTGCGGAGCAATGCGCAGCGGGTGCGCAGGGGAGCGGCGGCGCAGCTCGCCGCGGTGGAGGCGGCGTTCGCGTCACGGCTTTCCGGCACGGCCTGAGGCGCCGGGCCCGAATAGGCGCCCGCCCCGCGGGGTGCCCGTCGGGACGGCTCAGAGGGCGCCGCGCGCGTGCAGCGCTGCGAGCTCCTCCGCGGGAACCTCCAGCAACTCGGTGAGAACGGAGTCGGTGTCGGCGCCGAGCGGCGGGCTCGGCACCGGCTCGATCGGGGAGTGCGAGGAGAAGCGCATCGGCTGGCCGATGTAGTCGACGCTGCCGGCGACCGGGTGGTCGAAGTGGAGCAGGGCGTGGCGGGCCGCGACCTGCTCCGAGACCACGGCCTGCCCGTAGTCGAGGATCGGCGAGGTGGGAACGCCGCGACGCTCGGCGGCGTCGACGACCTCGGCGACCGTCCGCCCGCAGGTCCACCCCTCGATGGCGCCCCGCACCTCCGCCTCGTGCTCGGTGCGGAGGGCGTCGGTCACGTAGCGAGGGTCAGCGGCCATCTCCGGCCGCTCGATCAGCTCGGCGACACGGGCGAAGAGGGTGTCGTTGGCGGCCGCGAGGATGACCTGGCCGTCGGCGGCCTGGTAGACGCCGAAGGGCGTCGAGACCGGATGCCGGTTGCCGACCCTGGCGGGTGCCACGCCGGTCACGTCGTACTGGCTCTGGACGGTGACCTCCAGTGCCAGCAGGCTCTCCAGCATTGAGACGTCGAGATGGGCGCCCCGGCCGGTGCGGGCCGCCTCGAGGAGGGCGGTCACGATGCCGAAAGCGGCAAAGACCCCGGCGGTGAGGTCGCCGATCGATTCGCCCACCTTGGTCGGCGGCCCGTCGGGGTGGCCGGTCACGCTCATCAGCCCTGACGCCGCCTGCACGATCAGGTCGTAGGCGGGGAAGAGGGACATCGGGCCGGACTGGCCGTAGCCGGAGATGCTCGCGTACACGATCCCCGGGCTGGCGGCGGAGACGGCCGCGTAGTCGATGCCGAGATGCTCGGTGACGCCAGGGCGGAAGTTCTCGAGCAGGACCTGGGACCGGCCGGCCAGGCGGAGGAGGAGCCCGCGCGCGCCGGCATCTTTGAGGTTCATGGTCACGCTCCGCTTGCGCCGGTTGAGGATGTCGAAGTAGATGCTCTCGCCGTTGCGGAAGGGCCCGATGTGGCGGGCGTCGTCACCGTGACCGGGCACCTCGATCTTGATCACCTCGGCACCGAGGTCGGCGAGGAGTGAACCGCAGTACGGACCGGCGAGCATCCGGGAGAGGTCCAGCACCCGGACGCCGCTCAGCGGTCCGGCGCCGGCGGTCGGAGCGGAGGCCACCTCAGGAGTCGCGCTCACCTCACACCACCTCGCCGCTGCGATCAAAGGTCGCCGCTAGGGTGGCGGCGATGCCGAGAAGCTGGATCTGGGACGTCCCCTCGAAGATGCGCAGGATGCGGGCGTCGCGGTAGAGGCGCTCGATCTCGCTCTCGCGCATGTAGCCGGCCCCGCCGTGCACCTGGACCGCCAGATCGACGATGGCGCCGCAGTTCTCGGTGGCAACCCACTTGGCGATGGAGCCGGCCCGGCGGAGATCGGCACCGGAGTCCTTCTCCGCCGCAGCCCACCAGGCCGTCAGGCGGGCGGCCTCCAGCTCCGCGTCCATCTGGCCGAGCATCAGCTGGATGGCCTGGAAGTCGCGGATGGGATGCCCGAACTGCACCCGGGCGGCGGCGTACTCGACCGCCAGCTCCAGGGCACGCTGGGCGATGCCATTGGCCATCGCCGCGATGTCGATGCGCGCCCGGTTGAGAGCGGAGAGCGCCATCTTGCCCCCCGTGCCCAGCTCGCCGATGACCCGATCATCGGTGACGCGCGCCCCGTCGAAGTAGACGGTGTGGGTCGGCGCGGAGCGGATGCCGAGCTTCTCCTGCGGCTCGGAGAAGGAGACGCCGGGTGTCCCTCGCGAGAGCACAAAGGCGCTGATCCCGCGGAAGCCGGCGGCCGGGTCGGTCTTGGCGAAGAGCACCGTGGTGCCGGCGTCGGCCGCGTTGCTGATGAAGGTCTTGCTGCCGCTCACCACCCAGGCGTCGCCGTCGCGCCTCGCGACCGTGTCCATACCCCCGATGTCCGACCCGGAGCCGGGCTCGGTGAGGGCGAAGGCGCCCAGCGCCTTCCCCGACGCCATGTCGGGGATGAAGCGACCCTTCTGCTCCTTGTTCAGGTAGGGGACCAGCACCTCCAGGGCGAGCAGGTGCGCGGTGTAGATGGAGGCGAGCGCCGCATCGGCGCGGGCCACCTCCTCGATGGCGAGGAGCTGGGTCTGGGTGTCGAGTCCGAGCCCCCCGCAGCTGTCGGGAACGGTTATCCCCATGGCGCCGAGCTCTCCGAGGCCCCGCATGATCTCGGCGGGGAAGGCGCCGGTGCGATCGCGCTCCGCCGCTCCCGGCATCACCTCATTGCGGCAGAAGTCGCGGATCACCTGTCGCATCGCCCGCTGGGTGTCGTTCAGCGGATAGGGCACGGTCAGTCCCCGAACTCTCGCATCGGCAGGCGCAGCCCCTTCTCCGCCGCCACCCGCTCGGCCTCCGGGTAGCCGGCGTCGGCGTGGCGCACCACCCCGCTGCCGGGGTCGTTGGTGAGCACCCGCTCGAGCTTCTGAGCAGCCAGCGCCGACCCATCGGCGACGGTCACCTGGCCGGCGTGGATCGAGCGCCCGATGCCGACCCCGCCACCGTGGTGGATCGACACCCAGGAGGCGCCGGATGCGGTGTTGAGCAGGGCGTTGAGGAGCGGCCAGTCGGCGATGGCGTCCGAACCATCGCGCATCCCCTCGGTCTCGCGATACGGCGATGCCACCGAGCCGGTGTCGAGGTGATCCCTGCCGATGACGATCGGCGCCTTGAGGTCACCGCGCGCCACCATCTCGTTGAAGCGGAGGCCGAGACGGTGGCGCTCCCCGTAGCCGAGCCAGCAGATGCGGGACGGCAGGCCCTGGAACTTGACCTTCTCCCCGGCCATCCGGATCCAGCGCGCGAGAGGCTCGTTGTCCGGGAACTCGTCGAGCACGGCCTGGTCGGTGGCCGCGATGTCGGCCGGGTCTCCAGAGAGCGCGACCCACCGGAAGGGGCCCTTGCCCTCGCAGAAGAGCGGGCGGACGTAGGCGGGGACAAAGCCGGGGAAGTCGAAGGCGCGGGCGCAGCCTCCGAGCTTTGCCTCCGCGCGGATGGAGTTGCCGTAGTCGAAGACCTCGGCACCGCGGTCGAGGAAGCCGATCATGGCGTCCACGTGGGCGGCCATCGACTCGCGAGCGCGGGCGGTGAGGCCCACCGGGTCACTGATGCGCAGCTCCGCCATCTCCTCCACGGTGGCCCCGCGGGGGACGTACATCAGCGGGTCATGCGCCGACGTCTGGTCGGTCACCACGTCGATCTCGGCCCCGCTGGCGAGCAGCTCCGGCACCACGTCGGCCGCGTTGCCGAGGACCGCGATGGAGAGCGGCCTGCGGCTCCGCTTGGCCTCCAGCGCCCGGTCCAGGGCGTCGTCCACCGAGTCGGCGACGCAGTCGAGGTACCCGGTCTCCAGGCGGCGCTGGATGCGCGAGGGATCGATCTCGACACAGATCACCACCCCCTCGTTCATGGTCACCGCCATCGGCTGCGCGCCGCCCATGCCGCCGAGCCCGGCGGTGAGGGTGATGGTGCCGGCCAGCGTCCCCCCGAAGCGCTTGGCCGCGATCGCCGCAAAGGTCTCGTAGGTGCCCTGCAGGATGCCCTGAGTCCCGATGTAGATCCAGGACCCCGCCGTCATCTGGCCGTACATGGTGAGTCCGAGGGCGTCGAGCCGTCGGAACTCTGGCCAGTTGGCCCACTCCGGCACCAGGTTGGCGTTGGCGATCAGCACCCGCGGCGCCCACTCGTGGGTGCGGAAGATGCCGACCGGCTTGCCCGACTGCACCAGCAGGGTCTCGTCGTTCTCGAGGTCCCGTAGGGAGGCCACGATGGCGTCGAACGCCGCCCAACTGCGCGCCGCCTTGCCGCCGCCGCCGTAGACGATGAGCTGGTCGGGATGCTCGGCGATCTCCGGGTCGACGTTGTTCATCAGCATCCGCATGGCAGCCTCCTGCGGCCACGCCTTGCAGGAGAGCTGTGTCCCGCGCGGAGCGTGGACGACGCGGGGCCCGTGCACGGCCCCCGCCATCAGGACGCCCTCTCGGCAGCTGCTGCCGGCGCCACGGCCCCCGAGCCGCTGACGCGGAGCGACCGGTGCAGGAGGAAGTAGAGGCCGGAGGCGACGATGAGGCCGAGGATCCAGGAGATGTCCCCTCCGCCCAGGTGGCTGACCATCGGCCCGGTGTAGAAGGTCGTGTTCATGAAGGGTATCTCGACGGCGATGGCGACCAGGTAGGCGACCATCGTGCGCCAGTCGATCCGCCCGTAGATGCCCTTGATGTCGAAAATCGAAGCGATGTCGTACTTCTCCCGGCGGACGAAGTAGAAGTCCATCAGGTTGATCGCGGTCCAGGGCACCAGGAAGTAGGCGAGGAAGAGGATGAAGTTCTCGAAATCGTTGAGGAAGTTCGACGTCGCGGCCACGGCCAGCACCGTGCCCACGACCGCCGCGCCGAGGACGAAGCCGGCCCGCATCGAACTGTGCACCCGGATCTTGGCCAGGGCGGTCACGGTGGTGGTCGTCGACATGAACATGCCGTAGAGGTTCAGCACGTTCACCGCGACGATCCCGAGGATGATGACCAGCGAGATCGCCCAGCCGATCACCTTGTCGTTGCCGAGTCCGACGATGAAGGAGACCGACCCGCTGTTGAAGGCGTTGGCCGCCACCGCCACCGCCACCGCGCCGAAGCCCATCATCCAGACGGTGCCGATCACCGACCCGGCGGCAGTCCACCAGAAGGTGGCCGCCTTGCTGGTCTTCTCGGGCAGGTAGCGCGAGTAGTCGGCGACGTAGGGCGCATAGGTGATCTGCCAGGTCGCCGCGAAGGTGATGGCGAGCAGGAAGGTGCCGAAGGTGAGGCCGGAGTTGACCCAGACCGCTCCCAGCGAGTGGACGGTGAGCAGCCGGATGGTCAGGTAGAGGAAGCCGAGGCCGGACACCAGGGCGATCCAGCGCTCGTACTGGTGGATCATCCGGTAGCCGTAGACGGCGAGCACCGTGCAGACGGCGGAGACGATGGTGGTCGCGAGGGTCTGGTTGATGCCGAGCCATCCGGAGAGGGCGGCGCCGCCCAGGACCGCGCTGGTCGCAAAGAAGCCGACATACATGAGCAGGACGAGGATCAGCGGCAGGATGGCGCCGTAGAAGCCGAACTGGGCCCGGCTCTGGATCATCTGCGGGATGCCCAGCTTGGGCCCCTGCGCCGAGTGCGCTGCCATGAAGACGACGCCGACGAGGTTGCCGATCACGATGGCGAGCAGCGCCCACGGCAGGGAGAGCCCGATGATCACCGCCAGAGCGCCCGTCACCGCCGCGGTCACCTGCATGTTGGAGGCGAACCAGATGTTGAAGAGGCTCCGCGGCTTGCCGTGGCGCTCCTCCGGCGGGATGTACTCGATCGAGCGGCGCTCGACCTGCAGGCTGCTCTTGTAGCTGGAATCCGTGCTCATCGGAACCTCCCCAGGGGGCGACCTTCCCCGGCATCCTCGGGCGCGCCGGTGAGCCCGGCCGCGCCAGTCGAGTGGCCAGATCGTCGAACTCACGCGGGCACCCAACCAGTGACGAAAGGCACTGATTGGCCAGGGACTATCTCCAGGTCAGCCCTCGGCGGCGCCCCCGGAGGCGGGCACCGGTTCGTCGACGACAGGTTCGTCGTCGAGGCTCACCGACAGCTCCGGCGCGATCATCCGGTGCTCGGCTGCCACCAGCTTGACCGAGGTCCCGATTGCCAGGAACTCGATGACATGACTTCCCCACATGTGGGACTTCTGCTCGATGCGCATGGCCACGATGCCGTGAGCGCGCGCCCGCTGTGCCTCCTGCTGCATCCGGGTCATGGCCAGCTCACGCGCCTCGTACAGAGCCGAGGTGTAGTTGCCGAGCTCGACGTTCTGGCTCTGCTGGCCGATCCAGGTGCCGAGCCGCTGGTGGGCCACGTGGTAGACGCAGGCGCCGAAGGCGAGGCCGATGGGCTGGTAGCCGGCCCGGATCAGCAGGTAGAGGTCCTGCCCGGAGAGGTCGCTGACCCAGATCCCGGTCGACTTCACATTGGGGTTGGCAACCGCGGTGCCCATGGCCACGAACTCGGCGAGGGGGTGGCCGCCCTGGTGGACCTGGACCTCGAGCTTGAGACCGACCACGCCCTGACCGCCCACCTGCTGCGCGTGCCGCTCCATGGAGGTGAGCGCCTCGGTGCGAGCCTGGTACATGGCCTGGGTCAGGTCGCTCATCTCCTGGTTGTCGTTCCAGTTGGCGTACTGAATGCCGATGTGGTAGACGGCGCTGCCGACCACCAGCCCGCGCGGCTCGTAGCCGATCTCCTTGAGCAGCACCGCCTCGTCGACGGAGAGGTCGCTGCTGAAGGCGCGGCCCTGATGGCGCTCCCCGCTCTTCCCGGCCAGGCAGGCGAGGGCGGCGTCGGCGCGGGGGTGGGGCATGACCGACATCAGCGCAGCCTCATGATCGCAAGCGGGGGCTCGTCGAGGGGCTCCTTGGCGTAGCGCCGCACCGCGGTGCCGAGCAGGAAGAGCTCGACCAGCATCGACTCGCCGCCCAGCTCATAGGTGGAGAGATCGGTCTCCACGCCGACCGCGCCGTCGGCGTCGACGGTCGCGACCTCCGCCTCGAGGTGGTTGATGCCGAGCATCCGGGCCTCCTCGATGCCGTCGCTGATCTGCTGGATGCGAGTATTCGACCACGAGCGCAGCGCCCACTCGGTTCCGCAGCCGGGGTCGATCTCCATCGCCCCGATGCCCATCACCAGCGCCACCGGGACGTAGCCGCCGTGGAGCAGCTTGCTGAAGGCGACACCGTCCAGGTGGGACATGAAGGGGGCGCGGAGCTGAGGGCCGCCGCGGCGCCGGACGGCCGTGCCGATGCAGGTGAACTCCAGCGAATTACCGACCCCCTCCAGGTGACGGCGGATGATGCGCACCCCGACCACCCCGTGAGCGCCCAGGCCGCGAGCCTCCTCGAGGATGCGGCGCAGGGCGAGGTTGCGGGTCTCGGTGATCCCGGCCTCGTAGTAGCGGTGCTCCCAGTTGTACCCGGTGCGGTGCTCGCTGCCGACCCCGTAGCCGTAGAACCCGTGCGGGCAGGGGTAGGTGCGCACCCTGCCCCCGCTCGCCGCCCCGCCCGCGCCGTAGACGGTGGTGTACCCCCATTGAGCCGCGATCCGGCACACGCTCGAGCCCATCACCATCCCCACCGGCTCGAAGCCGGCGTGCTGGATGGCCGCCATCTCGGAGACTGAGAGGTCGCTGGTCCAGGCGGACTTCCCCTCGCGCAGCTCCTCGATGCGCTCCTGGGCCGCAAGCGGCAACCCGCCCCGCTCGAGGGACGCGATGCTCGCCAGCTGGCGCTGCTGGGCGGCTGCGGCGGCCTCGTCGCTCATCAGCGGTCCAGCGAGAGGACCATGCGCGGCGTGGCGATCTCGCGGTCGGGCAGCTTGCGGACCGCGGTCCCCATCGCGAAGAACTCGATGGTGTGGCTGCCCCAAATGTGGGACTTCTCCTGGATCTGCACCCCGACGATGCCCTCGGCACCGACCTTCTTGGCCTCGTCCTGCATCCGCTCCATGGCCAGCTCGCGGGCCTCGTAGAGCGCCTGGGTGAAGTTGGGCATCTCCTTGTTCTGCCCGATGTTGCCCATCGCCTTGAACATCCCCTGGTGGGCGACGTGGTAGACGCAGGTGCCCATGACCAGCCCGAGCGGCGCGTGCCCGGCCTGGAGCAGGGTCCAGAAGTCCTGACCAGAGAGGTCGGAGGTGAACGGCTTGCCCGCCGGCGTCTTCCAGTTGCCGCCGTCCTCGGCGCTCACCGCCGTGCCGAGGGCGAGGAACTCAGCCGTTCCCCGGCCCCACTCGTAGAAGCCGACGTCGAGACGGACCCCGACGATGCCGTCGGCGCCCAGCACGGCGGCCTCCTCCTCCATCCGGCTCATCGCCAGCTCCCGAGCCGCATACATCGCCTGGGTCAGGGTCTGGACCTCGCGACTCGAGCTCCAACCCTTGGCCTGAAAGCCGATGTGGTAGATGCTGCTGCCCACCACCAGGCCGCGGGGGTGGAAACCGGCCTCCTTGACCAGCAGGAACTCGTTGACCGAGAGGTCGCTGGTGAAGAGGGC
>PLNE01000121.1 GCA_003141695.1 Candidatus Dormiibacterota bacterium
CGGCGGCCTCCAGGCCCAGACGATCGCGGCTGTCGTGCTCGGCGACGTCGACAGCAAGATCGCGCGCCGGCTCGTGCCCCTCATCTCCACCGGCAACCGCTACACGGCGGTGGTGGCTCGAGTGGAGGAGAGCCAGATCGAGATCATCATCCGCGAGGCCTTCCAGTCCACCGAGAACGCGCGCAAGTCGTCCTTCCCGGTCAGCCGCCAGAGGCGCGAGGAGTTCAGACCCTACGCCAAGGACTCCCTGCTCGCGCCGCGGGGGACGGACGAGCAGGCTCTCGGGGATGCCCGCGAGGAAGAGGAAGTGGGCGATGCCGGGGAGCCCGCGGAGGAGTTGGGGCCGCTCGTCGCCGGCGAGGAGTTCGAGGAACCCGCACCCCTCGAGGACGTCGAGGAGGAGGACGACGTCGACGAGGACGTCCGCCCAGAGGACCAGTACTAGGGGCGGCCTTCGACACGGGGGGTCTCCGACACTGGCACAATCCCTGTCAGCAAATATGCCGTATACCGCCAGCCGGTCGCCCTGGCCTCTCGTCGGTCGGCACGAGGAACTGGCCCTGCTCGCTCGGGAGTTGGAGCGTCCGGCCTCGTGCGGCGTCATCATCGCGGGCGCTCCCGGGGTCGGCAAGACGCGCCTCCGCGCGGAAGCGCTCGCTCGCATGCGAAGGGACGGCTGGCTCGTCCGGGAGGTTACCGCCACCGTGGCGGCCGCGACCATCCCCTTCGGGCCCCTCGCGCCGCTCCTCCCGGAAGCCCTCTCTATGAGCCCGCTTGACGTCCTCCGTCACAGCGTTCGCGAGCTGCGGCACGAGCGTGGGAGCGGGCGGCTGGTCGTCTCGGTTGACGACGCTCAGCTCCTCGACGCCGCCTCGTCCGCTCTCCTGCACCAGCTGGCGAGCACCCAGACGGCCTCCCTCCTGCTGACGGCCCGATCCGGTGAGACCCTGCCCGATCCGATCGTGGGGCTGCGCAAGGAGGGGGCGATCGGCTGGATCGAGCTGCAACCGCTCTCCCGGACCGAGGTGGAGGCGCTCCTCGGTCAGGTGCTCGACGGTCACCTGGACGCCGGCACGCGCCACGAGCTGAGCCGGCTGAGCCAGGGCAACGCCCTCTTCCTCCACGAGTTGGTCGAGATCGGGCTCGGTTCCGGCGCTCTGGCGGAGCGGGACGGCGTATGGCGCTGGGACGGAGAGCCGGTGGCGGCAGGAGGCCCCCTCGAGGCCATCCAGCAGCGGCTTCGCCCCCTCTCCGCGTCGCAGCGCGAGGCGGCCGAAGCGCTCGCTCTCGCCGAGCCACTCCCCCTCGACGTTCTGGAGAGGCTGGTGGCGCCCGCGGTGATCCGAGACCTGGAGGCGGCTGCGGTGATCACCACCACGACCGTGACGGAGAGGTACCGGCGATGGTGGCAGGTGCGGCTCGCCCATCCCCTCTACGCCGAGGCTTTGCGCGGCGGACTGACCCCGCTCCGGAGACGGGAGCTGCTCGGCCGGTTGGGCGACGCCCTCGAGGCGACCCCGCTTCGCCGAGATGACGACCCGAGCCGGCTGGCCCTGATCCGTGTGGAGGCGGGACAGCCGGTCGATGCCGAGTCCGCCGTGGCGGCAGCCCGCTGGATGCTCGGCTCGGGGCGTTTCGACACCGCCGAGGCGCTGGCGCGGGCGGCGGTCGACGCCGGGGCGGGCTTCCCGGCGGAGATCGCGCTCTCCCGTGCCCTGACCGGGCTCCGGCGGCCGGAGGATGCGCAGGCCATCCTCGCCGCCGCTCACCCCAGCGGGGCTGACCAGGTGGCCGAATTGGCCCTGACCAGCGCCCAGAACCTCCACTACGCGCTCGGGCGCTGCGACCAGGCCCTTGAGGTTCTCCGCGCAGCCGCGGGCACCCTTCCGGAGGGGCCCGCCGCCCACCAGCTGGCGGTGACGCGCGCCCTCCTCGAGTTCTCTGGCGGCCGGCTCGAGGCGGCCGAGGCGCTGGCCCTCGCGGTCATCGAGAGTGCGGGCGTGCCTCAGGCCATCCGGATCGAGGCCATCGGGGTGCGCGGTCTCGCGCTCGCCTTCTCGGGCCGGCCGCTGCAGGCCATCGCCGTACTCGACGCCGGTATCGAGCTCCTCCGCGACAGCCCGGAGCTGCTCTCGACGCGCTCGCAGTTGCTCACCGGACGGTGGAACGCACTCTGGTTCGCAGGCCTCATCCCAGAGGCGGGGCGGCTGGCGGCCGAGATCCACGACCGCCTCGTCGAGGCGAGCCTCGAGCCGCTTCGCGGTTACTGGACCGGGCTGGTGGGGTGGGCCGCGCTCCTGTCCGGCAGGTCCAAGACGGCGAGGGCGTGGCTGGAGGAAGGCACGGCGATCTGCCACCGATACATGGCCGGCGGCGGTCACCTGGCGGTGCTCGAGGGGGTCCTGACCCAGGCCGCCGCTCTGCGCGGTGACCTGCGGCGGGCGGAGACCGCCCTGGACGCTGCGCGCGCGGCGGTGGCCGCCCCGCCGACCGAGACGCCCTGGGTCGATCTCTGCGAAGCGTGGGTCCTGTGGGGGCGTGGGGAGGCGGCGAGTGCGGCCGACACCGCTCTGAGAGCCGCAGCCGGCTGGCGCGAAGCCGGCTTCTCTTCCATGGAGTCGTGGGCGCTCCACGACGCGGCCCGTCTCGGCGATCTCTCCGGCGGCGAGCGGCTGGAGCTCCTCGCCGGGTGCTGCGAGGGCGAGCTCGTCCCCGCCCTCGCGGTGCACGTGCGCGCGCTCGCCGACGGCGACGCCCCGGGCCTGGAGCGCGCCTCGGTCCAATTCGAGCGGATCGGGCTGACCCTCCTCGCCGCGGAGGCGGCGGCGGAGGCCGCGGAGGCGCACCGTCGGGCAGGGATGCCGAACCGCGCCCGGGTGCCGATGCTGCGCAGCGCGGCCCTGGCGGCGGAGTGCGAGGGGTCCAGGTCGCCGGCCCTCGACCGCATCTCCACCCGCGGTGCCCTCACCGACCGTGAGCTCCAGGTCGCACGCATGGCCTCCGGGGGTGCGAGCAGCGCCGACGTGGCCGCTCAGCTCGCCCTCTCGGTGCGCACTGTCGAGAATCATCTGCAGCAGGCGTACTCGAAGCTCGGCGTGAGCTCGCGGGCCCAGCTCGCCGTGGTACTGGGCACGGTTCCGGAGCTGCAGTCCGAGCTGAGTACCGGTCCCCTCCACTGAGTACCCGGGGGTGCCCCCGGGCTCCGGCTGGGTACCCGGCTACTCATGACGCCGCCCACGGCGGTCTCTAGCGTGGCCGTCGATGAACCGGGAGACAGCCTTGGCTTCGCTGACCCCGGCCTATGCGGAGGCCCTCCGCCTCCGCGACGAGGGTGCCGACCATGGCGCCATCGCCGCCCGTCTGGAGCTGCCCGTGGAGGCGGTTCCCAACCTTCTGGAACTGGCCCAGGCGAAGCTCGACACCCTGCTGGTCCTGCCGGCCGGGGAGGTGGAGCGAGATGGCTGAGGAGGACGGCGGAGCCGCTCCGAGAGGGGGGGTGGTCGCCCTGGGAGGGGGTCCCCCGGCGCAAGCCGGGGTTGGTCTGACGGGGAGCGCGCCGGTCCGGGGGAGCGGCGCGCCGATCGCACTGCGTTCATGCGTGACAACACGCCAAGAGACCTGGAGGAAACGGTATGCCTGACCTTTGGAACAACGTGCTGGTGGATCCACCCTTCGCCAGCAATCCGCCGCTCAAGGTGAACGTCCCAGCCAAGACGTACGGGCTGGTGATCGGGATCCTGGCGGCGATCGGGGCGGTCCTCTCGCTCTTCGTCATGATCGGTGCCTTCACGATCTCGTCGGCTCTGTCCGGCGCGGATTCGCTTGCCAACGCAGCCTGCAACGCGGACAAGGCCGCCGGCTACAACGTGGACTGCTCGATCTATTCGTCGGCTGGGTCGGCGGCCGCCGGGATCGGCGCGCTGCTCGTCCTCGTCGCCATGTGCCTGGGCGCATGGGGCGGCTTCCAGATGTACCAGGGGATCCGCCGGGGCAAGGCGCTCATGGTGTACGGCCTGGCCCTCGCCGCCATCGGCTGGCTGCTCTACGCGGTCCTCTGGGGCTTCGGAGCCGGCCTCGCCTACTTCCTCGTCGACCTGATCATCTACGCGGTCATCTACTACTTCCTGGTGATCAGCAAGTTCCCCGACGAGGCGCCGCTGGTTGCCGCCTCGGCTCCCGGGGGCTACCCGCCTTACGGGCCGCCGCCGCAGTACCCGCAGGGACCCCCGCCGCCCGCGCCTCTGGGCTGACGGCTTCACTTCACGGGTGACCCCAGGTCGGGAGGGCCGGGACCGGTGACGGTCACGGCCCTCCTCCGGGTCGCCACCGCTTGGCGAAGGCGCCGGCCGAATCCTCGGCCGCCATCGCCCGGCACCCAGCTCGATCCGTCCGGCCGAGGTCACCACCGGGCCCGTGCCCGCCCTGCACCGAATAGACTTCGCCCATATGAGCGCCCTGCAGAGTCCGGCGCGGGGCCGCGCGGGCGGCTTCGCCGATTGGATCGGCGCGGCGGCACAGCGCCGGCGCGTCGTGACCGAAGCCTTCCTCGACACCTTCGCCGACTGGGGCTATGAGTACCTCTCCACCCCGCTGGTGGAGCCGCTCGAAACCATCGCCGCCGGCGTCGGGGGCGGCCTACAGGCGCAGCTCTTCCGCTTCACGGACGCCGACGGCGGGCTGCTCGCCCTAGTCGGCGAACGCACCGTGAGCGTCGCTCGGGTGGTCTCCACCCAGCTCCAGGGGGTGCAGCCGCCTCTCCGCCTCTGCTACGCGGGCCCGGTGCTCTTCAACCGCCCCCCGCTCGGCGGCCGGCGCCGGGAGGCGATGCAGGCGGGCTGCGAGCTGATCGGGCACCCAGGGCTCTCCGCCGACGCGGAGTGCATCGCGGTGGCCGCCGCCGCGCTCGAGCGGGCTGGTGTCACCGGCGTCCAGATCGACGTCGGTCACGCCGACTTCGTCCCCTCCCTGCTCGACTCCGCCAACCTTGACGCCGAATCCCGCGGTCGGGTCGCCGACGCGCTGCGTGGTCGCGACCTCGTGGCCGTGGAGGAGGCCCTGCGCGGCACCGCGGCGGGCGACGCCGAGCGGGAGCTGCTGCTCGCCTTCCCCACCCTGCGCGGCGGTCGGGAGATCCTGGAGACGGCGGGCGCACGGATCAGCGACCCCCGGCCGCAGCGGGTCCTCGCCGACCTGGCGGAGCTCTGGGAAGTCCTCGACCGCCACGGGATCACCGCCAGCGTCCACCTCGACCTCGGTGCCGTGCGCGACTGGGATTACTACACCGGTCCGACCTTCGAGCTGTTCAGCGCGGATCTCGGCTTTCCCCTGGGTGCGGGCGGGCGCTACGACCGGCTGCTCGCGGCCTTCGGCACGGATGCCCCGGCGACCGGGTTCGTCCTCCACGTCGACCGCTGCTGCGACGCCCTGCTGCGTGGCTCAGGCGAGAACGGCAAGGTTGACGCGCTCCGCCTCGGCTACTCAGCAGCGAGGGCGGGAGAGGCGCCGGCCCTCGCCGCCCGCCTCCGCAAGGCTGGGGTCGCCGTCGCGCTCGAGCTCGAGCCCACCGCTCGCCACCGCGAGGAGCCGGTGGTCGAAGGCATGGCCCGCCTGGACGATGACGGCGCCGTCCTCTGGCGGTACCGGGGAAAGGAGGGGAGCGGGGTCGAGGCTCTCCTCGCCGCCCACGCCGAGGGTGTCCTGTGAGCGGTGGCCTGCGGCTCGCGTTGCCCGGTGGTGCCCTCTTCGAGGACGCCTGCCGGCTGCTCTCGGACGCCGGAGTGGCGGACATCGACGCCGGCCGGTTCGACCGGCAGCTGAAGATCGCCACCCCGACCGCCACCGTGGTCAAGGTGCGGCCGACCGACGTTCCCGTCTACGTGGAGATGGGAGCGTGCGATGCCGGCATCGTGGGCAAGGACATCCTCTGGGAATCGCCGCGCGACTGCTACGAGCTGGTCGACCTCCACTTCGGGGCCTGCCGGCTGGTGCTGGCCGCGCCGGAGGGCTCGCCGCTCGCCGAGGGGCGTTTCCCGCAGTCACTTCGGGCCGCAACCAAGTACCCGATCGCCGCCCGCCGCTTCTTCGACTCGCTGGGGCTCGCGGTGGAGCTGATCAAGCTCCACGGGTCGGTCGAGCTGGCGCCTGCCATGGGCCTCGCCGATTGCGTCGTCGACATCACCGCGACCGGACGGACCCTCATCGCCAACCACCTCGTCGAGGTCGCCGAGGCGGGACGCTCGACGGCTCGGCTCATCTCCAACCAGGCCTCGCTCAAGACCAGGAGCGAGGCGGTGAACCAGCTCGCCGCCGCCCTCCGCCGCACCGTCACGGCGGGGGCCGAGCTCCGTTCCGGGCCCTCGCATCCGGCCTCCTCGGAGCTCGCATCGCCCGAGCCCACGCTGCGCGTGCCCGCGCTCCCCGACGGCGGCCCCGGGACCTCCCGGTGATGATTCGGCTCCGATCCCCCACCCCCGCGGAGTGGCGGGTGCAGGTCCGCGCCGAGAGGCGGGGCACGGCCGCAATCCTGGACGGCGAGACGGCCGGGCCGCTGGCAGCGTGGTTCGAGCTGCCGGTGACCGCCGAGCACGTCGTCCACACCATCCTCGACGACGTCGCCCGCGAGGGCGACCCCGCCGTCCGGCGCTGGACCGAGCGGCTGGACCACGTGGACGTCGCGGAGACCCGGGTGCCGCTGGGAGCGATGGCCCGCGCCTGGGACCAGACCGCCCCCGAGGTTCGCAATGCGATCAGTGCCGCCGCGGTCCGCATTCGGGCGATCCACGAGCCCCAGCGCGACATCGCCACCCGGGGCACGGCGACCGCACACCTCCGGCCCCTGCCGCTGCGCCGCGTCGGCTGTTACGTCCCCGGAGGGCGGGCCGCCTACCCGAGCACGGTGCTGATGAACGTGATCCCGGCCCAGCTCGCCGGTGTCGGGGAGATCGCCCTGGTCTCACCTCCGGGCCCCGACGGGTCCGTCCACCCGCTCGTCCTCGCCAGCGCCCACCACCTGGGGGTGGCCGAGGTCCACGCCATCGGGGGCGCCCAGGCAATCGGAGCACTCGGCTACGGCACCCAGACCATCGTCCGGGTGGACAAGATCACCGGTCCCGGCAACCTCTTCGTGACCCTGGCCAAGCGCGCCATCTTCGGCGAGGTCGGGATCGACGGCGTGGCCGGCCCCAGCGAGATCGTGGTGCTCGCCTCGGACGGCGCCGACCCGCGCCTCGTCGCCGCCGACCTGGTCTCCCAGCTCGAGCACGACCCCCTGGCCTGGGCGGTGTGCATCACCGACTCTCCGGGGCTGGCCGGCCGGGTGGCGGAGGCCTTCTCCGAGGAGGCGTCGGCCGCGGCGCGGAGCGGCATCATCGCCCAGGCCGCCGGGCGCCACGGTGCGGTGGTCGTCACCGAGTCGCTCGACGCGGCTCGCCGCCTCGCCGACGAGTTTGCCGCCGAGCACCTCTCTCTGCAGGGCGAGGCCGCCGAAGCGCTCCGCGACGAGGCGCACACAGCGTCCGCCGTCTTCGTCGGCCGGCGCTCGCCGGTCTCGATGGGCGACTACGTGGCCGGGCCAAACCACACCCTGCCGACCGGTGGCGCTGCCCGCCACCGCGGGCCCCTCTCGGTCATGGACTTCCAGCGCTGGCAGTCGGTGGTCGATCTCTCGGCCGAGGAGTTCGACGAACTGTCGCCCGTCGCCTGCGCCCTCGCCACCGCCGAGGGGTTGCGCGGCCACGAGCGGGCGATCCGGCTCAGGATGGAGGATGGTGTCCGATGAGTGAGAGCAGTCCGGGCCCGGCGTCGCGGCGGTCCGCGACCGAGGAGCGGGTCACCAAGGAGACCCGCATCCAGGTCGACGTCCAGATCGACGGTGGCGGGGCGGCCGACATCGACGTGCCGCTGCCCTTCTTCCGCCACATGCTCGAATCCTTCGTCAAGTACAGCGGCATGGACGTCCGGCTCCACGGCTCCGGCGACATCGACGTCGATGCCCACCACCTGGTCGAGGACTGCGGGCTGGCTCTGGGCGCGGCGATCAGCCGGGCTCTCGGCGACCGCTCCGGCATCCGGCGCTTCGGCCACGCCTACGCCCCCCTCGACGAGTCGCTGGTGCGCTGTGCCCTGGACTTCTCCAACCGGCCCCACCTTGAGTGGGAGATGGGCGCCCTCAAGGGACGCATCAACGACTTCGACGTGACCCTCCTCCACGAGTTCGTGCAGGGTCTGGCCCAATCTGCGGGGATCAGCCTCCACGTCGACCTGATCCGCGGGGTGAACCTGCATCACGTCGCCGAGGCCGCCTTCAAGGCCCTGGGGCTCGCCACCCGCGAAGCCCTGACCCTGGTCGGGCGCGGGGTGCCCTCCACCAAGGGAGTGCTCTGATGCTCCGGGACGGGCGCCGCGCATCCTGCACGCTGCGGGTGCCCTGATGCCGCGGAGCCGGCGCGGGCGGCGCTTCACCCGTGTGGCGCCCTGATGCCACGGGTGGCGATCGTCGACTACGGGGTCGGCAACCTGCGAAGTGTCGAGCGGGCGCTGGCCCGCGCCGGCGCCGAGGTGGTGATCACCCCTGACCCGCGGGTCGTCGCCGCCAGCGACGGGGTGGTGCTCCCCGGTGTCGGCGCCTTCGCTCCGGCCGCCGCGCTGCTGCTCGGCTCCGGGCTGGGCGACGCCGTGAGGGAGGCGGCTGGCCGCGGCCGCCCCGTCCTCGGGGTTTGCCTCGGCTTCCAGCTGCTCTTCGAGTCGAGTGAGGAGGGAGAGGGCGGCACCGGGCTCGGCCTCCTTCCCGGGCGGGTGCGCCGCATCGCGGCGGCACCTCCGCTCAAGGTGCCGCACATGGGCTGGAACTCTCTCCGGCTGCACCGGCCCGCGGTGCTCACCAATGGGGTAGAGGACGGCACCCGCTGCTACTTCGTCCACTCCTACGCAGCCGAAGCCGACCCCGCGGACGTTGTCGCCACCGTGGACTACGGCGGCGAGATCGTCGCCATCTGCGAGCGGGGGGTGGTGACGGGCACCCAGTTCCACCCCGAGAAGAGCGGCCCGGCCGGGCTGCGCATCTACGCCAACCTGGTGGCCGCGGCGATGGGCGAGCGGAGGGCGGCTGAGCCGTCCCTGTTGTGATCGTCATCCCCGCCATCGACATCCGAGGGGGCCGCTGTGTCCGGCTCATCCAGGGCGACTACAACCGTGAGCACATCTACGAGAGTGATCCCGCTGTGGTCGCCCGGCGGCTCGTCGAGAGCGGCGCCCACCGCATCCACCTCGTCGACCTCGATGCGGCCCGGGGGACGGCGGACGTCGACTCCGCCGCGGCGGCCCGCGGCGTGCTCGAAGCGGCCCGCGAGGGCGGTGTCGAGATCGAGGTCGGAGGTGGCGTCCGCACCCTGGCGGCGGCGGAGCGGTGGCTGGGCGCCGGCGCAACCTTCGTCGTCCTGGGGAGCGTCGCGGTGCGCGAGCCCGCTGCCGCCGAGGCGATCTGCGCCGCCCTGCCGGGACGCTGCCTGGCCTCCCTGGACGTGCGCGGCGATGTCGCCCAGGCCGAGGGCTGGACCGAGGGCGCGGGAAGCGCCGCCGCCCACCTGGAACGGTGGGCCACCTGGCCACTCGGCGGTCTGGTGAGGACCGACGTCGCCCTTGACGGGATGCTGAGCGGCCCGGACCTCGCCGGGCTCGAGGAGACGGTGCGGATGTTCCCGGGACCGGTGATCGCGAGCGGAGGCATCAGCACCGTCGACGACATCGCCCGCTGTGCCGAGGCCGGAGCCGCCGGGGCCATCGTGGGTCGCGCCATGTACGAGGGCAGCTTCGACCTGCGCGCCGCGGTGTTGCGCTTCCCCCACGCCGCAGGCGGCGCGGGGACCCCATGACTCGAGAAGGGGGCAGTGCCGCCCCCCTCCCCGCGGTGGCGGAGCCACACGCGGCTCACCCCCCTAGCTCGGCGCCACTCGGCGCCGGCCGCGCTGCGCGCGCTGACCGGAGGCCACGATGACCCTGGCCAAGCGGATCATCCCCTGCCTCGACGTGGATCACGGTCGGGTGGTCAAGGGGGTCAACTTCGTCAACCTCCGCGACGCCGGCGACCCCGCCGAGCTGGCGGCGCGCTACGACGCGGAATCCGCCGATGAGCTGGTGTTCCTGGACATCACGGCGAGCAGCGACGCGCGCGAGATCCTCCTCGACGCGGTGCGCCGCACCGCCGACTCCGTCTTCATCCCGCTCACCGTGGGAGGTGGGCTGCGCGGACTCGATGACATCGACCGCATGCTGCGCAGCGGGGCCGACAAGGTGTCGCTCAACACGGCGGCACTCGCCCGCCCGGCCCTCATCGGTGAGGCGGCCGAGCGCTTCGGCGTGCAGTGCATCGTGGTCGCCGTGGACGCCCGGCGCGAGGACGGCGGCTGGCATGTCTTCTCCCACGGCGGCCGCCGCGACACCGGGCGGGACGCGCTCGCCTGGGCGGAGGAGGCCGCCCAGCGGGGCGCCGGCGAGATCCTGCTGACGAGCATGGACCGGGACGGCACCCAGGACGGCTACGACCTCCTGCTCACCCGGGCGGTGTCCGACCGTCTCACCATCCCGGTGATCGCGAGCGGGGGGGCGGGTGAGCCCGAGCACCTGCGCGCGGTGCTGGACGAGGGGGGCGCGGACGCCGCCCTCGCGGCCTCCATCTTCCACGACGGCATCCACCCCATCCCCCAGACCAAGGTCTACCTGCGGGATCACGGGATCGAGGTGCGGCTGTGAGCGGCGCAAACCGCGACGCCCTCCCGCCCTCCGGAGAGCCGGTTGCCCCGGCGCTGCCCCTGGTCGCCGAGCCGGAGGAGCGCAGCCCCGACTTCAGCCGCGGGCTGGTCACCGCCGTCGTCCAGGACGCGGGGACCGCCGAGGTGCTGATGGTTGCCCACATGAACCGCGACGCCTACGAGGCCACCCTGGTCACCCGGCGGGCCACGTTCTGGAGCAGGAGCCGGGAGCGCCTCTGGCAGAAGGGGGAGACGAGCGGCAACACCATGCGCATCATCCAGGTCCGGCTGGACTGCGATGGCGACGCCGTGCTGCTCCTGGTCCAGTCCGCCGGCCCGGCCTGCCACACCGGTGCCCGCTCCTGTTTCGTGGCACCGCCCGCGGACGTCAGGCTGCTCTCCGGCCCGGGCGGGAATCCCGACTGATGATCCAGGGGACCGACCGTACCGGCGGTTACCTCCCCATCGGGGCCTACGGGCTGATCGGCGACTGCCGCAGCGCCGCGCTGGTTGGTGTCGACGGCAGCATCGATTGGTGCTGCCTGCCGCGTTTCGACTCGCCATCGCTCTTCGGTCGCATCCTCGACGCGCGCGATGGTGGGCACTGGCAGCTCCGGCCGCGGGGCGCGTACCGGGCCGAGCAGCGCTACGACGACCGCACCAACATCCTGCGGACCATCTTCTCCACGCCCACCGGCAGGGTCCAGGTCGTCGATTTCATGCCCGTCGACGAGCAGACCATCGGGCATCACGCGCGTCCCCACCGCAGCCCGCGCATCGTGCGCATCGTCGACTGCCTGACCGGGAGCGTGAGCATGGAACACCGGATCGCTCCCCGGCCCGATTACGGGCGCTTGCCTGACGGATTCCAGGCCGAGGGCCGGCGTTTCCACGGCGACGCCGGCGGACTCCATTTCTGCGTCGTCTCGACGGCGGAGATCCGGGGTGGCACCGGCAGCTTCACCCTGCGCGCGGGCGATGCGGTCGCCCTCTCGCTCCGCTGCCAGCATGCCCGTGGTGACTGCACCACCTCGGAGAGCGCCTGGACCGTGGAGCGGGCGCTTGGCCTGCTGCGCGAGACCCAGGCGTACTGGTGGCGCTGGATCGGGAAGGTCCGCTACGCCGGAGCCTACCCCGAGGCGGTCTGGCGCTCCGCACTTGCGCTCAAGCTGATGATCTACGCGCCCACCGGCGCCATCGTGGCCGCTCCCACCGCCTCACTTCCCGAGGCGATCGGGGGCCGGCGAAACTGGGACTACCGCTTCACCTGGCTGCGGGACGCCTCCCTCACCCTCTTTGGCCTCTTTCAGCTCGGCCTCCACGAGGAGGCAGATGGCTTCTTCGGCTGGCTGCGTACCACCGGGATCGGCGATGGCGGCCGGTTTCAGAACCTCTACCGCGTCGACGGCAGCACGCAGGTCACCGAGGAGGTGCTCGGCCATTGGGCCGGGTACCGGAGGTCGACGCCGGTCCGGATCGGCAACGGTGCCGTCGACCAGCTCCAGCTCGACGTATATGGCGAGCTGCTGGACAGCGCCTATCTCTTCGCGCGTTACGGCGGAGAGATCAGCCAGACGCTCTGGAAGGAGCTGCACGCGGTCGTCGATCTGGCCATCGAGCGCTGGCAGCTGCCGGACGCCTCCATCTGGGAGAGCCGTGGCCGGGAGCTCCACTACACCTACAGCAAGTTGATGTGCTGGGTCGCCGTCGACCGGGGTCTGCGGCTCGCCGAGCGCTTCGGACTGCGCTGCGATCGCGAGCGCTGGGAGGAGGCGCGCCGGGCGATCCACCGGCGGGTGACGGCGGAGGGGTACAACCGGCGGTTGCGCAGCTTCACCCAGACCCTGGGGGGAAGGACGGTCGACGCCGCCATGCTCCGGGCCGGCCAGGTGCGCTTCCTCGACGATCGCGATCCGCGCATCGTCACCACGGTGCGGGCGATCGCCCGCCACCTCGGTCAGGGAGTGCTGGTCAGCCGCTACCGTCCCGAGGAGACCGACGACGGCATCGCCCACGGCGCGGAGGGGGGATTCCTGATGTGCTCCTTCTGGCTGGCCGACGCCCTCGCCCACAGCGGCGAGGTGGAGCAGGCCCAGCGCCGCTTCGAGCGGCTGCTCGCATTCGCATCGCCGCTCGGGCTGATGGCCGAGGAGGCGGACGGCGCGACCGGGGAGCTTCTCGGCAACTACCCACAGGCCTTCACCCACCTGGCCCTGATCGGCGCTGCCGTCAACATCGAGCGCGCCCGCCACCGGCGGCTCGGCATCCACGGGCTTCCCGTCGCCGGCCACTCCAGCGTCGCCTCGACGAGGTGACCCAGGACGGCGGCGCGACCCGCTCCGCCTCTCGGGAACCCTGCGCGGCGGCGCTGGTGGGAGCCAGCGGCCTGAGCGGAGCCACCTGGAAGGTTCGCCCCGCGGAAGGCCTGGAGGGCACCGCCGCCGACGTCATTGGCGCCGCCTGACCTCCCGGGGCCGAAGCGGGACGCCGCTGAACCGCGTTTGCATAAACATGCACGCTGACCGTATAATCCCTCGACCATGCCCGCCTCTGTGATCCGCGCCGCGGTCTGCGGCGCCACCGGCTACATCGGCGCCCAATGCGTCGAGATCCTCGACCAGCATCCCGGCATCGAGCTCACGCGACTCCTCGGCCGCAGCTCGGCCGGCAAGTCCTTCGCCGCCGCCGTCCCGGGGAGCCGGGTGACCCTCCAGGTCGAGGGCGGGATGGATGTCGGCGACGTCGAGGTGGTTTTCGCCGCCCTGCCCCACACGGTCGCCGCCGACCACGCCCGGGAGTGGCTCGGCGCCGGCCGCGTGGTGGTCGACATGAGCGCTGACTTCCGCCTCACCGACCCGGTCGCCTACGCGCGCTGGTACGGGCTGGAGCACCCTGCCCCGGACCTCTGCAAGCAGGCGGTGTACTCCTTGGTCGAATTCCACCGCGAGGCCATCGCCACCTCCGACCTGCTGGCCATCCCGGGCTGCTACCCGACCGCCAGCCTGCTGAGCACGCTCCCCGCACTCCGCGAGGGGCTGGTGGAGCCCGAGGTGGTGGTCGATGCCAAGAGCGGGGTGAGCGGCGGCGGCCGTTCGCCGTCGCTCGCCTTCCACTTCTCGGAGGTGAACGAATCGGTCAGGGCCTACAGCGTGGACGGCCACCGCCACAAGGCCGAGATGCTCCAGGAGCTCAGGGCGGCCGCGGGCCGTGAGGTGCGGCTGACCTTCGTGCCCCACCTGATCCCTATGACCCGAGGCATCCTGGCCACCGCCTACCTCCGCCCCGTCGCCGGGCGCCGGGTGGCCGACGTCGCCGAGCTGATGCGCGGCCTCTGCGCGGCCAACCCCTTCCTCCGCTACGACGAGGTGTCCCCCTCCACCAAGTCGGTGACCGGGAGCAACACGGCCGCCATCAACGTCACCGACCAGGACGGGGTGGCGGTGGTCACGGTCGCCGAGGACAACCTGGTCAAGGGAGGCGCGGGCCAGGCGGTCCAGGCGGCCAACGTCCGCTTCGGGCTGGGGGAGACCACCGGCCTGCCGGTGTCGTCGCAGTGGCCGTGACCCAGATGGGCACCTCGGAGACCGGCGCCCCGGAGACGGGTGCCTCCGGAATCGCCGCGCGTGCGGAAGCCTCCGAGACGGACGCCTCTGCGACGGACACCTCCGAGGACGCGGTTTCCGTGACCGGCTCTGCCGCGACCGGCGCGTCCGCGACCGGCGTGGGCGTCTGCTTCCCGCGCGGCTTCAGCGCCGGGACGGCGGCGGCCGGCATCCGCGGCGACGGGGACATCAGCCGCGCCGACATCGCGGTGGTGATGAGCGATCGCCCCTGCGCGGGCGCCGGCGTCTTCACCCNNCGCCAACGCCGGCAACGCCAACGCCTGCACCGGCGCCCAGGGGCTGCGCGACGCGCTCCGGATGTGTGCCCTCACCGCCGGCGCGCTGGGCCGCGACCCCGTCGAGATGCTGGTCTGCAGCACCGGTGTGATTGGCCGTCCTCTGCCCATGGATCGGGTCGCTGACGGCCTCCGCGCCGCCGCACGCAGCCAGAGCCGGGATGCCGGTGAGCTGGCGGCCCGGGCGATCATGACCACCGACACCGTCCCCAAGATGGCGAGCGCCACCTTCCTCGTCGACGGCGTGGAGCACCGGGTGGGCGGGATGGCGAAGGGTGCCGGGATGATCCACCCGGACATGGCGACCCTGCTCGCCCTGGTCACGACCGACGCCGACGTCGCCGTACCCGACCTCCAGGCGCTGCTCACCGAGGTCGCCGAATCCAGCTTCAATTCGATCACCGTCGACGGTGACACCTCCACCAACGACACCCTCTTCGCCCTCGCCAACGGCGCCGCGGGCGGGCCGGCGCTGGTGCCGGGCGGCCCCGGCTTCGAGGCCCTCCGCGCGGCCTTCCTGGGTGTCTGCGAGTCGCTGGCGGAGCAGGTGGTCGCGGACGCGGAGGGCGCGACCAAGCACTTCCGGGTGACGGTCGCCGGCGGTCGCGACGATGCCGAGGCGCGCCTTGCCGCCCGCACCGTGGCTGTCTCCCCGCTCGTGAAGACGGCCGTGCACGGAGCCGATCCCAACTGGGGGCGGATCGTCGCCGCCCTCGGCCGGAGCGGTGCCCGCTTCAGCCTCGACCGGGTCCGGGTGACCTTGGCCGGCACCACCGTCTTCGAGCACGGCGCCCCGCTCGACACCGACCTGAGCCCGGTCGTCGCCGCGCTGCGCGAGCCCCGGAGTGAGATCGACATCGATCTCGGTGCCGGCGACGGGCGCGGTCACGCCTGGGGATGCGACCTGACCGCCGGCTACGTGCGGATCAATGCGGAGTACACCACATGAGCACACAGATCCCATGACCACCCAAGTCGAGACCATGGAGGAGCGGATCCGGCGGGCAGAGGTGCTCGTCGAGGCGCTGCCCTACATCCGTCGCTTCTCCGGCCACACCCTGGTGATCAAGCTCGGCGGGGCGGCGATGGGGGAGGACCTCGACGCCTTTCTCCAGGACGTGGTGCTGCTGCGTTTTGTCGGCATGCGCCCCGTGCTGGTCCACGGCGGTGGTCCCGAGATCTCCTCGTGGCAGAAGCGGCTCGGCATCGAGCCGAAGTTCGTCAACGGGCTGCGGGTCACCGACGGAGCCACCATGGAGGTGGTGAAGATGGTCCTCACCGGCAAGATCGGCCCCGACCTGGTGAGTCGAATTCACCGGCTGGGTGGCCAGGCGGTGGGGATGAGCGGCGAGGACGGGCCCACCCTGCTGGTCCGTCCCCGGGGTCCAGAGGACGGTCAGGACCTCGGCTTCGTCGGTGAGGTCGACCAGGTCAACGCCGAACCGATCGTCGCCGTGCTCGACCAGGGGCGCATCCCGGTGATGGCCTCCATCGGCCTGGGCGTCGACGGCGATGCCTACAACGTCAACGCCGACACCGTGGCCGCCGAGCTGGCCGTCGCGCTCAAGGCGACCAAGCTGGTGCTGCTCACCGACGTCGAGGGGGTGCGCGGCGACGACGGGGAGCTGATCAGCGCTCTGGACGCGGCAGCCGCCGACCGGCTGATCGAGAGCGGCGCCATCCACGGCGGCATGATCCCCAAGGTGCGCGCGGCGCTCCGTGCCCTCGACGTGGTCATGGCCTCGCACATCATCGACGGCCGCGTCTCCCACGCGCTGCTCCTGGAGCTGCTCACCGAGAAGGGCGTTGGCACCATGGTGACCCGGTGAGCCAACCGGCTCTCGAGGTGAGCGCGGCCTTCTCCGCCATCGCGGAGCGGGCGGCCACCGTGCTCATGCACACGTACGCGCCTCAGCCGGTGGCGATGCGCTCAGGAAAGGGCTGCATCCTCACCGACGTCGACGGGCAGGAGTACCTCGACCTGGCCGGCGGGATCGCGGTGAACGTGCTCGGTCACGGTCATCCGGCCGTGATCGGCACTCTGGTCGAGCAGGCGGCGCGCGCTATCCACCTGAGCAACCTCTACTTCTCCGAGCCCCAATTGGATGCTGCGGAGAAGCTGGTGGCCACCGCCTTCCCGAGCCGGGTCTACTTCTGCAACAGCGGGTCGGAGGCGATCGAGACGGCCATCAAGATCGCCCGCAAGTGGGGGAAGCTGCACCGCAACGGCGCGTCCACCATCATCTGCGCGCGGGGCGCGTTCCACGGACGCACCATGGGTGCGCTCGCGGCCACCGCGAACCGCCACTACCGCGAGCCATTCGAGCCGCTGCCGCGCGGATTCATCCACGTCGCCTACGACGATCTCGGCGCGGTCGAGAGCGCGATCGACGACAGCACCGTGGCGGTGCTCATGGAGCCGATCGAGGGCCAGTCCGGGGTCGTCCCGATGAACGATGAGACCCTGCGCGGTCTCCGCCGGCTCTGTGACGAGCGCAACCTCCTGCTCATCCTCGACGAGATCCAGAGCGGGATGGGGCGCACCGGCAAGTGGTGGGCGCACCAGCACGCCGGGATCGTCCCTGACGTGATGGCGGTCGCCAAGGGGTTGGGTGGCGGGCTGCCCATCGGCGCCGTCCTTGCCGGGCCGCGCGCCGACATCTTGACCCTGAGCGACCACGGCTCGACCTTCGGTGGCGGGCCCCTGGTGACCGCGGTGGCGGCCGCCGTCATCGATGCCATCGGGCGCGAGGGGCTGGTCGAGAACGCTGCCCGGGTCGGCGAGCGGCTCCGTCACGGTCTGCTCCAGCTCGCAGAGGGGGGTGCGCCCATCGCCGAGGTGCGGGGTCGCGGCCTGATGCTGGGTGTCGTCCTCACCCAGCCGGTGGCCCAGCAGCTGGTCCTGGCCGCGCTGCGCCTCGGCCTGCTCATCAATGCGACCGGGGCCTCGGCCCTCCGGCTGATCCCGCCGCTCATCCTGAGCGATGCCCAGGCGGACGAGGCGGTCGAGCGGCTCGCCACCGCCTTCGATCTGGTGGCCGGCGGGACCGGGAGCGGGGCCGGTGCGCCCGAGGGCAAGAAGCCGTGAACGTCACCTCCGTGCTCGTCCCCGCCGCCAAGGCGGAGCGTCAGCAGGCCATCCTCGATCTGGTCCGGGACCGGAAGGTGCGCACCCAGGAGGAGATCGTGGCCGCGCTGCATCGCCGCGGTCTCGACGCCACCCAGGCCACCGTGTCCCGAGACGTCCGGGAACTCGGATTGGCCCGCGTCCACGACCCGGACGGTCTCCGCTACATCGCCGCGAGTGACACGGAGGAGCCCTCACCGGTGAACACCCGGCTGCGCGCGGTCATGCGCGAACATGTCCGCTCCATGGAGTTCGTGGATCACATCGGGATCGTTCACACGCGTCCGAGCAGCGCCCCACTGGTGGCCGCTCTCATCGACTCCGCGCACTTCGAGGAGGTCGCGGGCACGGTAGCGGGCGATGACACGGTCCTGGTCGTGGTCCGTTCCCGGCCCGGCGCGCGCCACCTCGCCGACCGGCTGCGCGAGGCGATGGGCGGGGGGCCGACCGCTGCCCGCGCCCTGGATGGCAGTCACTCGAGCGGTCACGGAGGTGTCCGGTGAGCAAGCCCAAGCGCTGCGTCCTCGCGTATTCCGGTGGTCTCGACACTTCGGTGTCGATCCGCTGGCTCCAGGAGCGGCTCGGCTACGAGGTGATCACCTGCACCGCCGACATCGGTGAGGCCAAGAACATCGAGGAGGTCACCGACCGGGCCCTGCGCACCGGGGCCGTGGCCGCCTACTCCGTCGACGCGCGCCGTCTCTTCGTCGAGGAGTTCTGCTTCCCGAGCCTCGCCGCCTCCGCGATGTACGAGGGCGCCTATCCGCTGGCCACCGCCCTGGCCCGGCCCCTGATAGCCAAGATCCTGGTCGACGTCGCCCGGGACGAGGGTGCCGAGGCGATTGCCCACGGCTGCACCGGCAAGGGNNAACGACCAGGTCCGCTTCGACGTCGCCACCGCGGCCCTCGCACCGGAGCTGGAGGTCGTCGCCCCCGTCCGCGACTGGGAGATGGGTCGTCCACAGGAGATCGAATTCGCTCGCGCGCACGGCATCGAGGTGCCCGTCACCCAGGAGTCGCCGTACTCGGTGGACGCCAACATCTGGGGGCGCAGCATCGAGGCCGGCCCGCTGGAGGATCCCTGGCAGGAGCCCACTCCGGACGTCTTCGCCTGGACCGTGGATCCGCACGCGGCCCCCGAGGAGGGGCTGCTGATCTCCCTCGGTTTCGAGCACGGCATCCCGGTGACCCTGGATGCCGAGCGGCTCACCGGCGATGTCCTGGTCACCCGGCTCAACGCCCTGGCCGGTGCCCACGGGGTCGGCCGGATCGACCACGTCGAGAACCGGCTGGTGGGGATCAAGTCCCGCGAGATCTACGAGGCGCCGGCGGCGGTCGTCCTCCACACCGCCCACACCGCTCTCGAGACCCTGACCCTGGGGCGGGACGTCTTCCACCTCAAGCGCCGCCTCGGCGATGAGTGGGCCCGGCTGGTCTACGACGGGCTCTGGTTTGGCCAGTTGCGCAGCGCCCTCGCCGCCTTCGTCGCCGTGACCCAGGAGCCGGTGAGCGGCGAGGTCAAGCTCCGCCTCTGGCGCGGCACCGTGAGCGTCGCCGGCCGGCGCGCGCCCGGCTCCCTCTACCGCGAGGAGCTGGCGACCTACGACCGCCGGCAGGACACCTTTGACCACTCGGCGGCTCGCGGCTTCATCGAGCTGTTCGGTCTGCCGCTGCGGACCCAGGCGCGCATCCAGGGAGCCCTGGAGGACAGCGTGCCGCTCAGCCTCGAGCGCAAGGTCAAGCGGCGCTGATGGCACGGGGCAAGCGCAAGGACCCAGCTCCGGCACGGCACGTCCCCTCGAAGGTCTGGGAGGGACGGCTGGGAACCCGTACCGCGCGGGGCGTCGAGGAGTACACGAGCAGCCTCGGATTTGACCTCCGGCTTCACGCCGAGGACATCGAGGGGTCGATCGCCCATGCCCGGATGCTCCGCGAGGTCGGCCTCATCGGGGCCGGTGACCTCCGCGCCATCCTCTCCGGATTGCGCGCCGTCGGCCGCGAGCTGGAGCGGGGCGGGTTCACCGTGGACCCGGCCGACGAGGATATCCACGCCGCGGTGGAGCGCCGCCTTCACGAGCTGATCGGCCCGGCCGCGGGACGGCTGCACACCGGTCGCAGCCGCAATGACCAGGTGGCCACCGACCTTCGCCTCTGGTGCCGGCGCCGCACCGTCGACCTGATGCTCGGCTGCGCCGGGCTGCAGGAGGCGCTGCTCGGGCGCGCCGCCGAGCACCGGGCCACCCCGCTCCCCGGTTACACCCACACGCAGCGGGCCCAGATCGTCTCGCTCGCCCACCACCTGCTGGCGTATGTGGAGATGCTCCAGCGCGACGTCGAGCGGCTGGGCGACGGGTACCGGCGCTGCGACGTGATGCCGCTCGGCAGCGGCGCGCTCGCCGGCACCACGCTGCCCATCGACCGCGCGAGCACGCAGCGCGCGCTCGGCTTCGCGGCGCTCAGCGCCAACAGCCTGGATGCCGTCTCCGACCGCGACTTCGCCGTCGAGCTGATCTCGACCTGCGCGCTGCTGATGGTCCATCTCTCCCGGCTGGCCGAGGAGATCGTGCTCTGGACCACCGCGGAGTTCGGTTTCGCCGAGCTGCCCGACACGCACGCCACCGGTTCCTCGCTGATGCCGCAGAAGAAGAACCCCGACGTCCTCGAGCTGGCCCGGGGCAGGGTGGGCCGGGTGACCGGCGACCTGGTCGCGCTTCTGACCGTCCTCAAGGGGCTGCCCCTCGCCTACAACCGGGACCTCCAGGAGGACAAGGAGCCGCTCTTCGACGCCGTCGACACGAGCCTGGGGACGCTCGGCATCCTCGCCGACGTGGTCCGCCGGATCGTCTTCGACGTGGCGGCGATGCGCCGTGCGGCGTCCGATCCGATGCTGCTCGCCACCGACGTCGCCGAGCACCTGGTGGCGCGCGGGATGCCCTTCCGCGAGGCCCACGCCCTGGTGGGCGCCGCGGTGCGGCGGTGCGTCGCCGCGCGCAGGACGCTCGCCGACATGAGCGTCGAGGAGTGGCGGGAGCTCTCCGATCGATTCGACGGCGAGGTCGTGGAGCTCTTCGACGTCGACGCAGCGCTGCGCCGACGTGAGCTGCCCGGCGGGCCCGGCCCGCGGACGGTCGCCCGCGCCCTCAGCCGGGCTACGGCGGCTGTCTCCCGCACTCGCAAGCTGGCGGCGGCGCTCGCCGGCTGACCGCCGGCGGCCTGAGCCCATGACGCTGCCGGTCCTCATCGTCGGGGACGTTCAGGGCGACCACGAGCGGCTGGCCGGCGCGCTGGCCGCCTTCCCCGAGGACAAGGTGGAGACCGTCTTCCTCGGCGACTTCTTCACCGGTGGCCGGCCGGGGGAGGCCGGTGGCCACAAGGCGGCCGGGATCGCCATGGAGCGGCGCCACAGCCGGGCCATCCTGGGCAACCACGACCTGCTGGTGCTGGCGCTGATCGAGGAGCGGCGCGTCGGCGGGGCGCGGCTGCGGGCGCGCGACGGCGAGCTGCTCGAGTCGGTCTGGCAGCGGCGGCGCGGCGATCCGGCCGACCTCGAGGCGCTCGCCGACGACGCTGAGATGGAGACCTGGCTGCGCCGGCTGCCGGTCATGCTGCTCCTCGACGACGGGACCCTGGTCCAGCACACCGACGATGACGACTACTCCGCCCTGGGTGACAGCGTGGAAGCGGTGAATCGGGCTGCGGCCGGTCTATTGAGCCAGGAGCCTGGCGGGGTGGTCCTGCTCCTCCGCCACTTGATCGGGCGGCGAGCCTTCGAGGACCGCGCGCGACTCGAGGAGCATCTGCGCCGCTTCGGCGCCCGGCGCGTGGTCCATGGCCACACACCGCATTGGAAGAACGGCCCGGATGTGCGCCAGGGGGGAGCGGTGATCGGCTTCGACGGCCGCTTCTCCCGCCACTGGGGCCGCAATCCCGGCGAGGACGCCGGCCCGGTGGGCGCCACCGTCGCGCTGCTCCCGCCGATGCCGCCCGGGCTCGCCTGAGCCGCTCCGACTTGCTTGTCCCGCGGCGGCCGTTGCGGCGTAATAAGGGTGTGAGTATCCGGCACGCCAGCGCGACGGGAGCGTTGGTCGTCGCCGTCTCCTTGGCCTTGGCCGGCTGCGGGGTGCCGGCCCGCTCGTTGGGGGCGTCCCCCTCGCCCTCAGCGCTGATATCCCCGTCCGCCACGGACCAGGTGTCCCCGACGCCGACCACCCCGGCGTTCCCGTCGGCCGCCGACCAGCTCACCCTCCAGGAGGTGCTCGCCGCGTGGGCCGGCTTCCCGGTGAACGGCTCGCCGCGGCCGCTCATCCTGCTCGCAGGTGCCGACCAGACCATGAACTCGCCGGGCTTCGCCTTTCCGAGTGGCGACGACAAGCTCGCCTTCTTACTGGGCCAGGTCCACCCGCCGGCGTCCTGGCCCACGAATCCGGGCGAGGCGGACGGCTACCCGCTCATCACCCCCGCTGCGGCGTTCGCGGAGTTCATGCCGACACCGGGCACGTATGACCCTCCCACCACCACCTGGCTCGACGCCAGCTCGGTTCAGCTGGGCACGGCCACCTTCACGAGCGATCGCGGCCCCTACCAGCTCCCGGCCTGGGAGTTCACCTTCGGCGGCGTCTCGGGATCGCAGGCCGTGCTGGCCGTGGCCCCCGCGAGCATCTACTCCGTACCCGCCGCTCTCAGCTCGCCGTCCGGCACAGCCCTTGCCGGTGGCGCCGAGCTCGGCGCCGACGGGCGCACACTCACGGTGGACACGGGCGGGTGGGAGTCCGGATCGGGCCCGTGCGAGGCCGGCTACAGCCTCCAGGTGGAGTCGTCGGATACCGCCGTCGCCATCGTCGTGGACGAGGACTTCCATCCTCCGCCGAGCCCTGAGGGCTGCAGTGATACGGCTTCCATCACCCAGCTCACGACCGTCCTCTCAGCACCGCTCGATGCCCGGGTCGTGGTCAACGCAGACGCCGAGGCCGTCGAGGTGACCAGGGACGGCTCTTCGAGCTGAGGGCTCACCGGGCCGCGGGCTGCGGAACCGGGGGTTGCGGAGCGCCGCTCAGCCGCCCGCCGCGATACCCGCATACACCTCCCGGAGGCGGCCGGTGTGGACATCGAACACGAACCCCCGCACCTCGTCCCGGTACGGCAGGTAGGGGCTCAGCCGGACGCGATTCACCGACTGCCGCACGTCGGCATCGAGGTCGGAGAACGCCTCGAGGGCAAAGGGCGGCCTGACACCCGTCTCCTGCTCGATCTGCGCCTTCAGCTCGTCATCGCGGAAGCCCAGCATCCCGCAGCCGGTGTGGTGGACCAGCATCACGGCCCGGGTGCCGAGGATGCGCTGGGAGACGACCAGCGAGCGGATGACGTCGTCGGTGGCGACGCCGCCCGCGTTGCGGATGATGTGGGCGTCCCCGATCTGCAGCCCGAGGATGGCGGGAAGGTCGAGTCGCCCATCCATGCAGCCGACCACGGCGATGTGCCGGGTGGGGATCTGGTCGAGAGAGCCGGTGCGCGCGTCGTAGCGGGACGCGAGCATCAGGTTCTCGTCCTGGATGTCGTCGATCACTGACATGGCCGCCTCCTGAAGCGGCGGACAGCGCCGTCTGCCCGCGGTCGCCTGCGGGGGCCAGGTTGCCACATCTCCCGCCCCTCGCTGCCGCGCCCACATGCCCGGCCGCCGGCTCAGACGACGTCCACCTCGGCTCGGGCGATGCCGGCCGGCCGGAGGTCCGGTGATGCTCCCGCGGGGCGGTGGCGGGGGAGGGCGCGCGCACACACGAGCGCGGCCAGCAGGCACACCGTGGCGCCGCCGAGGAAGGGGAGGGGCTCGGCGATCCCGTAGAGGGCACCGAGCACCCCCGCTCCGAAGGCACCACCTCCGGCCTCGAAGAGGCCACCCACGCCCATCGCCCGGCCGCGCAGGGAGGCCGTCGTCGACTCGCTGATGACGGCGAAGAGGGATGGCTCGACGAGCATGACGGCGAGCGACTCGACGGTGCCGACCGCGAGGATCGGGAAGATGTTGCGGAGCCATGGATACGTGGAGGCGCACGCCGCCACCACGCAGAGCGCCACGGGCACCAGCACCCGGCGGTCGGCGCGGTCGCTGAGCCGGCCGCCCCTGCCGGTGAGCAGGAGGATGGGCACGGCGAAGAAGGAGATGGAGAGCCCGATGACCAGGCTGTCGTAGCCGCGCGCATTCAGGAACTGCGGCCAGACCACGTCGTACATGCTGAACATCGTTCCCGCGGCCGCCAGGGCCACACTCGGGATGAGCAGCGCGGGGCGGAGCCACCACCAGCGCGGTGCCGGCGGGGTGGCCGGAGCCGGAGTCGTGGCCGGCGCATGAGACCCGTCCCGCGCCGCGGAGGGCGCCGGTGCGGGTGGTGACGCGGCGATGTCAGCGCCGCGTGTCTCGGGCATCCGGATGACCGCCCCGAGGCCGAGCAGGACGGCGATGCCCGAGGCAGCGAAGATCCCCGAGTACGCCCACAGCGCGACGGCCCCGCCGATCGCGGGACCGAGGAGCAGCCCCACCATCTCGCAGCCCTGGAGCTGGGCGTAGCGGTGACCGCGCTCTCCCGGCGGGGTCAGGTCGGCGAGTGCCGCGCGGAGGGCGGGGACGTAGGCGCCGCCGCTCGCGCCCTGCCCGACCCGCAGCAGGGCCAGCACCCAGAGCGGCCCCAGGTTGAGGAAGAGGCCGCCGGAGAGGGCCGCGTAGAGCAGACGGCTTCCGATCAGCACCGGCTTGCGGCCGATGCGGTCGACGAGGTGCCCCGCCGGCAGCTGGACCAGGGTGCTGGCCACCAGCGGGCCGGCCACGAAGAGGGCGATGTCGGCGGAGCTGCCGCCGTGGGCGCGGACGTACAGGGGCACGACAGGGAAGAGGGCGGCGATGCCGGTGAACATCACCAGCTGGCCGAGCAGCAGCCGGTGGGCGGGTTCGAGCCGGCGCGTCAGGAGCGCCCGGAGGATTTCGAGCACAGCCGGCCCATGATGGCATCGGCGTGGAGGTTTGCCGGGCGGCGCCTGGAGCTACGCCTCCGCCCCGGCATCAAACGCGGTGCCGTGAAGGTGTGGCATCCCCTCCTCGAGTGCAAAGCGCGTCTCGCACATCGGGCACTCCACGACGGGCGCCAGCTCGTCGTCGAGGGGCGGCAGCATCTGGGTGCCGCACTGGGGGCAGACCAGCACCTGGGGTTCGACGTCCTGATCGCGCTGCATCAGATCGGCCGACTGGATCAGGTCGATGGCCACCGACTGGCACTCCGCGCAGACGAAGGCGGCGAGGCTGTCGTCGTGCTCCAGGTAGCGCGCTCGCGAGTCGACGTAGACCGGGGCGTTGAGCGCCTCGAAACGGCCCCCGGTGCAACCACTCGGACAGCGGAGATCGCGGCGGCGCATCTCAGCGCGGCCGGAGCAGCTGGGCCAGCCGGGCGACGGGGGGGTCCTGGCCGGCGGTGACGTAGGCGGTGACGACGACCGACAGCACCATCACCTTGAGCGCCTGCACCCACGAGGTGGTGTCGCGGCCCCCGACCAGGGCGGCGACCGCAGCCCCCTCGATGGCCGCTGCGATGGCGCCCGCGAGGTCGCGCGGGGCCACCAGCGAGTAGGCGGGCAGCCGTCCCAGGGCTCCCCGCACCTCGGCCTCGATCCCCGAGGCGAAGTGCGTCCTCAACTCCTGGCAGCGAGCCTGGAGCGCCGGATTGGAAAGGCTCAACATCGAGACGTCGAGCAGTGCCCGCCACAGCTCCGGGCGGCGCGCGCACCGGTCGGCGGCGGCGTCCAGCGCTGCCACGAGCCGTTCCAGGGGGTCGTCGATGCCCGCGACCGCCGCCGCCGCCGCCTCGCTCATCTGCCGGTCGAGCTCCGCGACCACTGCCAGCAGCAGCTCGTCCTTGGATTCGAAGTAGTAGTGGAGGAGACCGGGGGCGACGCCCGCTTCGCGTGCGATCTCCTTCATCGAGGTGTCCGCGCAGCCCTGGCGGCCCAGCACGGTGGCCGCCGCCCGGACGATCTCGCCCCGCCGTCGCCAGCTGATCGCCGCCCGGCCGCCCACGCTTCTTGCCGCCGGGTCGGTCACCGCGAGGCTCATCAGCGGTCCTCACTTCTCATTGATTGGGCGCCCGACCAGCATCCTATCACCGGCGTTCCAGGTCCGGCACGCGGCACGCGCAGGCCGGGCCCCCGCGGCGCTCAGCCGTCCAGGACGGACTTCGGGTGGAAGGCGAGACCGAACCCACCCGGTCCGGCATGGCAGCCGAGCACCGCGCCCACCTCCACGATGGTGGGCAGCTCACCGGTGACAGCCGCGATTTGAGCTGCGACGGCGTCGGCGTGCTGGGGGCTGGCAGCGTGGCAGATAGCGGCCTTCGTGGGGCCCCACTCGGGGACCATGGATGCCATCTCCTGCACCAGGCGCTTCAGCGCCCGCGGGTAGGTGCGCACCCGTTCGATCACGTCGATCTTCCCGTCATGGACGCTGAGGATGGGCTTGATGTCGAGGACGGTGCCGAGGACGGCCTGGGCGCCGCCCATGCGCCCACCGCGATGGATGTACTCGAGGGTCTCCACGGTGAAGACGAGCTGCTGCGTGGCCACCAGCCGGCCCAGGGCGGCGACGATGTCATCCGCTTCGCCGCCCCGATCCCGGACGGCGATGGCCGCCTCGACCGCATTGGTGTGGCCGGACCCGACCGTCCGGGTATCGATCACCCGGATGTCGAGATCGGGGAGCGAGCCGCGCGCCTGCTGCGCCGAGCCGAACGTCCCGCTCAGGTCGCCCGAGATGGTGGTGCAGATGATGGTGCCGCCATCAGCTCCCAGCCGGGAGAAGGCCGCGGCGAAGTCGCCGGGGGGCGGTTGGGACGTCCGGGGGTGAGGCCCGCCGGCGCGCATGCGCTGGTAGAACTCGGCGGTGGACATCTCGACCTGGTCGAGGAACTCCTCCTCCCCGAAGAAGACCCGCAGCGGCACAACCGTGACCCCGTGGGCGGCGGCGTAGGCGGCGTCGAGGTCGGCGGTGCTGTCGCATACGAGGTGGATCGAGCTCACTGAGGCTCCGATCCTAACTGTCTGGCACCTCGTCCATGGAGAAAGTGCGGCGATCCCGCCATTCGGGTCACGTGCTGATCACGTCTGCACCGCCGAGGCCGGATGGTAGAAGAGGCCGAATGCGCCCGGCCCGACGTGGGAGCCGAGCACGGCGCCGACCTCGACGATCTGGGGGGGCTCCCCGGTGACGGCCGCCACCTTGACGGCGAGCGCCTCGGCGCCCTCGCGGTTATCGGCGTGGGCCAATGTGGCCACGGTCCGGCCCCAGACCCGGACGGCGGAGGCCAGCTCCTGGACGACGCGATCCAGGGCCCGGGGATAGGTGCGCACCTGGTCGAGAACCTGCACCTTGCCGTCGATGAAGGCGAGGATCGGCTTGATGCTGAGGACGGTACCGAGCGCCGCCCGGGCGGCACCGATGCGCCCGCCGCGCCGCAGGTACTCGAGGTTCTCGACGGTGAACACGAGGCGCTGCACCGCCTTCAGCCGGTCGATGGCGGCCACGATGGCGTCGGCGCTGCCGCCCCGGTCGCGGATGGCCGCGGCCATGGCCAGCGCGGCGCCGTGGGCCGGCCCGCAGGACTTGGTTTCGACGACCCGGATGTCGAGGTCGGGCAGGGCCTGACGCGCCTGCATCGCCGAGCCGGCGGTTCCGCTCAGATCGGAGCTGATGGTGGTGCAGACCACGGAGTCACCGTCACTCGCCAGCCGCTCGAAGACCTCCGCGAATACGCCCGGCGACGGCTGGGAGGTCCGTGGATGGGGCCCACCGGCGCGCATCCGGCGGTAGAACTCCCTGGTCGAGATCTCCACCTGGTCGAGGAACTGCTCCTCCCCGAAGATGATGCTGAGCGGGACCACCTCCACGTCGTGGGCGGGGTAGTAGGCGAGGCCGAGGTCGGCGGTGCTGTCACACACCAGGTGCACGCGTTTCACTGCGGCACCGATCCTACCCGTCGCGCCGCTCATGCCGTGGTCGCGCGCCCCCGGCGCTGCGCGTCACAATCGGCCTCGATGCTGCTCGCCATCGACGTCGGCAACACCGACACCGTCGTCGGTGTCTTCGACGGGAGCCGGCTGGTCACCGATTTCCGGTTGCACACCGAGCCCCGGGCGACCGGCGCCGAGCTGGGGCTGGTCGTCGTCTCCCTGCTGCGCTCGGCCGGGCTGGAGCCGGAGGCGATATCGGCGGTCGTGGTCAGCAACGTGGTCCCCGACCTCTCCCGGAGCATCGACGAGCTCTCCCGCCAGCGCTTCGGCCATCCCCCTCTTATGGTCGGGCCGGGGGTCCGGACCGGCATCCGCATTCACTACGACGACCCGTCGCTGGTCGGAGCCGATCGGATCGCCAATGCCATCGCCGCCCAGCACCTCTACGGCGGTCCGGCCATCATCTGCGACTTCGGGACCGCCACCACCGTCGACGCCATCGACGCCGCCGGCGACTACCTGGGCGGCGCCATGGCCCCCGGTCTCATGGTCAGCCATGACGCCCTGGTGGAGCGGGCGGCCCGGCTCTCGCGCGTCGAGCTGGCAGCGCCCGAGACCGTTCTCGGGCGCAACACCCGAGCCTCGATGCAGGCCGGCCTGGTCCTCGGCTACGCCGGCCTCGTGGAGGGGTTGGTCGTCCGGATGCGTCGCGAGATGGAGGGCGACCCCAAGCTGATCCTCACCGGGGGCCTCGCCCCGCTGATGGCCGGCCTCATCCCCGGGGTCCACGCCGTCGACGAGCGCCTGACGCTTGTCGGACTCCGCCTCATCCACGAGCTGAACGCCGCCTGACCTCGCGAGGGCGCTCAGGTGTGGAGCTCGTGCGGCGCCGAGTGGCGCCGAGTGGGAGGTGAGCTGCGGGCGGCTCTGCCGCCGCAGCGAGGAGGGCGCATCGCCCTCCTGAAGGAGTGGGGTCCCCGCGCCGCCTGCGGCGTGGGGCGCGCCTGACGCTTGTCGGACTCCGCCTCATCCACGAGCTGAACGCCGCCTGACGGGTCCACACGCACCCTGAGCCCGCCGTCCGGGCGCGGCTCGCCACCTACCATGACCCGCATGACCATCGCCGGCCGCGCGCCGGGCGCACCGTCCTCGCCGCCCACCGCCCTCGCCCCTCTCCGCGTCGGCGGCCTGGAGCTGGACTCGCCGGTGCTGATCGCCCCTATGGTCGGGATCACCGACGACGCCTTCCGGCGGCTGGCCTGGGAGTTCGGGGCCGGCCTGGTCTCCGCCGAGATGACCGCCGCCGAGCCGGTGGTGCGCCGCATCCCCCGGACCCTGGATCTGCTCACCTTCGACCCCGCGGTGCGCCCGGCCGCCGCCCAGCTGGTCGGCTGTGACCCCGCGCTGATGGCCGAGGCCGCCGCGATCTGTGTCGAGCGGGGGGCGTCGGTGGTCGACGTCAACCTCGGTTGCCCGGTGCCGCGGGTCACCACGCGGGGCTCGGGCGCAGCCCTGGCGCGGGATCTGGCCGCCACAGCGCGGGTGATCCGGGCCATGGTGGAGGCGGTCGACGTCCCCGTCACCGCCAAGATGCGGCTCGGCTGGGACCAGGCCTCGATCAACGCCTCCGAGCTGTCCCGGGCCCTGGAGGACTCCGGGTGCGCGATGGTCACGGTCCACGGGCGCACCCGGGCGCAGCGCTACACCGGGCAGGCGGACTGGGCGGAGATCGCCCGGGTCAAGCAGGCGGTGCATATCCCCGTCGTGGGGAGCGGGGACGTGACCGACGCCGGCGCGATCCGGCGCCGGCTGCTGGCGGGCGAGGTGGACGGCGTCGTCGTCGCGCGGGGCGCCCTGGGCAACCTCTGGTTCATCCGGCAGGCGGTCCATCACGTCGCGACCGGTGAGCTCCTCCCTGACCTCGGCTTCGCCGAGCGCATCGAGCTGACCCGGAGGCATCTGGAGTTGCTCATCGAACACTACGGGGAGGCCCGGGCCCTGGTGGTCGGCCGCAAGTACGTGGCCTGGACCATCAAGGGGTGCAATGGCGCGGCCAAGCTCCGGGCGATGGTGCAGACCCTGATCACGCGGGCCGACCTCGACGCCATCCTGGGCCAGGCGCTCGCCGCCGGCCTCGGGCCGGGCGGCTGGTTCCAGCCGATCTTCACGAGCGGTGAGGGCTGAGCCCTCCTAAAAGCTGAGCCCCCGGGTATCCGAAGATCTGAGCCCGCGCTACCCAAAAAAAGAGGGCGCCCCTGGAAGACCAGAGACGCCCCGAGAGGGGGGGCTTTTGAGGGGCGGTCCCCGACCGCTGTGTGAATGATAGGTAGGTTATCAGATCGGGGTCAACCAGGTGGGGTCAGTTTGTTACTTGAACGTCGCCACCATCGTTTCACGCGCAGCACCTATACTCCCCTGCTTCCCCACTGATGCGCCGGTGGCGCTCGGCAGGTCCCATCCACGTTCACGAAGGTCAGCCATCGCCATGGACAAGCCGGTCTTGCTCACCAAAGAGGGCCTCGACAAACTCGCAACCGAGCTCGAGGAACTGCGGACGGTCCGGCGCGCCGAGGTCGCCGAACGGATTAAATACGCGAAGGATTTCGGTGACATCTCCGAAAACGCCGAGTACGAGGCCGCCAAGAACGAGCAGGGGATGCTCGAGGGGCGGATCCTCACCCTGGAGATGATGGTTCGCAACGCCGTGATCATCGAGCAGGTGGAGGTCGGCGGGGTGGTCCAGGTCGGCTCGACCGTCGAGGTCAAGGACGAGTTCGGGATCCAGGCTTTCACCATCGTAGGGCCGGCTGAGGTCGACGTCACCTCGGGCCGCATCTCGATGGAATCGCCGGTCGGCAAGGCCCTCCTGGGCCGCCGGATCGGGGACAAGGTCGAGGTCCAGAGCCCCGGCGGGGTGCGCGAGCTCAAGGTCACCGCCCTCCGCTGAGTCGGGCAGAGCGTCCTCCGCTCTGGCGGCAGACGGCCAGATCGCGTCGAACCGGCTACGTCCTGCGCGGAACGGGCCGTCGCTCCGGCACCATGTACGGCGCATGCCCGACGATCCCCTGATGGCCGAACGGAGGCGAAAGGCGGAGGCTCTCGCCGCCCTCGGCCTTCCCGTCTACAACGTCGACTTCCGGCCCGACCGCACCCTGGAGGAGGCGCGCGGCCTGCTGGTCGCCTGGGAGGCGACCGGCCCGCTCGCGGACAACCCCGGCCCCTCGGTCGCTGTGGCCGGCAGGCTCATGCTCCACCGCGTCCAGGGCAAGAGCGTCTTTTCCCACCTGGAAGACGAGGGCGGGCGGATACAGGTCTGGTTCAAGCAGGACCAGCTCGGCGGGTCCGCCTTCGAGGCGGTGCGGCTGCTCGATCTCGGCGACATCGTGGGTGTCACCGGGACGCTCATGCGCACCCGCCGTGGGGAGCCGACGGTGCTCGTCCACACCCTGACCCCGCTCGTCAAGGCGCTGCGCCAGCCTCCCGAGAAGTTCCACGGGCTCCA
>PLNE01000198.1 GCA_003141695.1 Candidatus Dormiibacterota bacterium
TCGCGGATCTTCTCCGAGGCGAGCCGGCAGATCCGCTCCAGCCCCTGCTCCAGCGCCTCCACCCCGCCGTCGGAACGGAAGGTCATGGAGATCGTGGCGGCCGGGAACTGGCGCTGGGTGACGTGGCGGATCGTCTCCAGGTCGGCGTTGCTCAGGATCGGGGTGGGCACCTCCAGTCGCTTAGCCTGGACGGGCCCCTGCTCCAGGAGGTTGCCCCCCGCCCCGAGGCTGGTCGCCAGCGACATCACCAGCTCCTCGCGGATCGGGTCGATCGGCGGGTTGGTGACCTGGGCAAAGAGCTGTTTGAAGTAAGCGAAGAGGTTGACCGGCCGCTCGCTGAGGACGGCGAGAGGAGCATCGTTGCCCATCGAGCCCACGGGCTCCTCGCCGTCTCTCGCCATCGGGGCGAGGAGCACCTTCAGCTCCTCCTCGTTGTAGCCGAAGATGCGATGCTGGATGAGGAGGGTGCCGGAGTCGGGGTCGGGTGGGTCGGCGACCCGGTCCAGCTCGTCGAGCCGGACGGCGCCCTGGCGGATCCAATCGGCGTAGGGGTGGCGCCGGCTGAGCACGCTCTTGACGGCGTCGTCGTCCAGGATCTCGCCGGCCTCGGTGTCGACGAGGAGGAGGCGACCGGGCTCCAGCCGCCACTTCTTGACGATGCGGTCCTCTGCGATGGGCAGCACCCCGGCCTCNNGGCTCGATGAGCGAGGCGTGGAACTCGTAGAAGGCGTGCCGCTCCTCGTCCATGAGCGGGTTCCGGTCCCAGGCCTCGGGGATCATCATCATGATCGCGTGCTCGACCGAGCGACCGGCCATCGTCAGGAGCTCGAGCGCGTTGTCGAACTGGCTCGAGTCCGACCCCAGCTCATCGATCACCGGGCGGAGCTTGCTGATGTCGGCGCCGTAGTGCGGGCTGCGGAACTTCGACTGGCGGGCCCGCATCCAGTTGACATTGCCGCGCAGCGTGTTGATCTCACCGTTGTGCGCGCTCAGGCGGAAGGGCTGGGCCAGGTCCCAGCGGGGCAGCACGTTGGTGGAGAAGCGGGCGTGGACCATGGCGAGCCGCGAGACGGTAACCGGGTCGCGGAGGTCCGGGTAGAAGGCGGGGAGCTGGTCGGCGGTGAGCATCCCCTTGTACACGAGGGTGCGGCTGCTGAGGCTCGCGATATGGAAGCGGTCGCGGGTCAGCCCGACCGCGTCGCTGCGCCGCTCGATGACGCGCCGGAGGACGTAGAGGCGGCGCTCCAGCGGATCGCCCTCCAGACCGAACGCCCCCACGAAGAGCTGGCGGATGACCGGCATCCCAGCCAGGGCGGTGGGCCCCGCGCACGCCGGCTCCACCGGGACGTCGCGCCAGCCGGCCAGCCGGAGCCCCTCGTCGTGGCAGGCGGTGGCAATCAGCGCCTCGCAATCCGACCGGGCGGCGGCGTCCTGGGGGAGGAAGACCATCCCCACCCCGTAGGCCCCGTGGGGTGGGAGTGAGAGGCCGGAGTCCCGGCGCAGGAGAGCGTCGGGGATCTGGATCAGGATGCCGGCGCCGTCNNCCGGAGCTGACGATCTTGTGGGTCGGCTCCCGGTGCAGGGTGGCCACGAAAGCGACCCCGCAGTTGTCATGGTGCAGCCGCGGATCGTGCAAGCCCCGCACCCGGTACGGGTCGCTGAGGTGTTCGGGTAGGCCGGGCTGCGGTGGCATGGTGCGGGAGGTTTGCTCCGGAGAGTGGGCGGGCGGACACCCGACTGGCGCCGGCCGGAGGCTCCCCGGACCGCGGGCCTGCGCGGGGCCGTCGTCGGGATCGGCTTCGAGAGTACCAGGAACCTGGCGATTCGTGCCAAGCGTCAGGGTGTGCGAAAGAGGCCCGTGGATTCCGTGTGCGACCGCCATTGGGGAGGAAGTCCCGCCTCGGCCACTGCCACACGTCCCGAATTCCGCTAGGATCGGTCCCCGATGGCAGCTCAGGTGTCGCCGGTGGCCGCGGTCGCGAAGAGTGACCATGGGGTCGGGCTCTGGGCACAACTGCGCCGCGCCACCCCCTGGTGGGCCCAGCCCCTCGCCATCGTGGCCGTCCTCGGCGCCTTCACCGGGTACTCGATCTGGACGGCCTTCTTCGGGCCGGGGCCCAACCACATCAGCGAGCACGCCAACTACCTCTCTCCCTTCTTCTCGCCGCTGATCTGGAAGACCGGCCCGGTGACCCCGGCCCTCTGGGTGCTCTGGGCCCCGCTCGGCTTCCGGGCCACCTGCTACTACTACCGGAAGTCCTATTACCGCGCCTTCTTCTGGGACCCGCCGGCATGCGCGGTGGGCGAGCTCCGGCGCCGCGGCTACCGGGGTGAGAGCCGCCTCCCCATGGTGCTCAACAATCTGCACCGCTTCTTCTGGTACCCGGCGGCCATCGTCGTGATCCTGCTCTGGGTGGACGGCTTCGCCTCCTTCGACGATGGTGGTCACCTCTACCTTGGCCTCGGCACCCTGATCCTGCTGGTCAACGCGGTCCTGCTCTCCGGCTACAGCCTGGGCTGCCACGCCTTCCGCCACGCGGCCGGAGGAGGCCTCGACTGCTACTCCTGCTCCCAGGCCGGCAAGGCCCGCTTCCGGCTCTGGCGGTGGGTCACCGTCTTCAACGGTCACCACGCCACCTGGGCCTGGGTCAGCATGTTCAGTGTGGTGATCGCAGAGGTCTACATCCGTCTCCTCCAGGCCGGGATGCCCGACCCCCACATCCTGGTGAAATGAGCGAGAGCTATCAGACCCGCGAGTGCGATGTGCTGGTGATCGGCGCGGGGGGCGCCGGGCTGCGCGCCGCCATCGCCGCCGCGCAGGCCGGCTGCTCGACCCTGGTGGTGAGCAAGTCACTGCTCGGCAAGGCGCACACGGTGATGGCGGAGGGCGGCATCGCCGCCGGCCTCGCCAACCTCGACACCCCCGACAGCTGGGAGGTCCACTTCGCCGACACCATGCTGGGCGGCCAGCTCATCAACAACTGGCGGATGGTCGACCTCTACAGCCGCGAGGTCATCGACCGGGTCTACGAGCTGGAGCGCTGGGGTGGGCTGTTTGACCGCACCGACGACGGGCTGATCATGCAGCGGGCCTTCGGAGCGCACAGTTGGAAGCGGCTGTGCCACGTGGGGGATCGCACCGGGCTCGAATTGATCCGCACCCTCCAGGACAAGATGGTGCACACGGCCGGGACCGAGGTGCTGATGGAGTGCACCCTCACCCGGTTGCTCACCCACGGCGACCGCGTCTGTGGTGCCTTCGGCTACCTTCGCAACACCGGCGAGCTGATCGTCATCCGCGCCGGTGCTGTGGTGATGGCGAGCGGCGGCTGGGGTCGGATGTTCCGCTACACCTCCAACAGCTGGGAGGGCACCGGCGACGGCGCCGCCATGGCCTACGAGGCGGGCGCCGAGCTGCAGGACATGGAGTTTGTCCAGTTCCACCCCACGGGGATGATCTGGCCGCCGGGCGCGCGCGGCATCCTGGTGACCGAGGCGGTCCGGGGCGAGGGCGGCATCCTCCGCAACTCCGAGGGTGAGCGCTTCATGGAGCGGTACGACCCGGTCAAGAAGGACCTCTCGAGCCGCGACGTGGTCGCCCGCTCCATCTACAAGGAGGTGGTCGCGGGTCGGGGCTCTCCCCACGGCGGCGCCTTCCTGGACATCGCGAGCCGGCGCAGCGCTGCCGACATTCGCAAGAGGCTCCCCTCGATGTGCGATCAGTTCGAGGCCCTGGCCGGGGTCGACATCAGCAAGGAGCCGATGGAGGTCGGCCCGACCATCCACTACACGATGGGGGGCATCCGGGTCGACGCGGAGACCGGGGCGAGCACCGTCCCCGGGCTCTACGCGGCCGGCGAGGCTGCCGCGGGGCTGCACGGTGCCAACCGGCTGGGAGGCAACTCGCTGGGCGACATCCTGGTCTTCGGCCGCCGCGCCGGCGCGGCGGCCGCCGAGTCCGCCAAGAGCCTGGGCGCCAAGCCGGCTGTCTCCCAGAAGCAGCTCGCGGGCGCGGAGGCGGACGTCCTCCTCCCGCTCGCCCACGACCTCGGGGAGAAGGCGGAGAACTCCTACGTCCTCCACCGCGCCCTCCAGGAGGCGATGCAGGACGACGCCGGCATCGGCCGCAGCGAGGAGTCGCTGAGCCGGGCGCTCACGGCGATCGGGGAGCTCACCGAGCGGAGCACGCGGATGCGGGCCGGCGGCGGGCGCGTGCTCAACCCCGGCTGGCACACCTGCCGCGACGTCCTGTCCATGCTCACCGTCTCCGAGGCGATCGTCCGCTCCGCCACCGCCCGCCGTGAGTCGCGGGGTTCGCAGTGGCGCTTCGACTTCCCGGAGAAGGACGCCCACCTCGGGCAGATCAACCTGGTGGCCCGTAAGCGGGGCGGTGCCATGAAGGTGGAGGAGCGCGCCCTCGTGCCGATGCCGGATGACGTCGTCACCCGGCTGGCGCGGAGCCGGTTCTTCGACCCGGCCGCTCTGCCGTCCCACTACGCCGGCAAGGTCCCGGCCCCGGGCCCGGAGGCGCACTGATGGCGGGCGCCCTGCCCCAGGGGAGCGACGCGGTGCCGCAGCCGGGCGCCGGGCTGTTCTCGCCGGTCGATGGGCCGCCCACCCCCGAGAGCGGGCTCACCGGGGAAACCATCACGCTGCGCGTCTTCAAGGGGCAGCCCGGCGGCGAGATGGGCTACGCGACCCACGAGGTCCCCGAGGTCACCGGAATGGTGGTGCTCGACGCCGTGCACTGGGTGCAGCGCAACCAGGACAGCGATCTCGCCTGCCGCTGGAACTGCAAGGCCGGCAAGTGCGGTTCGTGCAGCGCGGAGGTCAACGGGCGCCCCGTCCTGATGTGTAAGACGCGGATCGACACCCTGCCGCGCGGGCCGGTCACGGTCCAGCCGATGAAGTCCTTCCCGCTGATCAAGGACCTGGTCACCGACGTCTCGCGCAACTACGAGACCAACAAGCTGATCCCGCCCTTCACCGCCGCTCCCGACGACGGCACCCCCTGGCGGATCCAGCAGATGGACATCGACCGCCTCTACGAGTACCGCCGTTGCATCGAGTGCTTCCTCTGCCAGGACGTCTGCCATGTCAACCGCACCCACGATCTGAGCGCGCGCTTCTTCGGGCCGCGCTTCTTCGTCCGGGTGGCCAGCCTGGAGATGCACCCCAAGGACATCCTCGACCGCCGCGATCTGCTCCACGACCAGGGCGGGCTGGGCTACTGCAACATCACCAAGTGCTGCACCGAGGTCTGCCCCGAGGACATCCACATCACCGACAACGCGATCATCCCGCTCAAGGAGCGGGTGGCCGACGCCCACTGGGACCCGGTGCAATGGGTGGCGCGCAAGCTGCGCGGCTCCAGCGCCAAGACGGGGGAGAGGGCGGCGGACAAGTGAGGCGCCGGGAGCGGTGATCGCCGCCATCGTCCTGACGGTGGTCCTCGCCGTCCTGGTGCTCGCGTTCATCGCCTTTTACCGCTACTCGCGGACGCCGGAGTGGGGAGACTCCGACGTCCGCAAGGCCGCGCTCGAGTTGCTGATGTCGATCGGCCCGCTCTGGGGGATGCACTTCAAGGCGCCGCGTCCGGAGCTTCCCACGGCGGCCACGCCAGGCCCGGAGCCGGAGCCGCTGCCGACCTGGTCGGACGACGAGCCGCCAGCGAGGTTGGGCGGAGGGTAGGCCGGACTGGGGCCGTACCACGCGGGCAGCGCGATGACCGCCCGCCCCTGGGTGCGAGCGCGGTCAGGCGCTCAGCCGAGCAGCGGCAGGCGCTCGCCCAGGAGGCCCAGGCCCTCGCGATCGTCATCACTGAGCGCCATCCGACCCGTTGCCTTCAGCGCGTACGTCTCTCCGTCCCAGTCGACTGGGAGGGTCGTTCCCAGCAGGCCGTCGAGGGTCAGGCGAACGACGTCCAGAGCCATCGCGGGCACGGAGGGAGCGTCGTCGAGATGCACGGTCAGGTCGAGGTGGTGAATCGCGGCTTCGACGGCGAGGGTAGCCACCAGGTCGGGGATGGTGATGATCAGGCCCTGGGTGTGCACCCGGGCCGTCGCCGGGGTCGCCCACGCCGCCGCCTGCAGGGCCGCCTCCGAGGTCTCCGCCCACAGCTCGACCAGGATATGACGCGAGTAGGCCGACGCCGCTCGACGGACAAATTCGGCGTGCCGGGCCGCCCCCGCCGTACCCGGCTGGTATGGGCGCCAGTAGCTGACGAAGTCGACAGTCGGCTCCTCGGTCGCCGGGCTGGCCAGGGCGACCAGCGCGCGCTGCGGATCGAGGAGCAGATGAAAGAGGAGATCGCGGACGCTCCAACCCCGGCAGCCCGTGGGCCGGTCGAAGGCCCCCTCGGGTAGGTCGGTCACAATCTCGGTGATCGCCCGATAGGCCTGGCCAAGAGCTCGCAGCGTAGCGCCCCCGTCGATATCAGCCATCTCGCCACAATGCCGCGCGGCGGCACACTGCGTGCGCGCCGGGAGCCGGCACAGGCCTCCGGCCCGTGGCCGGTCAGTCCTCGTCGTGGTGGAAGAGGCTCGGCAGCAGGGGGTCGATCTGGGGCCGGTTGGCTTCGATGACCCCGACGATCTCCTCGACCGCTGCCGCGGAGCGGTGCAGGGCGGCCTGGTCCTCCCCGCTCAGATCCATCTCCACGACCTCGACCAGGCCACCCGAACCGAGCCGGGCGGGGACCCCGCTGAACACTCCCGTGACGCCGTACTCCCCGTGGAGGTGGACGCTGCAGGGGAGGATCTGCCGGGTGTCGAGGAGGATGGCGTCGACCATCTGGACCACCGCCGCGCCCGGTGCGTAGTAGGCGCTGCCGGTCTTGAGCAGGCTGACGATCTCGGCGCCACCGTCGCGGGTCCGCTGCACGATCTGCTCCAGCCGCTCGGGGGCGATCAGCTGGGCCACCGGGATTCCGGCGACCGTCGTCAGCTGGGTGAGCGGGACCATGGTGTCGCCGTGCCCGCCCAGCACATAGGCCTGGACGTCGCGCACCGACGCTCCCAGCTCCTGGGCGATGAAGGTCCGGAAGCGTGCGGTGTCGAGGACCCCCGCCATCCCGATCACCCGCCGGCGAGGGAAGCCGCTGACCGCGAAGGCGACCTGGGCCATGGCGTCGAGCGGGTTGCTCACGATGATCAGCACGGCCTGAGGGGACGCCGCCGCAGCCTGCCGCACCACTCCGCTGACGATGCCCGCGTTGGTCATCACCAGGTCGTCGCGCGACATCCCCGGCTTGCGGGCCACGCCACTGGTGACCACCACGACGTCGCTGCCCGAGGTCTCCTCGTAGCCGTTGGTGCCGGTGACCTGGCTGTCGTGTCCGACGATCGGCCCCGCCTCGAGGATGTCCAGTGCCTTGCCCTGCGGCAGGCCCGCGACGATGTCGACCAGGACGATGTCGGCGTAGTCTCTCTCGGCAAGACGAAGGGCCACGCTGGCGCCGACGTTGCCCGCGCCGACGACGGTGATCTTGTGGCGCACGGTGAGCCTCCGATGGGTTGGGCCGGCATCGCGATGGCGACACCGCGATTGTAGGAAGACCGCAGCTCAAGAGGGGCGCCGACGCCGATCGCACTCGCTGCGGTGCGATCCTTGCGTGCATGGCGACGAAGCGCCGTCTTCCCCGCGGTGCCCGCGAACGGGCGGCCACCGTCGTCCTGCGCCTTGCAGCCGAGTACCCGGTGGCCGAGTGCGCCCTGGTTCACGATGGGCCGCTCCAGCTCCTGGCGGCGACCATCCTCTCCGCCCAGTGCACCGACGAGCGGGTCAATCTGGTGACTCCGGCCCTCTTTGCCCGCTATCCCGACGCGGCCGCCTTCGCCGGCGCCGATCCCGCCGAGCTGGAGGAGCTGATTCGCAGCACCGGGTTCTTCCGGGCCAAGGCCCGCTCGATCATCGAGATGAGCGAGGAGGTGGTGGCGCGCTTCGGCGGGGAGGTGCCGGACCGGATGGAGGAGCTGGTGACCCTCCGCGGCGTGGGCCGCAAGACTGCCAACGTCGTCCTGGGCGTCGCCTTCGGCAAGCCGGGATTTGCCGTGGACACCCACGTGACCCGGCTCACCGCCCGTCTTAAGCTCACCGCGTCGGCGGATCCGGTGGAGATCGAGGAGGACGTCTGCTCGATGGTCCCGGCCGCCGAGTGGACCGCGCTCGGGCTCCGGCTGATCCTGCACGGGCGCCGGGTCTGTGCGGCGCGCCGCCCGCGCTGTCCGGTATGCGTCCTGAATGACATCTGTCCGTCGGCGGAGATCGCCGGCCTGAGGCCGCCGCGGGCGGCCCGGTCACGGGCCGCGGGGGCGCGCCGCTGATCGCGAAACCCTCCCGGATGCCGCCTGATGGTGGCGTTCGAGTAACGGCGGGGCGGCCCGCGGGTCTGGTCAGGTACGATTCCGGCGTCCAATCAGTCATGCCCTTCGAGTGACAGTTACTTCCGCACCGCTTCCGTCCGCCCTGGAGCCGGCCGAGACCGACGAAACCAGGACGAGCAGCTCGCGACCCCTCCACGCCGCCCACCGTCCGGTGGCCAGCCCCGGGCCGCACCTTCCCGGCATCCACCGCCCGGAGGGTCTGGCCGCGGCGGCTCGCCCGGGGGACGTTCCCCAGCCCCAGCACCTCCACCTGCCCGGCTGGGTGCGGCGCGCCCACGGTCAGGCGCGTCCGATCCTCGCCGACCTGATCGGCCACCTCTCCGGCGAACCCCGCCAGCAGTTTTCGGCCCATGTCGCCGCGCTGGTCGAGGGAATGAGCTCCGGCAAGTTCAGCCTCGCCTGGCAGTACCCGGGCCTCATCGACGAGGGGTGGGCGTTGGTGGGGCGGCAGCGCGCCGACGCTGAGGAGGAGGCCAAGCGGCGCCGCGGCCTGGAGAGCGCGCGGCGGCGCGTCGCCGATCAGCTCCGCGATGCCGGGGCCCGGCTGACTCCGGAGACGGCCACCCGTCTCAACCGCACCCTCCGATCGGCGGACGGTCCGGATGCGATCAAGGAAGTGGCCAACGAGCTGGACCACGCGGTCGCAGCGGTACGCACCCTCGAGGAGCGTCGCCGGGACCGCGAGATCGATCGCACCCGGGAACGGCTCCGCCGCTCGCTACCTCGCGGAGCGGACACCGAGGCCCCCGCCGAGAGCTGGCAGGACTCCCTGCGGCGCATCGCCGAGCAGTATTCGGAGTAGCGGGCGGCGGGACCTCTCCGGAGGGAGCCCGCCAGGCGGACACTGAGGGGATGCACGAGGACGAGCTGCTGATGCGCCGCGCCCTGGCGCTCGCCGCAAGGGCGGGCCGGCGCGGTGAGGTCCCGGTGGCGGCGCTGGCGGTGGTCGGCGGGAGCGTGATCGCGGCCGCCGGCAACCGGATGGAGCGCGCTGGCGACGCCACCGAGCATGCCGAGATGCGGGTGCTGCGGGCCGCCGCGCGGCGGCTGGGCGGTTGGAGGCTCGAAGGGGTGACCGTGGTGGTGACCCTCGAGCCCTGTCCGATGTGCGCGGGGGCGCTGGTGCAGGCGCGGATCGACCGCTGCCTGTACGGAGCGCGCGATCCCAAGAAGGGCGCCGACGGCAGCGTCTACCAGGTGCTCCGCCACCCCGGCAACAACCACCGGGTGGAGGTCACCGAGGGGGTGCTGGCAGAGGACTGCGGCCAGCTGCTCCGCGACTTCTTCCGGCGGCTCCGCGAGGCTTGAGCCCGGGCCGGCCGAGGCGGGGCTCAGGCGCCGGCGGCGATGGCCCCGTCCGAGCCGTCCGCGACCAGATCAGCCGGGGCGCGGGCCGACCTCCGCGCCGGCGGGCGCTCGGTCGCGCCCTGGGGAGCGAATTGGTGTTCGTACAGGGTGGCGTAGAGGCCGCCGATCCGGAGCAGCTCGGCGTGCGTGCCCCGCTCGACCAGCCGGCCGTGGTCGATGACGAAGATGACGTCGGCGGCGAGGATGGTGGAGAGCCGGTGGGCGATGGCGATGGTGGTCCGCTCCCGGATGAGCGGGGTGAGCGCCGCCTGCACCAGCCGCTCGCTGGTGGTGTCGAGGGCGGCTGTCGCCTCGTCGAGGATGAGGATGCGCGGAGACTTCAGGATCACCCGCGCGATCGCCATGCGCTGCTTCTCGCCACCTGAGAACCGGTAGCCGCGCTCACCGACCACGGTGTCGTAGCCGTCCGCAAGCTCTGTGATCCGGTCATGGATGAAGGCGGCACGGCAGGCCGCCTCCAGCTCCTCCTGGGTCGCCTCCGGCCGTGCATAGAGGAGGTTGCGGCGCACCGAGGCGTGGAAGAGGTAGGTCTCCTGGGTGACGATGCCCAACTGGTCCGCGATGGAGGCGAGGGTCAGGCTCCGGACGTCGTGNNGGTGGTCTTGCCCGCCCCGGTGGGGCCGACGATGGCGGCGAGCTGACCCGACTCGATCCGCATCTCCAGGTCCTCGATGGCCCACGGTCGGGGCGCCTCCTGGTCGGCGTGCTCCGCGCTCCGCTGGGTGGTGAGGTGGGCCGGGTCGTAGCGGAAGTAGACGTGGTCCAGCTCGATCTCGGCGCCGGCGCGCCGGAAGGGCAGGGCGACGGCATCCGGCGCGTCGACGATGTCCTGGGGAATCTCCAGGTAGTCGAAGATCCGCTCGAAGAGGGCGAGCGACGACTGGGCCTCGACCGACACCTGGAGCATCTGGCCGATCGGGAAGAAGAGCCGGCTCTGCAGGGTGGTGATGGCGACGATGGTCCCGGCGGTGATCCCCGAGCTCAGCCCGCTGCTGTGGTAGATGACGTAGGCCGAGACCAGGTAGACGAGCGCCGGCGCGATCGAGAAGAAGACCTGGACCATCGCGAAGAGGACCCGCCCCACCATCGCCGCCCGGATCGAGAGGTCGGCCACCTGGCGGTTCTCCGACCGGAAGCGGTCCATCTCCTCGCGCTGGCGGCCAAAGGTCTTGCCCAGCAGGATGCCGGAGATGGAGAGCGTCTCCTGGGTGATGGCGCTCATCTCGGCCTTGGATTCCTGCGCCAGGAGGGTGACCTTGCGGCGCGCGTTCCCCGCCCGGTAGGTGAGGAAGAGGAAGACCGGCATCATGAAGAGGGAGAGCGCGGTGAGCTGCCAGCTGAGCACCAGCATCGCCACCAGAGTGCTGGCGATCACGACCACGTTGGAGACGATCGAGGAGGCGGTGTCGGTCACCACCGACTGGATGCCGCCGATGTCGTTGGTGAAGCGCGACTGGATCTCCCCGGTGCGGGTGGAGGTGAAGAAGCGCATCGAGAGCCCCTGGAGGTGCGCGTAGAGGGCGTTGCGCAGGTCCTCCATCAGCCGCTGGCCGATGCTGTTGATCTGGTACGTCTGGGCGATCCCGACGGCGCCGGTGATCATCGGGATGAGGATCATCAGTCCTGCGTAGATGCCCACCAGGCCCATCTCGGGGCCGCCGCCCCCGACCGGGAAGAGGGCGTCGAAGACGAACTTGATCAGGATCGGGTTGACGACCCCCAGGCCCGAGGTGAAGACGATCAGCCCCACCGCGAGCACCACCTGGCGGCGGTGGGGCCGGAAGAGGCCGAACACCCGGCGGGCGAGGTGGCGGTTGGTCACCCGGCCGCTCGGCTTCTCGGCGGGGGTGGCGTGTGCCCAGCGGTGCATGGTCAGGAGGCGTCCGGAAGGTGGGGGCTCACCACCTCACTCTAGCCACCCGCTCTCCAGCGAGGGCTCGTCGCCGCCCGCTATCGGGAGGGCTGCTCCTCGGGACGGTGCCCCTCGGCCCTCTCCCACCCCCGGCGCGCCTCCCGGTAGAGGGCGTGGAAGAAGGGCCCGCCCCATAGCCCGACGGAGAGGGCGGCCCCGAAGAGGACCACGGCGTCGACGCTCTCGCGCCCCTGCCGGGCCCAGTAGACGTCCTTGAGATTGAGCCAGAGGGCGAATTCGTCGAGGGTTAACGCGGATGCCGCCCCGTAGGTCACGGCGGTGACCTTGGAGGCGGGGCCCTCCGGGTGGGCACCGTCGCCGGTGCCGATCTCGACCAGCCAGAGGTAACCGGTGCCCAGCAGCCCGGCGATCCCGAAGACCAGGTGATGGAGGTGCCGGCCGCCGATGCCGAGGTTGTGGAAGGGGCCGACCCCGCGCCGGATGGCGTGGGTGATCCCGCGGGTGGCGGCGAAGGCCGTGAAGAAGCCGGCCGAGGAGAGAAAGAGCCGCTCGCGCCGGGTGTCGGCGAAGTGCAGCCGGTAGAGGTGGGCGACGCGGTGGGGCGCGACGGGTCTCATCCGCGGAGTCTGCCTCACTCGACCAGGGTCATGGGTGGCGGCGGCGCCGTTTCAGCTCGTCGTGGATGTCGAGGTAGGTGGGCCCCCGGTAGCGGCTCCGGTATCGCGGGCGGGTCGGCCGCAGGCGGTTGCTCCACCACATCAGGGCCACGAACCCGAGGGCGAGGACGGCGATGACGATCAGGCCGGACACTCAACCCAGTCTAGTCAGGTGCCGGGTGTCAGACACCCGAGATCGCGACCACCCCGGAGCGGGTGCCCACAAGCGCGACGTCTCCGAGCAGGGTGGGGGAGGCGAAGTGCGGCACCGAGCCGACGGAGATCTGAGCCTGGGTGGCGCCAGTGGCGGCATCGAGGACGTAGAGGGTCCCGCTGCCCGTGTCCACGGTGAAGACGCTGCCCCCGCCGAGCACCGGCGGTCCATTGGCCCCGGAGGACGTCTGCCAGACGATGGAGAAGCTGCCGTTGGACGCGACCGAGATCGCCTCCACGCCATTGGAGCAGGGCTGGTAGAGGGTGTCGCCGTTGAAGGACGTCCCGCCGAAGGACATGGCGCCTCCGCACACCTGATGGCTGTAGACCTCCCCTCCGACCCCGCCCAGGGCGGACTCCTGGAGCACGTACCCGATGCCGCTCTTACCCGCGATGAAGACGTAGCCGTCGGGAAGGAGGGTGGGTGCCACCGACCCGAGATCGAGGTCGTGGGCGTTGTCGTAGGCCCAGCGGGACGGCGCCCAGTCGCTCACCAGCTGGAGGGTGGGGCTCAGCTCCAGCACCGAGTCGCTCTCGTCCCAGGTCCCCCCTTCGGCGGCGCCGTTGCCGGTGGCGACGAAGATGTCGCCGTTGGGCCCGACCACCGGGCCGCCGGTCGCCCAGACGGCGCCCTCCCGGCTGGTGGGCACCATGAAGTCGAGGGTCGCGCCCTGGTTGCTCGTGGGCACGGCCACCACCGCCCCCACGTACTGGTCGCAGTCGCCGTCCAAGCCGCCGAAGCCGATGTAGACGTAGCCGTTGGCCACCGTCAGGGCGGGGCGCTGCTGGACGGCCGCGGGACGCTCCAGAGAGCTGGAGACATCCACGTCGCGTGACCAGAGGACGGCCCCGGTCGCCGCGTTGAAGTCGTAGAGGACGTGGATCGGCCCCATCTCCTCCGCCACCACAAAGATCGACTGGGTGGCCGGGTCGTAGGCGGGGGTGCCGGTCATGCCGAGCGGGAAGATGTCCCCGCAGCCGAGGAGGTCGGACTGGGGCACCGGCGTGCCCACATGGTCCTGCCACGCCATTTTCCCGCTGGCGGGGTTGAGGGAGTAGAGGGTGTCGTTCTCGGTGGCGACGATGACGTTGCCCCCGACGACGATCGGCTGGGCCCAGACCGCACCGTCCAGGGTGGTGTTCCACTCCGTCGCCAGGGTGGCGACGGCGGGCGTGCCGGCGGACTGGCCGGTGCGACCAGGGTTCTGGTGGTAGACGGGCCAGGAGGCGGTGAGCGCCGGCGTGGGCGTTGCGGTGGGGGTGGGCGTCGGGGTGGGGGCCGCTGTGGCGCTGTGGGTGGGGGAGGCGGTGGGGGAGGGCTGGGGACCGCTCGTGGCCGAGCAGGCCACCAGCCACGCCGACATGCACACGCCCGCCGCGGCCAGGGTGGCCCTCGCGCTACGTCCTCTGGTGGGCAATGGTGCTCTGGCCTCCCCGTGCTCCAGGACCCGATGAGGGTGTCACTGTCGTGCCCAGTCTAGGACCGTGGACTGACCCGGCCTCAGCGGCGCCGCTGCTGCGCTGGCCCGCCTCCACCCGGCAACCTGCCGCGCCGGGGCGTAAGGTGAGGACCATCATGCACCTGCTCCGTCACCCGCTCTCCGCCGTCCTGCTCGTCCTGGTCGTCCTCTTCTGCATCTTCTTCGTGCTGCCGACCCTCCTTCACGTGATCTTCGACGTGCTGGTGGTGCTCGCCATCCTGTGGGTCGTGATGAAGCTGATGAGCTTCCACCGGAAGTACCGGACGAGCGGCGCCAAGCGCTGAACTACGCGAGGCAGGCTGGCTCCAGAGGGCGCGTCCACCACGCGCCCACCGCCGTGGGGCCGAGCCGCGTGGCGGAGAGGGCGGGATTCGAACCCGCGGTGGCTATTAACCACACCGCTTTTCGAGAGCGGCACCATCAACCACTCGGACACCTCTCCGGGGGCGAGTATACGGAGAGGCCCAGGACCCGGAGAGGGAGGCTGGCGCTGAACGGGATGGGCCGGCCCTCCGGCTGGCCCCCGAGACCGCCGAACTGGGTCGCCTACCCGCCCTGAGCCGGCCGGTGATACCGGCTAGTGCCCGCGGCGATGGCGCAGCAGGCTTCGCACCACGAGCAGGGCGACGATCGCCACCACCTGGCCCTGAAGCACGATGCGGGTCACGTCGATGGCCGGCTGCCACGACACCGTGCCGTCACGGATCACGTAGACGCCGAGCGGCCGGGAGTCGATACCGAAGCCTCCTCCCCGACCCTGGCGGCCCTTCTCGGCACCATCGTGCAGATCGCTGCCGGTGCCCCCGCCCCCGCCGCCCCGGATCCGGGCGACCGGCACCACCAGCATCCCATCCTTCTCGTAGGGCTCACCGAAGACCTGTCGGACGGTGGCGACCTCTCGCACCTGGTTGAGGATGTCCTCTGGCTGCATGGCGTGATCACTCCATATGAACGGCCCGAATCCCGACACGATCATCCTCCGCCGGGAGCTTGCTGGGCGATCCCGTCACCACGGAACCCCGGCGCGCTGCCGCCTGATCTCGGTGGGGTGGCGTCCGAGCCGTCCGGGTGGCCCCGGCGACCCCGCGGGCCATGGGCCCGGGTGGCGCTCGGTACAATCGCCCAGGAGCGATCGCCTAGCTGGTCGAGGGCGCCGCACTGGAAATGCGGTATACGGGGTCAACTCGTATCGAGGGTTCGAATCCCTCTCGCTCCGCACCTCTCGCTCCGCCAAATGGATGGCAGCAAGGTCAAAGAACCCACACCGCTCGCTGGCTCTCCGCTTTCCATATCCCCCCAACACGCCGCCGCGAACAGCTCCGGGGTTGAGCCGCCCGATGGCCTGCCTCGAGCGGTCGCAAGGCTCGCATCGGGCACCGTCTCTGGAGAGTTCCGGGGCAGCATGCACGTCCCTCGGCGGTGCCGAGGACGAAGACCTCTGGCGGGAGCTCCCGCGACGCGGCATCATTGCCGGTGGGCGCCAGCAGCTCCCCAGCGGCTCGGCCGCCCCGGTGAAGGCTGAGACCGAGAGGAAACATCCAGGAGGTGGGCGAATGCCGACCTACGAGTTTGAATGCCGTGATTGCGGCAAACGCTTTGAGATAGTCACCAGCATCCATGAGCACGACAAGCTGAGAGACGAGCCGCCTGCCTGTCCGGAGTGCGGCAAGCGCGAGACGCGACAGCTGGCATCTCTCTTCAGCTGCAAAGTCGCGAAGCCCGGCTTCTGAGTCCCTGCTCAAGCATGGCCAGCACGCGTCGACGGATCGCTCTGATCGCCCCGCCCTGGTACCCGGTCCCGCCCGACGGCTACGGCGGGACCGAGTTGGTCGTCGGGTTGCTCGCGAAGGAACTGCGCGCCCAGGGACACGAGGTGGAGCTCTTCGCCGCGGAGGGTTCAACGCTCGCCGCTCGTCACCTGGCCTCGCGGCACTGGGATACCGCACTGGGATACCGCACTGGGCCGCAGCGAGGAGCGCATCCGGGATCTGACCTACGCCAGCCGGGTCCTGAACCTGATCGACCGTCTCCGGCCGTTCGATGTCATCCACGATCACAGCGGTGGCGGGGCCTTGCTCGGCCTTGCCATCAAACCACCGGCCCCGGTTATCCACACCGTCCACGCGGCGCTGGACGAGCCGGTGCGCACCTTCCTCGAGAGCCTCGCCCCTGACCGAGTCCGGCTGGTCGCCATCAGCGAAGCCCAGCGCCAGTCGGTCGCCCACGTTCCCTGGACGGCGACCGTCCACAACGCGGTCGACCTGACCGCGCTGCGGGTCGGGCAGCGGGAAGGGAAGGAAGCGTACCTGCTGTCGCTGGCTAGGATCTGCGCCGCCAAGGGGCAGCACCTAGCCATCGAGGCTGCCCGGCGCGCCGGCCGGAGGCTGGTGCTGGCCGGCAAGATCGAGGCGACGCCGGAGGGTGCCGAGTATTACGAGCGCCAGATCGCGCCCGCCGTCGACGGCGACCGGGTGACCTACCTGCGCGACGTTTCCGGGGAGGAGAAGACCCGTCTCCTGGCCACGGCATCCGCGCTCCTGGCCCCGCTGCAGTGGGACGAGCCGTTCGGCCTCTCCATGGCCGAGGCGATGGCGAGCGGAACCCCGGTCATCGCCTTTCCGCGCGGGGCCGCGCCGGAGCTGATCACGCCGGGGAAGACGGGGTTCCTGGTAGCAGACGTTGAGGAGATGGTGCGCGCCGTTGCTCAGGCGGACCGCGTCGACCCGGAGCAGTGCGCCGCCCACGCGCGGGCTCAGTTCGACCCTCGCCGGATGGCGGACCGCTATCTCCGTGTCTACGAGCGGGCGATCGCCGAGTGGGCGACGCCGACCAGCATCACGGCGAGCGCGACGGAGCCCGCCATCGCCTGACTGCACGGTGCCAACCGCCGCCGAGCCCCGCTCTCGTTGGGGGAGTCCGAGGTCGGCGGGAAGTAAGTCCCAAGCCCGGATCGCTGGGATGGTCCTGGCGGAGTCACTCCTCGGTGCGCCACCACGGGGGCGGGCCGTGGACGACCTGAAGTCGTCCCAGCTGTCCGCGCACCTCGACGGCCGAGGTTCCATCCCTTCTTCGCCGCGCCTCGACGGTGATCCGCTGGCCGCCGACACGCAGGTTGTCGAGCACCAGCTCCCGGCACCACGGCGGCAGGGCTGGGTTCAGGTAGAGGCGGCCGTTGGGAATGTCGGGCTCGAGCCCGAGAAGGATGCGGACAGCGTGAAAGACAGAGCCCGCCGCCCATGCCTGGGGCACATTGGCATGCTCATAGGGGACCGGTGCGTCCAGCGGCTGCCGCCGCAACCCCGCGAAGAGCTCTGGCAAATGGAACCCGTCGAATGCCGAGGCGGCCTCCAGAATGCCGTCGATGAGACGCCAGGCCTCCTCGTCACGCCCATAGCGGCGCATTCCAGCTGCGGCGATCATGGTGTCGTGTGGCCAGACGGACCCTCGCTGGTACGAGTGGTGATCATACGAGGGGTGGTCACTGGACAGTGTGCGCAGGCCGAAGCCGGTGAAGAGATCGGCTCGCATCAACCGATCTGC
>PLNE01000175.1 GCA_003141695.1 Candidatus Dormiibacterota bacterium
ATCCTGGCCAAGACGATCAAGGGGAAGGGGTTCTCGGAGATCGAGAACAAGGAGGGATGGCACGGCGTGGTTCTGCCCCCGGACATGGCGGTGCGGGCGATCGACCAGCTCGGCGAGGAGCACGACCTGCGGATCGAGGTGCGCAAGCCCGATCGCGGCACCCCGGCGATCCGGCACCAGGCGGCTGAGGTCACCCTCCCCACCTACGCCCTCGGGGCGATGGTCGCGACCCGCAAGGCCTACGGGGACGCCCTCGTCGCCCTCGGCGCCCGCCCGGAGGTGGTCGTCCTGGACGGCGAGGTGAGCAACTCGACGCACGCCGACGAGTTCAAGAAGGCGTTCCCGGATCGCTTCTTCGAGATGTACATCGCCGAGCAGCAGCTGGTGTCGGCGGCGGTCGGCCTCCAGGTGCGCGGCTACGTACCCTTTGCCTCGACCTTCGCAGCCTTCTTCTCGCGGGCCTACGACTTCATCCGGATGGCGGCGATCTCCCGGGCCAACATCCGGCTGTCCGGCTCGCATGCCGGGAGCGAGATCGGCGCCGACGGGCCCTCCCAGATGGCCCTCGAGGACCTGGCGTCGTTGCGAGCCATCCAGGGCTCGACGGTCCTCTACCCGGCCGACGCGGTGAGCGCCGCCAAGCTGGTGGCGGAGATGGCCGACCGCACCGGGGTCGTCTACATCCGGACCACCCGCAACGCCTATCCCGTGATCTACGACAACGCTGAGGCCTTTCCGATCGGCGGCGCCAAGGTGCTGCGCCGCAGCGATGAGGACCGGGCCGCGGTGGTCGCCGCCGGGGTCACGCTGCACAGCGCGCTGGCCGCCGCCGACCGGCTCGCGGCGGAGGGTATCCACATCCGGGTCATCGACTGCTACTCGGTGAAGCCGATCGCTACCGACGTGCTGGCCGAGGCCGCACGCGATTGCGGTGGGACCCTGGTGGTCGTCGAGGACCACTACCCCGAGGGCGGCCTCGGGGCCGCGGTCATGGAGGCACTCGCCGGCGACCACCCGCCCCGGATACTCCACCTGGCGGTCCGCGACGTCCCCGGTAGCGGCAAGACCGCCGACCTGCTGGCCGCCGAGGGGATCGATGCCGACGGGATCGTCAAGGCGGCCCGCCACGCCGCCACCACCAGCGCAGGAGGCCAGTGACACCGATGCCCACCCTCAACCCGCTCCTGCTCCTGGCCGAGCGCGGCCAGTCGGTGTGGCTCGACTACATCAGCCGGGAGCTGGTCATCGGCTCCGAGCTGACCCGGCTGATCGCCGAGGACAACGTCACCGGACTGACCAGTAACCCGACCATCTTCGAGAAGGCGATCGCTGACGGCACCCACTACGACGAGCAGATCCACGAGCTGCTCGGCCACGGGGTCAACGACCCCAATGAGGTCTTCCTGCGGCTCGCCATCCGCGACATCCAGCACGCGGCGGACACCCTGCGCCCGGTGTACGAGCGCACCGGGGGCGCCGACGGCTACGTCAGCCTGGAGCTGCCCCCTCCCCTCTCGCACGACACCGCCGGAAGCGTCCGGACCGCCAAGGAGTACTGGCACCGGGTCGACCGGCCAAACCTCATGGTGAAGGTCCCGGCGACCCCCGAGGGCATCCCCGCGGTCGAGGAGCTGATCGCCGCCGGGGTCAATGTCAACGTGACCCTGATCTTTGCCCTCTCCGCCTACGAGAAGGTGATCGCCGCCTACATCGGCGGCCTGCAGCGGCGCCACACCGCGGGCCAATCGCTGGACGTCCACTCGGTGGCCTCCTTCTTCGTGAGCCGGGTGGACACCGCGGTGGACCCCCTGCTCGATGAGCGGCTCACGACGGGCGGCGACCCCGCGAAGCTCGGGAGCCTGCTCGGCAAGGCGGCGATCGCCAACGCCCGCCTCGCCTACGCGACCTTCGAGCGGCATTTCCGCGGCGAGGAGTTCGCCGCGCTGCGCGAGGCCGGCGCCCCGCTGCAGCGGCCGCTGTGGGCCAGCACGAGCGCCAAGAACCCCAAGTACCGGGACGTGCTCTACGCCGAGGCGCTGATTGGCCCGGACACCGTCGATACCATGCCTCCGGCGACCATCGAGGCCTTCCGCGACCACGGCGCCGTGAGGGGCGACACGGTGCGTGACGACCTCGACGGTGCGCGACACGTGATCACGGGGCTGGAGTCGGCGGGGATCAGCGTGGAGAAGGTGACCGAGGACCTCCTCGTCGCCGGGGTCGCATCGTTCGCGGCGTCGTATGACCAGCTGATCGCCAGGATCGGGGAGAAGCTGGAGATCATCCAGGCCGGGGTGGGCAAGCAGACGAGCTCGCACCTGAAGCTCGCAGGGCCCAGCCTCGCCGACGCGGTCGCCGAGAGCGCGCGTGCCCGGGTCGCCGAGCGGATCTGGGCCCGGGACCCCGACCTCTGGAAGCCGGGCGACGCGGCCCACGCGGCGGTGATCGGCAACCGGCTGGGCTGGCTCGACGTCCCGCTCACGATGCGCGGGCGGGTGGCTGAGCTGGTCGAGCTNNGAGGCGATCGTGAACCTGGAGCGGCAACTCGACATCCGTCGCACCCTCTTCCTGGTCGCCAGCAAGTCGGGGACCACGCTCGAGACCTCCTCACACCTCGCCCACTTCTGGGAGGCGGTGACCGCATCCGGTGCCACCGAGCCCGGCAAGCATTTCATCGCCATCACCGACCCCGGCACCCCCCTGGCCGAGCTGGCCACGGAGCGGCACTTCCGGCGTCTCTTCGAGAACCCGTCCGACATCGGGGGCCGCTACTCCGCGCTCTCGCTCTTTGGCCTGGTGCCGGCTGCGGTGATGGGCCTGGACGTCGGGCTCCTCCTCGACCGCGCCCTCGCCATGCGGGCGGCCTGCGCGGCCACGACACCGCCCGAACGGAACTGGGGGCTGGAGCTGGGCAGCGCGCTGAGCCTCGCCCACGCCGCGGGCCATGACAAGGTCACCATCCTCGCGCCACCTCAGATCACCGGCTTCTCCCTCTGGGCGGAGCAGCTGATCGCCGAATCCACCGGCAAGGAGGGCAAGGGCTACATCCCCATCGGGGAGGAGCCGGTGGGCAAGCCCGGCGTCTACGGCGACGACCGCCTCTTCGTCCTGCTCCGCCTCGGTGACGAACCCTCCCAGGTGGACATGCAGGACGAGGCCCTGGTAGCGGCCGGGCTTCCACTGCTGGTCCTGGAGATGCGGAACGCCTACGACCTGGGCGCCGAGTTCTTCCGCTGGGAGTTCGCCACCGCGGTGGCGGCGGTCTCGCTCCAGATCGACCCCTTCGACGAACCCAACGTCAAGGAGTCGAAGGACAACACCGGCAGCGTGCTGGCGGCCTACGAGAAGAGCGGGAGCCTGCCCGAGGAGGCACCTGCCGCGTCCGGCGACGGAGCGACCGTCTACGGGGGGAGACCCGCGGCCTCGGTGGAGCAGGCGCTGCTCGCCCACCTCGGCGAGGCGCGTCCGGGGGACTACGTCGCGATCATGGCGTACGTCGACCCCAACAACGCCAACGAGGGGGCGCTGGAGGAGTTCCGCACCGCGATCCGGGATCGCTACCGGGTGGCCACCACCATGGGGTTCGGCCCGCGGTTCCTGCATTCCACGGGGCAGCTCCACAAGGGCGGGCCGAACACCGGCGTGTTCATCCAGGTGACCAGCGAAGACACCGTCGACGCCTCCATCCCCGGCAAACCGTTCACCTTCTCGGTGCTCAAGCGAGCCCAGGCCGCGGGTGATCTGCAATCGCTGCGGAGCCACGGCCGGCGGGTGATCCGTCTCCACTTCGAGGGCAACCTGGACGGCCGGCTGGAGCAGCTGGCCCGGTCGCTGCGCCAGGCCGCGGGTTCGTCGGCCCCCTGACCGCCGCCCCCGGTGATGGAGCGTCGCTGATGGCGACAGATGCAAGCGAGACCGTCCGAACGGTGGACGCGGTGGTGACCGAGGATCCGGCCGCGGAGCCCGGCCGGCTGCCGGCGCCGCCACCTGCGGCGCTGGTCATCTTCGGTGCGACCGGCGACCTAACCAAGCGAAAGCTGGTCCCCGCCCTCTACGCGCTGGCTGTCGACGGCCTCCTCCCCGAGCACTTCACGGTGATCGGCGCCGGCCGCAGCGAATTGACCGACGATCAGTTTCGCACGGCCATGCGGGACGCCGTCACGCGATTCGCCCGGCTCCGGCTGGACGAGGAGGTCTGGAGCCGGTTCGCCGGGGGGCTCCACTACGCCTCCTTCTCGGATCGGGACGGCGGCCTCGACGGGGTTAAACGGGCCCTGGAGAGCGCAGATCGTGAGCGGGGGACCGCGGGAAACCGCATCTACTATTTCGCGATCCCGCCGAGCGGTTTCGCCCAGCTCGCGGAGCGGCTGCTGCGCGAGGGGATGAGCCGAGAGGAGGAGGGCAGCGGCTTCCGGCGGCTGGTGACCGAGAAGCCGTTTGGGCACAACCTCGCCACCGCCCGCGAGCTCAACGCCACGCTGCACTCGGCCTTCGGGGAGCCTCAGATCTTCCGGATCGACCACTACCTCGGCAAGGAGACGGTCCAGAACATCCTGGTCTTCCGGTTCGCCAACGGCATCTTCGAGCCGATCTGGAACCGGCGCTACATCGATCACGTCCAGATCACCGTCGCCGAGACCCTCGGGGTCGAGGGACGCGGCTCCTACTACGAGGAGACGGGCGCGCTCCGCGACATCATCCAGAACCACGTGATGCAGCTCGCCGCCATCATCGGGATGGAGCCGCCCAGCAACTTCGAGGCGGAGACGGTACGCGACGAGAAGGTCAAGCTGCTGCGCGCGATCCGGCCGATCCATCCCGACGACGCGCTGCTGCACACGATTCGCGGTCAGTACGCGGCGGGGGCCGTGGACGGCACGCCCGTCCACGGATATCGCGAGGAGCCGGGGGTCGACCCGGAGTCGTTGCGCGAGACCTTCGTCGCCATGAAGCTGGACATCGACAACTGGCGGTGGGCCGGCACCCCCTTCTACCTGCGCACCGGCAAACATCTGCCCAGCCGGGCGACGGAGATTGCGATCCAATTCCGGCGTGTGCCCCACTCCCCCTTCGCGGGCCACCGGGCCATGCCGGGAGGCATGCCGCCACCCGACGGCATCGCCCCCAACCAGCTGCTCCTGCGCATCCAGCCGGACGAGGGGATCACGCTCCGCTTCGGGGCCAAGGTCCCCGGCCAGGCGATGCGGATCGAGAGCGTGAACATGGACTTCTTCTACGGCTCCAGCTTCCAGCGCGCCTCTCCCGACGCCTACGAGCGGCTGCTCCTCGACTGCATGCTCGGCGACGCCACCCTCTTTGCCCGCGAGGACGAGGTGGAGGAGGCCTGGCGGGTGTGCACCGCCATCCTCGACGGCTGGCGCACCCACCCCCCGGATCGCATCGACTGCCCCAACTACGAGGCCGGCACCTGGGGCCCTGCCGAGGCCGACGCGTTCATGCGCCGGGACGGCCGGGAGTGGCGGCGGCCTTGAGCGATGTCGGCCGGCTTCCCGGTGCCCTGACCGTGCGGGACGACCCGGCGGGGGTGGCGGCCGCCGCCGCCGGCTGGATCGTGGAGATGGCCGGAGCGGCGATCTCAGGTGGCGGACGCTTCCGGATCGCGCTCGCCGGAGGCAGCACGCCGCGGACCCTCTACCAAGTGCTGGCGGTGACCCCTCACCGGGAGCGGACGGATTGGGGGCGGTGGGAGGTCTACTTCGGCGACGAGCGGGCCTGCCCTCCCGACGACCCGGCCAACAACTGCCGGATGGCGCGGGAGGCACTGCTCGACCTAGTGCCGGTGAGGCCGGAGCTCATCCACCGGATGGAGGCGGAGTGTTCCGACCTGGACGCCGCCGCCGCCGAGTATTCGTCCATCCTGGCATCAACTTGCCACACCGCCACTACCGGATCAGCGCCGCGGCTGGACTGCATCCTCCTCGGGCTGGGCGAGAACGGGCACACCGCCTCGCTCTTCCCCGGCGACCCGGCGCTCCAGGTCCGCGACCGCTGGGCGGTGCGGAGCCGGGCGGACTACTCCCCCTTTGACCGCATCACCGTCACCTACCCGGTGCTCAACGCCGCCGCCCACGTCGCCTTCCTGGTGACCGGTCCGGCCAAGGGGGAGGCGCTCCGAGGCGTGGTGGAGGGGCGCGTCCCCGCCGCCGGCGTCCGGCCGCCGGACGGGGAGCTGCGCTGGTTCATGGACACCGCGGCGGCAGGCAGCCTCTGAGCCGGCGCCGCCGGAAGGGATTCGCCCGCGGAACCGGAGCGGTTCAGGCGGCGGAGCCGACCCCGGACGGGCTGGGCGTCGCGGTGGGTGCCGGGGTGGGGGTCTCGCCGCTGCCGTACCCGTCGGGCGGTTCGGAGGTGGTCAGGGTGGACCAGGCGACCGCGCTCGCGGGCACGGTCGGAGACGGCGCTGTTCCCCACTCCGTGAAGGTCATAGTCTCCGTGTAGCTGCCGTCGCTGGCCGACGCCACGAAGATGACGGGGAGGTCGGAGCTCGGCGAGATGTCGAGGTGGCCGGCGCCGCTCGGATCGGACACGGTACCCTCGATCCGGGTGAGGGTCGCCCCCCCGGCTCCCGTGACCTGCCCGGTCGAGGTGGGGGTGAGCTCACCCTCGGGCAGCGCGGAGCTGACGGTGAGACCCACCTCGAGATCCTGGTAGGGCGCGTCGCCGCTCTGCGCGGAGATCCATTTACCGGCAAGGCCGGCCGCCCCGCTCGCAGAGAGGCCCAGCTGGTCCTGCAGGGCGGCGAGATTGCCCTCGATGTAGACGGTCTGGTCGGGGGCGAGCACGACCTCGAACTGCTCGTTGCCGAAGTCGGTCGTCTGGGTGACCGTCTGGATGCCGTCGCGCTGCCCGGCGACCCCGGAGAACGTCGCGGTCGATCCGCCGCCGGTCCACGTGTCCACGTACTGGAAACCGGCCGACTTCTCGCCCGCCTGCATCGCCTGCTTGTACGTCGCGGCCGCCTGAACCGCCGGGCTCTGCCGGGTCAGCAGGACGACAGGGATGCCAACCGCGGCAGCGATCAGGATCACGCCCAGGAACACCGCGATGACCTTCCCCGTCCGGTTGCCCGACGGCACGCCGGGGGGCGGGTACTGGCCGGACCATCCCGAGGAGCCGGGACCACCCCAGGGGGAGGGCGGCGATGGCGGAGGCGCACCCCACCCCGGAGGCATCGCACCGGGAGCGCCGGGCGAGCCCCACCCCGGCGGCGTGGCGCCCGGTGCCCCCTGCGATCCCCAGCCGGGAGGGGCCCACCCCGCCCCCGGGTCGGAGGAGCCCGGGAACTGTCCGGGCTGCGGCGGGACGCCGCCCGGCTGCGAGGGGTCAAGGGGCTGGTTACCCATGCTCGGTTCTCTCCAGGTGACCGCCCCGGCGGACGACATGCGCCGGGCACCTTGCCCAGCGCAGGGCTCGGCGCGTTCGCTTCGGATGTTAGCGCCGCCTCCGCTCAGCCCGTCCGTGCGAGGCCGGGCGGCGGCGGCGGCACAGAGCGGCGTCCGGATCGAGTGCGCGCCGTCAGAGGTCCAGGCTGTAGTCCTCGAGCAAGCGCCCCGAGACGCCATGCGGATGCCCCGCACCGATTCGGTGCCAACCCAGCTTCTCGTAGAGGCGGACCGCCCGCGCGTTGTCCGCATACACCTCGAGGACGGCCCTCGCGAAGCCGGCCTCGCGGAGGAGGGCAGCGGCGGAGAGCAGCAGGCTGGAGCCGGCACCCCGTCCCCACGCGTCGGGCCGGACGCCGATGTACCTCAGCTCGGCGGTCGTCTCATCCCCCGGCGATCGGGGCGCGGCTGTGGCAAAGCCGACCACAGATCCCCTCTCGTCGACGCTGATCAGAAGCAGCGACTGCGGGGAAGCGTCCAGAGCCTGGTGAATCCGATCGCCGGAGACCTCCAGCGACGCGACCTCAGCATCTCCGTCTCGGGCGGCGGTGGCCTCAGCCCAGATGCGGGCCGCGTCCGCGAGGTGCTGGTGGGCGCGGTCGACGATCACCTGCACGCCCCCATTGTGAAGTCACGGGGCGGCCATGATCCAGGTCGGCGCCGCACGTCACCTCATCCGCATCACCAGGCGGTATGCGAGGGCGAAGAGCGCCAGCGCCAGCACCACGAAGATGGCCGTCTCGACGCCCTGGAAGAGCCAGAAGCGGGAGGCGGGCTGGTACGACAGAAGCTGGACGATCCCGTTCGCAGCCGCAGGGCAGGTGGGTGCGCCCCCGTCATCGGGGTAGGTGCACTGTCCGAGGAGCTGGCTCACCGTGGCGCTGCTCACCGGGTGCCCGGCGGCGTTCATGTAGTTTCCGATGCCGAGGTTGAGCAGCCAATCGGACACCGGGTTGAAGGTGGAGCCGCTCCCGGAGCCGCCCGGGACGAGGGAGATGGACGAGCCGAGGATGCTTTCTCGAACCGTTAGCGGAGGCAGGTAGCTTCGGCGGGCGAACACGCCGACGGCGACCCGGACCACGACGAACCCGACAAGGGTGGCGGCCATGGCCGGCACCGTCCTGCGGATGGCAGCCCCCATGGCCACCCCCAGGGCGATGGCGAAGAGGGTGTACGCGATGACGACCGGAGGCCCGATCTCGAAGCCCTCCCAGAGGCTCGGGCCCCCCAACCCGCCGCCGCCCACGCCGCGCTGCATGGCGAACCAGCCCTGGCCGATGGCGGCCTGCAGCGCCGCGCCGACCACCGCGGCCGCGGCGACCAGCCCCACCCGGGCGAGGAACCAGCGGTGCCGGGTGACCCCCTGTGCCCACGCCACCAGGTGGGTGCCCTTCTCCAGCTCCCGCGCGACCAGCGGGGCGGCAACGAAGACTCCCGCCAGCACGGGGAGGACGATGCCTACGATGAGGACCCACTGCCAGCCGACCAGGAAGCCGCTCTGGTACTCTGCCGCCAACTCCGAGCAGGCCGCGATGTTCGCGGTCGCGCTGCCACTGACGGCGGTCGCGCTGCCGCTGATGGTGGAGGGGGGGCAGGCCCCGGCAATCTGCGCCAGGAGATGCGACCCCAGGAGCGTGAGCAGGAGCACGCCGACGCCGAACGCGATCAGCAAGGCCAACCCGAGTGCCGCTTCCCAACGATGCAGGCGCCAGGTGAGCCAGGTCATGCGCGAGCCTTCTCGGTCATCGCAGCCTCATCACCAAGCGGTATGCCAGAGCGAGAAGCGCCACGGCCAGCACCAGGAAGATGGCAGCCTCGATGCCCTGGAACAGCCAGAACCGCAAGGCCGGCTGGTACTGGAGGAGCGTGTAGACCCCGTTGAGAGCGCTCGGGCAGGTCGGAGCAGCGGATGGCGAACCTCCGCTGCACTGCTCGAGAAGCCGGTTGACGGATGAGGCGTTCAGGGCGTGGCCGGCGGCGTCAACGTATGTCGGCGGGTAGGACGTGAGCTGCCAGTCGGAGGGGCCGGGCAGGGATGCGACGGAGACCAACTGGCCTCCGTCGGACAACCGGGCCGTGACCGGCGGCAGATACCGCCAGCGGGCCAGTTGGGCGAGCGGGACCCTCACCGCGATGTACGCGGCCAGGGTGAGGGCCATCGCGGGCACCGTGCGACGGAGGGCGGCCCCGGCGGCCACGCCGAGGGCCAGGGCAAAGAGGGTGTAGGCGATGACGACGGGCGGCGCGATGTCGAATCCGTCCCAGAACGTGAAGCCGCCCACGACCGCGTTCGAGTTGACGAGGTCCCGCTGCACCGCGAACCAGCCCTGCGCGATGGCGGCGAGGATCGCCGCCCCGACCACGGAGCTGAGCACCACCAGGCCCACCCGCGAGACGAACCATCGGCGCCGGGTGACCCCCTGGGACCAGGCCACGAACTGGGTGCCGTGCTCCAGCTCGCGAGCGATCATCGGGGCGCCGACGAACACGCCGAAGACGACCGGGACGGCGATGACCGCCACCATGACCAGAGTCCAGCCCTCAAACAGCCCGCTCTGGAAAAAGAGCGCGAAGTTGGTCGTGCAGACCCCGGCGGCGCAACCGCGGGAGAGGGTCGCGAGCATGCCCGAGCCGGCGAGGGTCAGGAGCAGCACGCCCACCGCGAGGGCGACCAGTACGGTGAGGATGGCCGCCGCCTCAGCACGGTGCTGCCGCCAGGTCAGCCAGCCCATCAGGAGCCCACCTCCGCCGCCGCGACGGGAGCCGGCGAGCCGGCAGCCGGGTTCTCCAGGTAGGCGAGCACCAGGTCCTCCAGCGAGAGCGGCTCGGTGCGCCAGCCGTCCGGCGGGACCTTGCCGGGACACCGAACGAGGAGTGCGCTCTCGCGCTCGGCGTGATGCGCCGAGACCACCGCGGGGTCCGCGGCCGCGGCTGCCGGATCGATGCGCGGGCCGACGATCATCTGGTGCTCCTCGCGCAGGGTGTCGATGTCGCCGGCGAGCTGGACCCGCCCCCGGGAGAGGATCACCAGGTGCTCGCAGACGCGCTCGACGTCGGCGATCAGGTGGGAGGAGAGCAGGACGGTGATGCCATCGGCTGCCACCGCATCGACCAGCTCGGTGAGGAGCGCACGCCGGGCGAGGGGGTCGAGCGACGAGGCGGGCTCGTCGAGGAGCAGCAGGTCAGGACGCTTGCCCAGCGCCAGGGCCAGGCTGAGCTGCGCCTGCTCTCCGCCGGAGAGCCTCCGGACCTGCCGGTCGAGGGGGATGTCGCGCTTGACGAGCCGCTCGCGCGCGCCCGCGCCGTCCCACCGGGAGTTGAGCTCCCGCCCCATCCGGAGGATGTCCGACACGGTGAACCGCGGGTAGAGGGGGCGCTCCTGTGCTACGTAGCCGACCCGGGCGAGGACCAGGGCGGGCTCGCGCTGGGGCGACTGCCCGAGCACCTCGATCTCCCCAGCAGAGGGGGCGAGCAGACCCATGGCGAGCTTGAGCAGGGTGGTCTTGCCGGCTCCGTTGGGACCGACCAGGGCGGTGATCTTCCCCGCCGGGACCTGGAGAGAGCAATCGCGGAGGGCCCATTGACGCCCGTATCGCTTGCCCAGGGCGGTGGTGCGGATCGCCGATGTCATGGGACGTGCACCCCATATGCGTTCTCGATGGCGGAATCGACGAGAGACCAGACGGCCTCGCCACTCAGACCGGCAGCACGGGCTCTCTCCACCCAGGACGCGAGAGCGGGACCCAGCCTCCGCTGCTCGGTCGCGGACACGGGCGCGGGGGCGGTGTCGGCGATGAAGGTGCCGAGCCCCGGGCGGCTGTACGTGATGCCCTCGTGCTCCAGCTGGGCATACGCCTTGAGCACGGTGTTGGGATTGATGGCCAGGGACGCGACCACCTCGCGTGCCGTCGGGAGACGGTCCCCGGGCACCAGCACCCCGCGCAGCACGGCACGCCTCACCTGGAGGACGAGCTGCGCGTAGGCGGGCATCGCCGACCCGGTGTCCAGCCTGAGATGTATCAATTCACTAGTTCCATAGTGAAATGGAAGAATAGAATTAGCTCTGTCGTCGTGTCAAGTCCCATCGAGCGGGCTGTCGCGAGAGCTGCCACCCCCGCGCTGAGCGGCGACCTGGCCACCACCTGCCGCGCAAGTTCGCGTACTCTGCGGCCATGCCCCGCACGTGGCCGCGATGCCTCAACGGTGTGGTGATCGCCCCCTCGCTGCTCGCCGCCGATTTCGGACGGCTGACGGAGGCGGTGCACGCCCTGGAGGGGGGTGGTGCCGACCGCCTCCACATCGACGTCATGGACGGCGCCTTCGTGCCCAACTTCACCTTCGGGACCGACACCCTCCGGGCGCTCCGGGGTGAGACCGATCTCCCTTTCGAGGTCCACCTGATGGTCCGCGAGCCCGACCGGCATCTCCGCACCTTCGCCGAGGCCGGCGCCGACGCCATGACGGTGCACTGGGAGGCCTGCCCTCACCTCCACCGGACGCTGGTGAACATCCGGGCCCTCGGCTGCCGCGCCGGCGGGGCGATCAACGTGAGCACCCCGGCCCAGAGCCTCTACGACGTCCTGGACGTCATGGACCTGGCCCTGGTGATGACCGTCGACCCCGGCTTCGGCGGCCAGTCCCTCATCCCCCGCGCCCTGGCCAAGGTCGCGGAACTGCGCCATGAGATCAACGCCCAGGGGGTCGAGGTCGAGCTGGAGGTGGACGGGGGCGTCGAGGCGCACAACGCCGCGATCTGCGCCGCAGCCGGGGCCACGGTCATGGTCGCCGGCACGTCCGTGTTCGGCCACCCCGAGGGTCCCAGAGCCGGGGTTCGCCGGCTGCTCGAGGTGACCGCGAGCGACGTGACCCGCTGACGGCAGCGACCGCCGGGCGCGCTAAAGCAGCTCGTACGCCTCTTCGACGTAGTCGAGGAGCATTCGCGTCGCCGAGAACTGCGGGCCGATGCTCATCAGGGAGCGCTTGACCATGGCGATCCAGCCGTGGGGGACGCCGTCCGCACCGCGGTCGTAGAAGAGGGGCACGACCTCGTTCTGGAGGACGTCGAAGAAGACGGCGGCGTCGCGCTGGTCCTGGACGTGGGTGTCGAAGGCGATATCGCCCGGCAGCCCCCAGCCGTTGGTGAGGTCGAATCCCTCCGCCCACCAGCCGTCCAGTGTGGAGAGGTTGAGCCCGCCGTTCATGGCGGCCTTCATCCCGCTCGTGCCGCTCGCCTCCAGTGGCGGGCGGGGCAGATTGATCCAGAGGTCGCAGCCGCCGACCATCTGGAGCGCGATGGCGAGGTCGTAGTTGTCCAGGAAGGAGATCCGCTCGGCCGAACGGGGATCGTTCTTGAGGGCAAAGACGCCCTGGGGGGAGCGCTTGCCCTCCTCGTCGCTGGGATGCGCCTTGCCGGCCAGCAGGAACTGGACGGGACGGGAGTCGCCGTCGAGCACGTCGCGGATCCGCTGAGGGTCGGTGTAGAGCAGGTAGAGCCGCTTGTAGGTGGCGAGACGCCGGGCGAAGCCGATGGTGAGCGCGTGCTCGGTGAGGCCCCGCTCCGCCGCCTCCACGTACTCTCGAGGGTCGCTGCGGTCGAGGCGGTTGGCGATGGTGCGGTCGCGGGCCATCTCGACGAGCGCGGCGCGCTGAGCGTTGCGCACCTCCCACAGCTGCGCGTCAGGGATCCCCTCGACCGCCTTCCACGTCGCGGGATCGGAGGCCCGCTCGACCCACCCCTCGCCGAGGTGCCGGTCCAGCAGACGGCGCATCGGAGTGCCCATCCAGGTGGGGATGTGCACCCCGTTGGTGACGTGGCTGATGGGGACGGTGTCGGCGGGGCGCTCGGGGAAGAGAGGCCGCCACATCTGGCGCGCCACCTCGCCATGGCGCCGGCTGACGCCGTTGGCGAACCGGCTCATCTTGATCCCGAGTGGGGTCATCACGAAGGGTTCGTGGGGGTTGTCCGGTTGGGTCCGTCCCAGCTGGAGGAAACCGGCGTCGTCGAGGCCGACCTGGGAGGGGTAGTCACCGAGGACTGATTGGACCTCTGAGACGTCGTACCCCTCGTTGCCCGCTGCCACCGGGGTGTGGGTGGTGAAGACCGTCCTCTCGCGAGCCAGCGCGAAGGCGGTCGAGCGGTCGTGCCCGGCGAGCATCTCGGTGCGGGCCAGCTCGAGGGGGGCCAGCCCGCCGTGTCCTTCGTTGAGGTGGATGATGCAGGGGTCGATCCCCATGGCCCGCAGAGCCCGCACCGACCCGATCCCGAGCAGCGCGTACTGGGCGAGACGGATCGCCCGGTCGGCGACGTACAGACGGCCGGTGATCCAGCGGTCGACTCGGCCATTCTCCGGCCGTTCGGCGTCGAGGAGGTAGAGCGGGGTCCGGCCCACCTCCACGCGCCAGACCTGGACCACCACCTCGCGGCCGCGGAGGGGCACCGGGACGGTCAGCGGGACGCCGTCCGGCCCGAGTACCAGGGCGGCGGGGAGACGCTCGGGGTCCACCGGCCGCCAGTACTCGTGCTGGTACCCGCTCGCGTCGGTGCGCTGCAGGAAGTACCCCTCCCGGTAGAGGAGGCCGACCCCGACCATGGGGAGGGCCAGGTCCGACGCCTCCTTGAGGATGTCTCCGGCCAGCACCCCCAGTCCGCCGGCGTAGATGGGCAGCGACCGATGGATCCCGAACTCGGCGCAGAGGAAGGCGACGGGGTGCCGTTCGGACGCCCGGCTCGCCATGGGCGGACGCGCCACGTCGGCGGTCAGCCGGCCCAGCATCGCCTCGGCGCGGCCGATCAGCAGCTCATCGTCGACCGCCCGCTGCAGCGCCTTCGAGGAGGTCTCCGTGAGAAGGCGGATCGGGTTGCCGTTGCAGAGCTCCCAGCGCTGGGGATCGATGGCCTGGAAGAGGTCCTCGGCATCCGGGTCCCAGGACCACAGGTAGTTGTAGGCGATCCGGGCGAAGGGGGCGAGCCGCGCCGGGAGACGCTCGGCAAGGGCGTCGGCCGCCGCCGCGACGTCGGCGCGACCGTCGTTGAGCGGGGACGGTGCCGGCGACGCCTGGTCCATGGGTCTGGCGATGGTACCAGCAGGGTGGACGCGGCCCAGCGCCAGCCCTGCCGCCGAGCGAGGTCATGGCGGGACGGCGGCCCCACGGCCCGGTGAATGGCGAGCAACCGGCTTTGCCGGGCCACCGAGGGACGGCGAGCCCCGGTAAGAAGGGGGACCCCACGCGGCCTGCCGCGTGGGGCACGCGTGACACTTCGGTTCGGATTACCGCGTCCTCTTCACGGGCTGTTCGAAGAGCGACCACGACCCATGACAGGGGAATGATGCCGGTGCGTCTGACCGGTGTAGTGCGTTTAGCCTACGAAGGTGCAACGTAAAGTCGCCGCCCTGAACCGGCGTGTCCCGCTCACCCTGGTCGACGCCTCCGAGGTGGCCTACATCGCCGCGGGTGGGACGGAGTGGGCTGATGCCCTCTCCGAGGCAGCACTCCAGCTGGTGCGCTCGGCCAGCGAGGGGGAGGTGGCGGCGGCTATCCGCACCGCGGCGGCCACGCTGGCGCCGGACAGCCCCGTCCGGGTCGCATCCTCGGGCTCCGGCGGCTGGCATCTGCTCCTCGCCGAGGACAGCCAGGAGGCGGTGGTCCTCCGCATCCCGCTCCGGGCCGGCGGCACCCTCCTCGGGGAGCTGGCCGTACTCGGCGCCGTGCCCCTCCCCGCGACCCAGGCGAGTGCCATCGCGGAGCTCGCATCCCACGCCGCGCTGGCCCTGGCCCGCCTGGAGTACGGGCAGCTGATCAGCGGTGTCACCCCGGGCCAGAACGACCAGGACATCTTCGCGGCCGCGTCCTTCCGCGATCCCCTCACCAACCTCCCGAGCCGGATGCTCTTCCACGATCGCGTGGAACACGCCCTCCACCGGCGGACGCGGCACGTCCACCCGGTCGCGGTCCTGGTCATCGACCTGGCCGGATCCATCACGGCCGTCAAGGAGGGGATGGGGGGCGACGCCGGCGACCGGCTGATGGTGCAGGTCGCCAAGCGGCTCCAGCGCCTGGTCCGCTCAGCCGACTCCCTCGCCCGTCTCCGCGACGACCAGCTGGGCGCGCTTCTCGACGACCTCGACAGCTCGGCGGATGTCGGCCTCGTGGCCGAGCGGCTGATGGGTGCGCTGCGCGCACCGTTTGTCCTCGAGCGCGAAGTCCCGATCTCCCTCCAGGCTCACATCGGCATCGCGGTCAACTCCGGCGCCGCGGAGTCCGCGGTGGAGCTGCTCCACAAGGCGGGGAAGACGGCGCAGGCGGCGCGGGTGCGCGGGGTCGGCTTCGAGGCCAACCCCGCACGGCCACGGACCCACGTCAAGACGCGGTCCACGCGCTCCTAGACCCGGGCTGGGCGGCGTCCTGCTCGACACCAAGTCGAGTAGTCTCTTGGTAGGGGGTGATCGAGAAACCCCCCTCGCAGCGAGGACTCATGACCTTCGACGCCTTTCTCCAGCAACTCCCCGACGTCGATCCCGACGAGACCGCGGAGTGGCTGGAATCACTCGACAACCTGGTCGCCACAGAGGGCGCGAGCCGCGCTCGGTACGTCATCGGGAAGCTGCTGGCCCGGGCCAAGCGCCTTCAGGTCGGCATCCCGGCGATGGTCCAGACGGCGTTCATCAACACCATCCCCCCCGAGGAGGAGCCCTGGTTCCCCGGCGACGAGGAGATGGAGCGACGCATCCGCAGGATCGTTCGCTGGAACGCTGCGGTCATGGTCGCGCGGGCAAACAAGAAGTTCGACGGCATCGGCGGCCACCTCTCCACCTACGCGTCGTCGGCCTCCCTCTACGAGGTCGGCTTCAACCATTTCTTCCGCGGCAAGGACGACGGCAGGCCGGGCGACCAGGTGTTCTATCAGGGGCACGCCGCCCCGGGCATCTACTCCCGCGCCTTCCTCGAGGGCCGGCTCACCAAGGACCAGCTCGACCACTTCCGCCGCGAGACGGCGGGACGCGGTCTCAGCTCCTACCCACACCCACGGCTCCTTCCCGAGTTCTGGGAGTTTCCGACGGTCTCCATGGGCATCGGGCCCCTCAACGCGATCTACCAAGCACGATTCAATCGCTATCTCTACAACCGTCAGCTGGTCGACACCTCGCAGTCGCGCGTGTGGGCCTTCCTCGGCGACGGCGAATGCGACGAGCCGGAGGCGATCGGCGCCCTCTCCCTCGCCGCGCGCGAGGGGCTCGACAACCTCACCTTCGTGATCTCCTGCAACCTGCAGCGCCTCGACGGTCCGGTCCGGGGCAACAGCAAGGTGATCCAGGAGCTGGAGTCGATCTTCCGCGGCGCCGGCTGGAACGTCATCAAGGTCATCTGGGGCAGGGAGTGGGACCCGCTGCTCGCCCAGGACACCGACGGCGTCCTGGTCAATCAGATGAACATCACCAACGACGGGCACTTCCAGAAGTATGCCGTCGAGTCCGGCGCGTACATCCGCGAGCACTTCTTCGGACCCGATCCCCGCCTCCGCAAGCTGGTGGCTCATCTCTCCGACGAGGACCTGCCTCGGCTGCGGCGCGGCGGCCACGACTACCGCAAGCTCTACTCCGCCTACAAGCTGGCGGTGGAGCAGAAGGAGATCCCCACCGTCATCCTCGCCCACACCATCAAGGGCTGGACCCTGGGACAGCAGTTCGAGGGGCGCAACGCCACCCACCAGCTCAAGAAGTTCACCGAGACCGAGCTGCGGGCGTTCCGCGACCGCATCCAGCTGCCCATCACCGACAAGCAGCTATCCGAGGGCCTGCCCCCCTACTACCACCCGGGGCCCAAGTCACCCGAGGTCGAGTACCTGATGAGCCGGCGGCTCGCCCTGGGCGGGCCGGTGCCGCGGCGGAACGTGATCTCCAAGAAGCTGGACGCTCCGGATGACAGCGCCTGGGACGACTCGTTCAAGGGGTCGGGAGGCCGCGCCGCCTCCACCACGGCCGCGTTCACCGCCATCCTCCGCAACCTCCTCCGCGACAAGAGCATCGGCCGGCGGATCGTGCCCATCATCCCTGACGAGGCGCGCACCTTCGGCATGGACGGGCTCTTCCGCGAGGTCAAGATCTACGCGGCCCACGGTCAGCAGTACGAGCCGGTTGACGCCGAGATGGTGCTCAGCTACAGCGAGGCGAAGGACGGGCAGATGCTCGAGGAGGGCATCACCGAGTCGGGCTCGATGGGATCCTTCACCGCCGCGGGCACCGCCTACTCGACCTTCGGCGAGCCGATGATCCCTTTCTACATCTACTACTCGATGTTCGGCTACCAGCGGGTCGGGGACCTGATCTGGGCCTTCTCCGATTCCCGCGGACGCGGATTCATGCTCGGCGGTACGGCGGGACGCACCACCCTGAACGGCGAGGGCCTGCAGCACCAGGATGGCCACTCGCCGCTCCTCTTCTCGGTCCTCCCCCACGTGCGCATCTACGACCCTGCCTACGCCTACGAGCTGGCGGTGATCCTCCGTGACGGCATCCAGCGGATGTGCCGCGACGACGGCGACGCCCTCTACTACCTCACCCTCTACAACGAGAACATCGTCCAGCCGCCGATGCCCGAGGGCGTGGAGGAGGCCATCCTGCGCGGCCTCTACCTGCTGCGGCCGGCGCCGATCGAGAAGGAGCACCGGGCCACCATCCTCGCCAGCGGACCGGCGGTGGCGGCAGCGCTCGCCGCCCAGGAGCGCCTCGCCGAGAGCCACGACGTCGCGGTCGACGTGTGGAGCGTCACCAGCTACCAGCAGCTCCGCAACGACGCCCTCGAGGTGGAGCGGTGGAACCGGCTGCACCCGGAGCGGGAGCCGCGCATCTCGCACATCGCGGAGCAGCTCGGCGAGCGTCCGGGACCGATCATCGCCGTCACCGACTACGTCAAGGCGGTGTCCGACCAGGTGGCCCGATTCGTGCGCCAGGAGTTCATCCCGCTGGGGACCGACGGCTTCGGCNNGGTCGCGGTGCTGGATGGATTGGCCCGCGCAGGGGAGATCCCCCGCCACGAGGTCGCGGCGGCGCTGGAGCAGTACGAGATCGACACGGAGCTGCCCGAGCCGCGCGTGCGCTGAGGGCAACGCGGGTCCTCCGCGGCTAACTGGTCACCTGGACCACGCTCGCTCCCCCCACGCTGTTGTCGTCGGGCATGGCGACCTTGGTCGCGAGGTTGTAGTAGCCGGGAGGCAGATCCGCGGGAAGCTGAATGACGCTCGTCGGGGCGGTCGGGGAGCGATCGGTGGTCGTGACCGCCGCGGCGTGCAGCGTGTACGCGGCCGGCCCCCCGATCTTGAGGGTGGGCACGCTGGCGTAGGCTCCCTGGAGGGTCACGCTGAGGGTCAGGGTGATGGCGGCGTCCGAGGCGGTGCGCGTGCTCGGGCTCACGATCCAGTGCACCACCAGCGCCTCGCCCGGATGGTAGAGCTGGTTGACGTCGGAACTCTGGCAGCACGTCACCGTGTAGTGCGCGTAGGTGACGGCGGGGACGCTGGCCGCCTCGCAACCGGAGGCCAGAGCCGCTGCCCCCAGGCACCACGCCATGAGCGGGAGACGCCGGATCACGGCGTGGATCATGCCACCGGACGGAGACCGGTCACACGCTGCTCCCGCCCGCCGGCGAGCCGCCGCGTCAGAGCGGCCGCGTCATCTCCAGTTCGAGCAGGGAGGGGTCGTTCTCGCGCACCGGCTGGGTGCCGCCGGTGCGGACAAAGCCGAGACGGGCGTAGAGCGCCTCGGCGGCGTCGTTGCCCACCGTGACCCAGAGATCGATGGCTCGGTAGGGCCGGGCAGCGGCCCAGTCGATGACCGCTCCCACCAGGAGGCCGCCGATCCCCCGGCGCCGCCATCCGGGATGCACCCACATCCCGACCAGCTCGGCGTGGCCCGCCACGTCGCCGGGGATCCCGGCCGCGGTGCCGACCAGGCCGTGAGGGGCGCTGGCGGCGAAGGTGGACCTCCGGGTGAGCCGCGCCCGCCAATCCGCGGGCGTCATCGCCTCCTCGCGGGCGACGTCTGAGCCGAAGGCGCTCGGAGCATCGGCGAGTCCCGCCAGGCGGATCTCGCGGCATGCGGCCCAGTCAACGGGTCGGAGACGGACGACCCTGATCTCGTTCACGCCGTCGACTCTAGGTGGGCGGCTGCGGCGCCCGTTTCAGATGCACATGTTGGGGATGTCGATGTGGTCCGTCTGTCCGGCGTGAACCGTCACCGACACCGATGGCTCGACGTTCGCGGGCGGCGGAAAGCGAGCGCGAAGAAGGTAGTCGCCTGCGGGCAGGACGAAGTCGTAGCTCGCATCGACCCCGACCTGCTCGTTGACGACCACCGCCGTCGGGAAGATGGCCACCGACGACCCCGGTCCGGTGCTTCGCCAGTGGAGCTGCCCCTCCAAGACTATGACGGTGCCGGCGGCATAGTGGGGCTCGCCCGAGTATCCGAGCGCCGCGCAAGGGATGATCCCGCCGGTGACCGTGCCGAGGTTCCCCGCCGAGCAGCCGGTCATCACGGCGAGGAGAAGCAGCGCGATCAGCCGGGTCAACCGTCGTGCAAGGGTGGTCATCACTCGTCGGTGGTGAACACGAGGCCGGCTCCGCCACTGCTCGCGGTGGAGTCGGGGCAGAAGATCACGACCGCCGTACCAGTCCACACCGGCGCCGATGGCTGCTCGTCGCTGCAACCGGACGGCGCAGTGGTCGCGCCCGGGTCATGACCGATGACACCTGACACGCGACGCGCGACGGCCACCGCTCAGGGCTTCAGCGGGGAGTAGCCCGGTCGCGGGTCACGGCGAACGGCGGCAGGCCATGGCCAGCAAGGTGGTATGCGGAACCACCACCTCGCCGCCATGGCCGGCGACGACCGCGCGCACAGCGTCGAATAGCCGATTCCGCGTCTCCTCGGGGAGGCGGCGGTGATCCGACTGGCTCCAAAGGAGTTCGACGAGACGCTCCGCCGTGAGGCTCGCTGACCATGGGTAGGCCCGTGTGATGACGCCCGCGAAAAGGCCTGTCTCGGTGATCTCCCGAGACAGCGCGTCGTCTTCGCCACCCTGGTTCAGTCCGGGAAACCCCGGGTTGCGCGCGTGCAGCGCGGGCGCCAGATGCCGGTAGAGCGCGTCGAGCTCGTCTCGCACGGGCTCACCCTGCCAGTGGGTCTCGTGCCAGAAGAGCGCTAGCGTCCCACCCGGAGACAGCGCCTGGGCCGCCTTCACATACCGCACCGAAGGATCCACCCAGTGCCAGGCCTGGGCCGAGAACAGCAGGTCGAATCCGCTCTCCTCGACGGGCCAATCCTCGAACGTCGTGCACTCGATCCGCACCCTGGGGAATGGTTGGCAATGGCGCATCGCCACCGCCCCCATCGCCGGATCCGGCTCGATCGCGACGATCTCCACGCCGCGGTTGGCGAACGCCACGGTGGCCTTTCCAGTGCCCGCGCCCACCTCCAGGGCGCGCAGCGGACGCCCGTGGCCCGGCACGAAATCCAGCACGTCGTCGATGAGTGCATCGGGGTAGCCGGCGCGGGCCCGGTCGTACAGCTCGGCCGCCTCACCGAAGACGAAGCGCTGCTCTCTCGCCTCCGTCTCCATCGGCGCTTCAGCCTACGGCAACAGGATCGTCCGTCCGTCCGGCGACGTCGATCAGGCGGTCCAGAGAGCCGGGGACGGCTGCGGTGCCGGCGGGCCGAGAGGCCACGTCGATCCCGACCGAGGCCGCCGGCCGGGTCGGTCCGGCAGCAGTCCGTACCATCCGTCTACGCCAGCGCCGCTCGCATCCGCTCGACGATCTCGGCGAGGATCTCGGGGGCGGTGGCGATCGTTGCTCGGACCCACCCCGTGCCCACCGAGCCGAAGTCTGGGCCGCGTCGGAGGGCAACCCGACCCTTCTTGAGGAACACCTTGGCGGGCTCTCCGGTGAGCTCCAGCCCGGCGCAGTCGAGCCAGGCCAGGTAGGTGCCCTGGGGTGGGACGTAGCCGACCCCGGGGAGCCGGTCCGCCAGGAGGTCGGCGAAAAGCCGGCGGTTGCGGTCGACCAGCACCAGGAGCTGATCGAGCCACGCCCCACCATCGCGGTAGGCGGCGATCGAGGCGATGACGCCGAGGTTGCCGGCGCCGTAGACGAGCTCCTCGGGCAGGCGGCGCACCAGGGCGCGGAGCGCGGGGGAGGCGGCGACCAGCTGTGCGCATTTGAGACCGGGAAGGTTCCACGCCTTGCTGGCGGAGACCAGGGCGATGCCGCGAGCCTGTGCCTCGGGCAACGAGAGGAAGGGGATGTGACGGGCGCCGGCCAGGGTGAGGGGCGCGTGGATCTCGTCGGCGAGCACCAGGACCCGGAAGCGCTCGGCAAGGTCGGCGATCTGCCTCAGCTCCTCCTCCGTCATCACCAGTCCGGTCGGGTTGTGGGGATTGCAGAGGAGGTAGACGGCGGCACCCTGGGTGAAGGCCGCCTCGACGGCGTCGAGGTCCAACACCCATCGACTGCCGGCACGCGCCAGCGGAGCCTCGACCACCCGGCACCGCGTCTCACCGATGTGGTGGAAGAAAGGCGGATAGACGGGCGTATTGATGACGACCCCGCTCCCCGGTGGCACCGCGCGGCGCAGGAGCTCGGTCACCCCGGCCATGACGTCGGGGATCAGACGGACGTCAGCGGGATCGACCTGCCAGCCGAAGCGCCCGAGCTGAAAGCTCGCCACGGCCTGAGCCAGCTCGGGGTCGAGGGTGGCATAGCCGGTGTCCCCGGCCGCGATGGCATCCTGGAGGGCGCGAGTCACCGGGCTGGCCAGGGTGACGTCCATCTCGGCGACGAAGGCCGGGATCACGTCGGCGGGATAGGCACGCCACTTGTAGCTCCGCCGCAGGCGGAGATCGGAGAGCGGGAGCCACCGCGGCTGATCCTCGCTCATGTCGTGACCGCCGCCTCGGTGCCGCGACGCCCGGCGGCGACCCCGAACGGGAGCAGCTCCCGAACGTGGTACCCGTTCCTGGACTCGTAAAGGACGATCTGATCAGCGACGAACGCGGGCAGTTCGACGGGCGCGGCCCGCTCGCTCCGCCAACCGCTCAGATCGAAATGCGGCGCCGGCCGGCCGAGGGTCACGTGCGGACGGAAGGCACGGGGGTCCACCTCGAAGCCGCACCGGGCCACCGCGGCACCCACGGCGGCCACCACACGGGCGAGGGCGGCGGATTCCTCGACCAGCCCGATCCAGAGCACCCGCGCCCGCGCCCCCCCGGGAAAGCTGCCCAGGCCGCCCAGCCGCAGCGTGAACGGCTGCTCCCGCGCCGCTGCGGCGCCGACCGTCTGGAGGAGCCCGTCCATCCGATCCAGCGGCAGCTCAGCGAAGAAGTGCAGGGTGATGTGAGTGGTGCCGGTGTCGACCCAGCGCACTCCGGCGACCCGCTGGCGGAGCCTCTCGACATGCGCGGCGAGCAGCCCGTGTGCGGGCGGTCCGACGGGGACGGCGAGGAAGGCTCTCAGCGGAGGCGAGCCGGAGAGCGGAAGGTGGCCATTCATTTCAGTGTACCGGTGGCCGCGGCGGCTGGGAGAGCGCCCGTCCACCGCCGGAGCGCACTGTGTACACTTCCGGCCCCGAGCGGTGGCCAGAGGGGAGGTGCCTCCCCATCACCGAGCCGGACCTGCCAGGGGATGACGTCCATGCGCCAGCGCATCGCCGCGGTGATGGCCGCCGCGATGGCCGCGGGCGCGCTGACCGCCGCCTGCGGCAGCGGGGGCCTGGCATCCGAGACACCAGCTCAGATCTACGAGGCAGCCGCGTCCGCCACCGCCCACGTGAGCGGGTACGAGGCGACGGGCGAGGTCGCGGTCGCGGGATCCTTGGTCACCTTCGACTTCAAGGTGCACGGGAGCGACTTCGCCGGATCCTTTGTCCTGGACGGGAGCACCATCCAGGTGCTGGCCGTCAAGGGCACCTTTTACATCGACGGGCCGGAGACCGCCCTCGCCACCGACTTCGGCATCTCCAGCGTGGAGTCGGCGCTGCTCGCCGGTCGGTGGGTGGAGGTGCCCCCCTCCGAGTCCTCCGACTTCACCGACCTGACCTCGGTCACCGACATCGCGGCGCAGCTCGCCCACCACGGCTCCCTGGCCGCCGGCGGGACCGCGACCATCGGAGGACAGCGGGTCGTCATGGTCGACGACGGCAGCGACAGCGTGCTGGCCGTGGCGACCTCGGGACCCGCCTACCCGGTCCGGATCACCGCCACGGGATCGAGCGCCGGCCACGCCGACTTCTCCAACTGGAACAGCATCGCAGCGGTCACCGCTCCACCGAGCCCGATCGTCCTGCCCGGGTCCTGATCGGCGGCCGGCTAGTGTCCTGTACCGGAGA
>PLNE01000036.1 GCA_003141695.1 Candidatus Dormiibacterota bacterium
GTCAGCCGGCTCATCCTGACCGCAAGCGGCGGGCCGTTCCGAGAGCGCGACCCGGCCACCTTCGCCGCCATCATCCCGGCGGAAGCCCTCCGGCATCCCACCTGGCACATGGGGCCCAAGATCACGGTCGACTGCGCGACCCTCATGAACAAGGGACTGGAGGTCATCGAGGCCCACTTCCTCTTCGAGATCGACTACTCGCGGATCGACGTGGTTGTCCACCCCAGCTCGGTCGTCCACTCGATGGTGGAGTTCCGAGACGGGGCCACCAAGGCACAGCTGGGCGTCCCCGACATGCGCATCCCGATCGCCCTGGCCCTGGCCGACGGCGAGCGCCTGCCTGGGGTCGCCCCGGCCGCCGACCTCTCGGCCGTCTCGCCGCTCCAGTTCCAGCCGCTCGACCCCCTGCGCTTCCCGGCCGTCGGGGTGGCCCGGAGGGCCGGCGAGCGGGGTGGCGTCGTGCCCGCCGTGCTCAACGCGGCCAACGAGGTCTGTGTCGACGCCTTCCTGCGCGGCGCCTGCCGCTTCGACCAGATCACGACCCTGGTGGGGGAGGCGGTGGAGGCGGCCCCGGTGGTCCCCGAGCCCTCCCTGGAGGACGTCCTCGAAGCCGACGGGTGGGCCCGCCGGCGGATCGCCGGCGCGCTGGCCCTGCCGGCCGGCGCGGCCCCGGCCGGTCCCGGAGGCCCGGGATCCGCGTGATCGGGTTCATCGTCGCGGTCGTCGCCTTCTTGGTGCTCATCACCATCGTCGTGGTGGTCCACTAGGGCGGCCACTTCGTCCTCGCCAAGCTCTCCGGGATCAGGGTCGACGAGTTCTTCGTGGGCTTCGGCCCCCGGGTGGTGAGCTTCAAGCGCGGGGACACCGAATACGGCATCCGGGCGCTCCCGGTGGGCGGGTTCGTGCGCATGCCCGGGATGCTCGGCCTGGAGGGAGAGGCCGACGCCGGCGAACGCAACTTCTACCGGGCCACCATCCCGCGGCGCCTGGCGACCATCGCCGCCGGGGTCGTCTTCAACCTCGTCTTCGGTGCCATCTGCCTGACCGTCGTGGCCAGCCAGCCCACCCCCTCCTACGTCCCGTCGGGGGAGCCGACCGCCCGGGCCGGGCTGGTCAGCGGCGACGTCATCCTGAGCGTCGGCGGCTCGACGATCAGCTACTCCTCGACCACGGCCACCGACAACGACTTCTATGCCGCGGTCCAGAGGAGCGACGGCCAGCCGATGCAGGTGGTCTACCAGGGCACCGATGGCGCCGACCACACTGCGACCATCAGCCCGGAGCTGGTCGTCTACGCGGAGGGGAAGTCCGGCACCTTCCCGAGCAAGCTGGCGGGGGACGCGCTGGTCATCACCGCGGTGAACGGGGCGCCGCCGGCCACCGGCGATCCCTCATCCGTCCTCGGTGGCGGCAGCCCGGTCACGGTGAGCGGGTTCGTCGAGGGCGACAGCACCAATCGGTTCAGCAATGACCAGATCTCCGACGTGCACGATGGGAACGGGACCGGGACGGCCCACGTCGGGGCGGCGTGGCGGATCGGGTACGGAGCCCAGGTGCCCGGAGAGGCTCTCCTTCCGGCGCTCCGCGACGGTTTCCGAGCGATCCCCTCCTACGCGGTCTCCCTGGTCCAGGTCATCGGCCAGCTCTTCGTCCATCCCGCCCAGGCGAGCCAGCAGTTCTCCGGGCCGGTGGGCATCGCCGCCGCCGCCGGCACCTCCGTCCAGCAGGGCTGGGTTCAGTACCTCAGCCTGGTCGGCGTCATCAGCCTCGCGCTCGGTTTCTTCAACGTGCTGCCGATTCCGTTTCTGGACGGCGGACGGCTGCTCTTCATCGCCATCGAGGGGGTGATCCGGCACCGGATCGACCCGGTGCGCCAGGCGATCGCGATCGCGGTGAGCCTGGCCTTGATTATCCTGTTGTTCGTGCTCATCACCATCAACGACATCAACCACCTGGGTGGAGGCGTGCACTGAGATGACCCCTCCGAACCGCCGCCGCACCGTTCCCATCAACGTCGGCGGAGTGGTGATCGGGGGCGCCGCCCCGATCTCGGTCCAGACCATGACCAAGACCCAGACCGAGGACGTGAGCGGGACGCTTGCCCAGATCACCCGGGCGGCGGCCGCGGGAGCAGACATCGTGCGGGTCACCTGCGACACCCCGGAGGCGGGCCGGGCGCTCCGCGAGATCGTCCGCAACTCGCCCGTGCCGATCGTCGCCGACGTCCACTACGACGCCCCCCGCGCCCTGGAGGCGCTGGAGGCGGGGGTCGCCTGCCTCCGGCTCAACCCCGGCAACATCACCGACTCGGCCAAGGTGGCCGATATCGCCCGCGAGGCCAGGGACCGCGGCGTCCCGATGCGGATCGGGGTCAACGCCGGCAGCATCCCCGGTCGCAAGGGGCTGGAGCGCGGCCGCGGGGGCAGCGTCGACGAGACCGCGGAGCTGATGGTGGAGGCCGCCCTGGGCCACATCCGCATCCTCGAGGAGCTGGACTTTCACCAGATCAAGGTGTCCCTGAAGGCGTCGGACGTCGCCACCAACCTGGCGGCCAACCGCAAGTTCGCCGCCCTGGGCAACCGCTACCCGCTCCATCTCGGGCTCACCGAGGCGGGCCCGGTCGACACCGGCAGCATCAAGAGCGCGCTGGGCATCGGCATCCTCCTCGCCGAGGGGATCGGCGACACCATCCGGGTCTCGCTGGTCGGCGAGCCGGAGGAGGAGGTCCGGGTGGCCCGGCAGATCCTGGCCAACCTCGAGGACAAGCCCCACGGGCCCAACCTCGTCGCCTGCCCCACCTGCGGGCGCCTCGAGATCGACATGTTCCCGATGGTCAAGCGGGTCGAGGCGGCGATGCAGGGCATCCGGCGGACCATCACCGTGTCGGTGATGGGCTGCGTCGTCAACGGCCCGGGCGAATCCAAGCACGCGGACATCGGGATCAGCCTGCCGGGCACCTTCGAGGAGCCCGTCGCGCCGGTCTTCATCGACGGCGCTCTCGACTGCACGCTGCGCGGCGATCACATC
>PLNE01000088.1 GCA_003141695.1 Candidatus Dormiibacterota bacterium
TTGAACACACCGCGCACCACCGGAGGCGAGGTGGGCAGGTGGGTCACCCGCGGCTCGACCACCACCTCGCGGACGGTGTCCAGCGAGACAGCGTACGTGTCGCTCCCCACCGGGATCAGCAAGGCGAGCTGTCCCGAACCGACGCCGCGCGTGGTCGTGCCGGCCACCTCAGGCCCCTCTCCCCCCGGGTGGCGTGAGCCGCGGATTGGGCGGATTATTCACTGGACTGTTTTCCCCGGGCGGCGCATCCCAGTCACCAAGTCCGATGCTGGGCCAGGCCATTCGAACGACCGGATCATTTCACGGGGGCTGTGAAAAGATGGACACGGCCTGACGAGAGTCCGTGACGGGGGTGGACGGCGGGACGGGGCGGCGGACGGAGGCGGCCGGCCAGGGGTGCGGTGAAGGTCCCCGCGGACACTGTCCCGTTCGCAGTCAGCGAGCAGTCGTCCGGCTCAAGAAGAGGATCTCCGCCCGACCCTGTGGGTGGAGGTCGCGCGCCCCGCCGGGGCTCGTCAACAACAGTCGCGCAAGGTCGCCCGGACTGCAATGCGCAAGCCCGGCGGGAAGCCTCGAGGGCTGCGGGCGCGGGGGTCCGGGGGTGCCCCGGACGGGGGGACGGGGAGCGTGCCCGCGGGGACGGGGACCGGGGCCCTGCGGAACCGCTCCCGATGTTGGCAGGGACGCGATGGCGCACACTTTTCCAGTACCGGATCTGATCTCACGTTCATGGGGAGTTGAGGATGGCCGAGATCACCGTCTACGGAGCTCCGTGGTGCCCCGACTGCAAGCGGGCAAAGAAGTTCCTCGCCGAGCACCGGGTCCCCTTCAACTGGGTGGACATCGACGGCGACTCGGAGGGGCTCCGCTTCGTCGAGGAGCTGCAGAAGGGTGGCCGGACGATCCCCACGATCGTCTTCCCGGAGGGCGACCACCTGCTGGAGCCGTCGGACGGAGACCTGGCCCGGCGCCTCGGGCTCCAGCTCGAGGCGGATCGCGCCTCCTATGACCTCGCCATCGTCGGAGGGGGGCCGGCGGGGCTCGCCGCCGCCATCTACGCGGCACGCGAGGGGATCAGCGCCCTGGTCGTGGACCGCAGCGCGCTCGGCGGGCAGGCGGGGGTCACCGAGCGCGTGGACAACTACCCGGGCTTCCCGGAGGGCATCGGGGGCGCCGAGCTGGCAGAGAGATTCGTCGCCCAGGCCCGGCGCTACGGGGTTGAGATGCTGGCGGCGGTCGCGGTCGAGGGGCTGGAACCGGACGGGACGGACACCGTCCTGCGCCTCGCCGGAGGTCAGCGGGTCTGCGCCCAGGCGGTGCTGGTCGCGGCCGGCTCCTCCTACCGGCGGCTCGGGGTGCCCGGGGAGGCGGAGCTGATCGGCGCCGGCGTCCACTTCTGCGCGACCTGCGACGGCCCCTTCTACAAAGGTGCCGAGGAGCTGCTGGTGGTGGGCGGGGGCAACTCCGGCCTCGAGGAGGGGATGTTCCTCAGCCAGTTCGCCGACCGCATCCGGATCGTGGAGTTCGCCTCCGAACTCAAGGCCTCGCAGCTCCTCCAGGACAAGGTCCGCTCCGACCCGAAGTTCACGGTCCACACCAACACCGAGATCACGGAGCTGCGCGGGAGCCCCAAGCTCCAGGAGGTGGTCGCCCGCGACCGTCAGAGCGGCGAGGAGCTGCGCTGGCATCCGCGCGGCGCCTTCGTCTTCATCGGGCTAGACCCCAACACCGCGTTCCTCCAGGGGACGGTGGAGCTGGACCGGTGGGGCTTCGTGGTTACCGACGGCTATGCCACCTCCCAGCCGGGGGTGTTCTGCGCCGGTGACGTCCGGGCAGGATCGACCAAGCAGCTTGGCTCCGCCGTCGGCGAGGGGATCGCGGCCCTGCTGGAGGTCAGGCGGTACCTGGAGAAGAGCCGGCAGATCGCGCGCCACGCGGTGAACGCTTAAGGGGATCGAGCGACCACCGTCCGCCGTTGGGGGTACCGTTCCGGGCGTGCACCACGCCCATCGCCGGACCCCACGCTGATGCTCGGCCTGGTCTTTGATCCCCGGCCGGCGCGGCTCGCCGTAGCGGGGGCTCTCAGCCGTCTCGATCCGCTCTGGGCCCTGCGCGGCCCCGGACCGCTCGGCCTCCGCAGGCTGCCCGACCCGGTGTCACCCGGGCCCGAGTGGGTCGCCCTCGAGCCGATCTTCACCGGGGTATGCGGCAGCGATGTCACCCAGGCCACCCTCCAGGCGGACTGGGACAACCCGCTCTCCGGTCTGGTCTCCTTTCCCCACGTCATGGGCCACGAGATCGTGGCCCGGGTCGCCGGACCAGCAGGAGCGGACCTCTCGGTCGGGGAGACGGTGGTGGTCAACCCGTGGCTCGGGTGTGCCGCACGCGGGCTGCCGCCATGCCCCGCGTGCGCCGAGGGGATGCTCCCCCTCTGCGCCTGCCAGGGAGAGCCTCTACCGGGCGTCTCGGGGAGCGGCATCCACACCGGCAACATTCGCGGCCTGCCCGGGGGGATGGGCACCCGGATGCACGCGCACCGCTCCCAGCTGCGCCGGCTGCCGGAGGGGCTGGAGCCTCGAGCCGGGGTGCTCGCCGATCCGCTGGCGGTGGGCGCGCACGCGGCCGAGCAGGTCCTCGGCGGAGGGCGCATCGCGACGTCCGGCCTCGTCGTGGTGCTCGGCGCCGGAACCATCGGCCTGGCGGTCACGGCCTCCCTGCGCCGCCTGGGCGCTGAGCGGGTGATGGTCAGCGCGGCATGGCCGTACCAGCGAGCCCTTGTGGAAGCTCTCGGAGCCGGGACCATCTCCCACCGCCCGCAGGCGGTCGTGGACCAGGTCGCGGAGGCTGGCGGGGGCAGACTGAGCCGACCCTGGCGTGGTCTCCCCTGGCTCATCGCCGGCGGCGCCGCGGCGGTGGTCGACGCGGTGGGCAGCACCGCCACCGCCGAACTGTCCCTGGCAATCGTCCGTCCCGGAGGCCTGGTGGTTCGGGTCGGAGTGGGCCGCGCCCGGCGCACCCAGGCGACCCTGAACTACTTCAAGGAGGTGACCGTGGTGGGGTCCAACGGTTACCGCCGCGACGACCTGGACATTGCGCTCGGCATGCTCGCCGGCGGCGACGTCCGGTGGCGGGACTGGCTGACCCATCGCTTCCCCCTCGCCGCCTGGCGCGTGGCGTTCCGCACCGCCGCGCGGCCCCAGGAGCACGGGGCGGTCAAGGTCACCATCGCCATCGGGGAGAACAGCTGAGAGCGTAGGCTCCGGGCGAACTGAGGACGTAGGCTCAGACGATGCTGCGAACACAGGCTCGCGGCAGCCCATCCGCAACCTGGGAGACGGTCATGCAGGAATGGAGTGGGGTCACCGGCAAGCGGGTGATCATCACCGGGGCGACGGGCGGGATCGGGCTGGCGGCGGCACGGGAGCTGGCCCACCGGGGCGCGCTGCTCTCGATCGTGGCCCGTAGCGAGTCGAGGGCGGCCGAGGCCGTTGTCCAGATCAAGGCCGCGGGTGGCCCAGCGACAGAGGTCGAGGTTCTCTTTGCTGATCTCGGCTCACAGGCGTCGATCGGCAAGCTGGCCGAGGAGATCCTGGCCAAGCACCCCAAGATCGACGTGCTGGCCAACAACGCCGGCGGGGTGAACAGCTCGCGACGCCTCACCGGGGACGGTTTTGAGCTGACCTGGGCGGTGAACCACCTCGCCCCCTTCCTGCTCACCACCCTGCTCCTCGACCGGATCAAGTCGAGCGCGCCCGCTCGGATCATCACCACCAGCTCGAGCGCTCATCGCGGCGCGCACATCCCCTTCGACGGCATCAAGGCCGACAAGGGGTACTGGACGAGCGGCTTCTCCCGCTACGGGCAGACCAAGCTCGCCAACATCCTCTTCACCACCGAGCTGGCACGGCGGCTGGAGGGCACCGGTGTCACCGCCAACTGCTTCCACCCGGGTTTCGTGGCGAGCGGTTTCAACCGCAACAACGGCCCGCTGATGGCCTTCGGCATGACGATGGCGCGACCCTTTGCGCGCAGCACGACCAAGGGCGCGGACACGCTGGTGTGGCTGGCGGACTCGGCGGGTGTCTCCTCCGAAACGGGCGGGTACTTCGCCAACCGGAAGCGCAAGCTGCCGAGCGCGGCCGCGCAGGACACCGCGGCGGCGCACCGGCTGTGGGAGCTGAGCGCGGAAGAGACCCAGAGCGCGTAACGGCAGTCGCGTGCCACCGACCATGCCCGCCTGGACGCGCGACCTTGCCGGAATTCCGAGCACCCTGCGGCTCCGCGTCGCGGCGCGGCGCCCGGTCCCCGCCCCACCGCCCGACCCCGGTGAGGTCTCTGTCAGGGTTCGCGACCCCGCTCCGGTGGATCTCACCAGGCGCATGCCCCTCAACAAGCTCTGCGAACTGGAGGACTGGCTCGATCCGCGCCGTGTCGCGGCGATCCGGCGCTGCCTCCCCTACTTCGTCGCGATCCAGCCGGACTTCCCCTCCAGGATGGCGCACCGCAAGCACTGGGAGTTCGCGCAGCTGCTCTGCGGCCTGGAGGAGCTCTCGGCCGTGGATGCCGGGAGCCTCGTGCTCTCCGTCGGCGCGGGCCACGAGGAGCCGGTCTACGAGCTGACCAACCACGTGCGGTGGGTCTTCGCCACAGATGTCTACGGTGGCACGCAGTTCGGATCCCTGGAGGGCGACGGCCGGATGCTGGTCTCACCCGACCGGTTTGCGCGCGTCCCGTACCAGCGCAACCGTCTGGTGGTGCAGTGGATGGACGGACTCGACCTCCGCTACGAGGACGGCACCTTCGAGGTCGCCTTCTCGCTCAGCTCCATCGAGCATTTCGGGGGTTACCACGGGGCGCAGCAAGCGCTGCAGCAGATGGCCCGGGTGGTGAGGCCGGGTGGGGTCGTCGCCATCGCGACCGAATGCATCCTGAACGGCGTTACCGGACATCGGGGCCGGGGCCTGGCCCTCTTCACTCCATCGGAGATCGGTGAGCTGGCAGGGTCGTGCTCGGATCTGGAGCTGGTGGAGCCCATCGACTTCGGCGTCAGCCCGGCCACGATGAGCAAGGTCAAGCCGCTCTCGGAGGCACTTCTCGAAGCTCGGCACCACGTCACCGACTACCCCGCCATCGTCTTCGAGCACCGGCGCCGCCGGTACACCTCCGTGTTCCTCTTCCTCCGCAAGCTGGACAGGGCCGGCTGAGGGACTTTGGTCAGGCCACGCTCGCGAGGCCGGCCAGCTCGTCGAGGTGCGGAGACCAGTGGTACGTTCGGTCGAGCATCGCCGGCCGGTCGGTGCTCCGCGCAACCTCGACAGCCCGGGGGCTCAGGGAGGCGATCCGCTCGCACACGTGGTTGGCGGCGTCGATCGCCTGCGCGACGGCGACGCCCGCGCTCAGCGCCAGCCAGAGGGGCAGCCCGGCCTGATTGACCAGGTCCATGTGGAAGTCGGAGAGGTCCTCGATGACGCCCTCGCGGTCGTAGCGGTCCCAGCGGGCGATCACGAAGCGGTCCCAGAAGGCGAGGTGGGCAAAGACGGCGGACGCGGTCCACCCACCGGTGAGCTGCGGGGGCAGGTCGCCGGCGAGCAACCGCGATCCGAGGGTGCGCAGCCGCTCCAGCTCCGCCGCGTTGCGCGTGAGATGGGCACCATCACTGTCCGGCATCGCCCCGGATGCTGCCAGATGGCGCGGGCCGGCGGCGCGCTGGGCGCGCCTCCTGGGTCAGGGTGTCCTCGGCCGCGACACGGCGGCACGTGGCCCGGGGCTCTCGGGTGGGGATGCCTGTGTCGATTTTCGAAAACACTTCGTCACGAATATTTCGTCACGAACTAATTTCGAGAGAGGTTGCCGGTGCCCGCTAGGATGGCGGCCAATGAGCCGGAAGGCGCTCGTCCTCTTCGCGGTCATGTGCGTGGTGTGGGGCATCCCGTACCTGCTCATCAAGGTGGCGGTCTCCGAGATCACCCCGGCGAGCCTCGTCTTCCTGCGCACCGGCATCGGTGCGCTCCTGCTCGTCCCGGTGGCGATCGCACGCCGGGAGGTGCGACCGATCCTCCCGGCATGGAGGTGGCTGATCGCCTACACGGTCGCCGAGCTGGCGATACCGTGGTTCCTCCTTTCCAGCGCCGAGACACGGCTGTCCAGCTCGCTGAGCGGCCTGCTCGTCGCCGCCGTTCCCCTGATCGGGGCGCTGCTCGCCTGGGTCACCCGCAGCGAGCACCAGCTGGATGGTCGCCGCCTGGTGGGGCTCGGCGTCGGCTTCGCCGGGGTCGCCGTCCTGCTCGGCTTTGACATCACCGGGCATGACCTCCTGGCGGTCGCCGAGATCGGGGTGTGCACCGTGGGCTACGCCGTCGGCCCGATGATCATCTCCCGCAAGCTGTCGCACCTCCCGTCCGTCGGCGTGGTGGCGGCATCGCTCGCGTTCGCCGCGCTGGTGTACGCGCCGGTCGGGATCATCCAGCTGGGGGACAGCCACCCCACCGCCCACGTGATCGCCTCCGCGGCAACCCTGGGTGTCGTCTGCACCGCGGTCGCATTCGTCCTCTTCTTTGCCCTCATCGCCGAGATCGGCCCCGTCCGGGCGACGGTGATCACCTACTTCAACCCGGCGGTGGCGCTGGTGCTCGGGGTCACGATCCTCGGCGAGCCGCTGCGGATCGGGGCCGTGCTCGGGTTTGCATTGATCCTGTTGGGGTCGGTTCTCGCCACGCGGCGGCGGACTGCGGGGACAGCGGAGGGGGCGGCGGGGAATGGAGGCCGGGCCGGCTCGGTGGAGATCGAATCCGCAGACCCGCGCTGATCGTGGTTGTCACCCGCTGGGGTGCCGGCGCGTAGTAGAGGTGTGACCGGCTCGCCCAGGAAGGATCGCGCCGCCGTCACCGGGCCGCGGGCCCTGGTGGCCGTGGGCGTGGTCGCTCTCGCCGGCGGGGCCGTGGGGATCGGCCTCGGCCTCCGCGGTCACACGAGCCCGATCGTGGGGGCGGCAAAGACCGCGGCAGCCGCGAGCGCGCCGGCAGGGAGCACCGCGATCCCTATCCCCACCAAACCGCCGGTCGTGGCCGTGCCCACCCCGACGCCGCGGCAAGCCCCCGCCACCATCGCCTACGTGGGCCCGGGATCGGTCAGCTTCCCGACCGCGTCCGACGGGTGGGTTCTCGGGGATGCCTGCGATGCGCAGCAGGATTGCGAGACCGGGGCGGCCCGGACCACCGATGGCGGCGCCAGCTGGTCGATGGTGGCATCGCCGGCGGCTCCCGACCCGGCGAACTCCGAGCTCTATCTCGACGCCGCGTCGAGTGAGGACGCCTGGGTGTGGGGAACTGGCACCGATGGGGACGCCCGTCTTCGTCGCGACCCACGACGGCGGAGAGAGCTGGCAGCCGGCCGACGTCGGCGGTCAGGTCGTCGATGTGGCCATCGCCGGGGGTACTGCGTGGGCGGTGACCGGGTGCTCTCTCGAGGTGGTCACCGCCTGCACGCACGCCGTCCTCTCGGCACCGGTGGGTGGCGGTCCATGGACCCGTCTCGCTCCTCTCCCGGAAGCGGTGCAGGGGGTGGTAATCAGCAACACGACACTGGGGGATCCAGAGCTCGTGCGGTCGGATGGCAGCGCGTGGCTGTTGAACGTCAATGAGTCCCAGCCCGGCCTCGTCAGCACGAGGGATGAAGGTCGGTCATGGGTCTCGATGACAGTGCCCTGCACCGTGGGTACGACGATGAGCCTCGCGGCGTCCTCGGCCGAGCATCTGATGCTGGCCTGCGTGGGTATGGGAGCCTGGCCGGCGCCACAGGAAGTCTGGACGTCGGACGATGGCGGTGCCCAGTGGCTGCTGCGAGCACGCGCCAACGAGTCGTCGTTCACGCCACGGGTGGCGGATGTCGGGAGCCTTGACAACGGCGGCGCTCCCATCGGTCTCGACGCGATCAGCAGCAGCTCCGCGTGGATGCTCAACGACCGCGGGTACCCTCTCGTCACGAACGACGGCGGCGTCACCTGGTCCGAGGCGCTACTCCCGGCTGTGTTGACGACCGACTCTGAGGCAGGCGGGGACCTGGACGTCACCTTCGCCAACGCGCTGGACGGTTGGGTTTGCGGATCGGCGGGGCTGTGGGCCACCACGGACGGCGGAGCCGACTGGCAGTACCAGCCGATCATCGGCCCCGTCCCGGCGTGGTCGCCCTCCACCTGACCTCCTCTCTGCTTGCCGATCCGCGCAGGCGACCCAGACGGAACCCCGCCGGCGAGCGGGACCGTGGTGCTACGCTCCCATCGTCCCGGGGTGCCCGATTGGCTGAGATCACACCCGAGAACCTGATCTGGGTAATGCCAGCGTAGGGAGGGCTGCGATGACGGTGGCGCGATGTCTCACCATCGCCACGTCCGATTCCGGCGGGGGCGCCGGGATACAGGCGGATCTCAAGGCGTTCGCCGCCGCCGGGTGCCACGGGATGTCGGCGATCGTCGCCCTCACCGCCCAGAGCACGGTCGGGGTGCGAGCCATCCACGAGCTGCCGGCCGACTTCATCACCGCCCAGCTCGACGCGGTGACCGAGGACATCGGCGTGGACGCGGCCAAGACCGGGATGCTGTTCTCGGCGCCGATCATCGAGGCGGTCGCCGATTGGCTCGCGCGGACCGACTTCCCCCTCGTCGTCGACCCGGTGATGGTGGCGTCATCGGGAGCGGTGCTGCTCCGCGAGGACGCCGTGTCCACCCTGGTCCGCCGCCTCTTCCCGCGGGCCACGGTGATCACCCCCAACCTCCCCGAGGCGGAGGCGCTGACCGGTCACCGGGGCAGCCGGCGGGAGCTGGCCGAGCGTCTCCACGAGATGGGCGCGCCGGCCGTGCTCGTCACCGGTGGCCACGGCGAGTCCGCGGTCGACCACCTCTTCGATGGTCGCGATCACCACGAGATCCCGGTGGCTCGCCACCCCGTCGCGGCCACCCACGGCGCCGGCTGCACCCATTCGGCCTCCCTCTGCGCGCGGCTCGCCCTGGGCGACGACCTGCTCACCGCCGCCCGGACCGCCGCGCGCGTGGCGGCAGACGCGGTGGCCCACGGCCTGGTCGAGATCGGCCACGGCGACGGGCCGGTCAACGTCCTCCACGCCTTCGCCCGCCCCTCCTCGGCTCCCCCTCCCCACCTCCCCCACCAGGAGTGATCCCGATGCCAGCGCCCGCCACCCCCCGCTTCTCCCCCGCCGCATCGCTCACCGCGATCCGCGCCGGACACCCGCTCGTCCATCAGATCACCAACTACGTGGTGATGAACGAGACCGCCAACATCACGCTCGCCATCGGCGCCTCGCCGGTGATGGCCCATGCCCTCGCCGAGGTCGAGGAGATGGCCGGCTACGCCGGGGCGCTGGTGCTCAACATCGGCACCCTCTCGCCGGAATGGGTGGACGCCATGGTGCTGGCGGGCCGCGCCGCCAACCGGCATGGTGCCCCGGTGGTCCTCGACCCGGTGGGTGCCGGAGCCACCAGGATGCGCACCGAGGCGTGCCGACGGATCCTCGCCGAGGTGGCGGTCGCCATCGTCCGCGGCAATCCGGCCGAGGTCGCCGCGCTGATCGGGGAGGCGGCCGAGATCCGCGGCGTCGACTCCGTCTCGGCGGGCGACCCGGGCACGCTGGCAGCCGCCGCGGCGCGAGCCCTCGGCTGCACGGTGGCGGTCACCGGAGCCGTGGACCACATCGCCGGACCGGGCGGGAGTGCCGCGGTGAGCAACGGCGTGGCCATGCTCGGCCAGGTCACCGGCACCGGCTGCATGTCGACCGCGCTCTGCGGCTGCTTCGCCGCCGTCAACCGCGATGACCCTCTCCGTGCAGCCACGGAGGCGCTGGCCGCCTTCGGCGTGGCCGCCGAGCACGCCGCGGTGGGCGCGCGCGGGCCGGGCAGCTTCCACGTCAACCTCTACGACTGTGTCGCCGGGCTCGACCCGGAGACCCTCGACTCCGAGGTGCGCATCGAAGTCGGCGGCGCGACCCCGGCGTGATCCTCCACGCCATCGTCGCCGACGCCGCCACCGCCGGTTGGGCGGCGCGCAACGGGGCATCGGTGGTGCAGCTGCGGCTCAAGGATGTGACGACAGCGGAGCGGGTCCATGTGGGCCGGCACGTGATCACGGCGGTCAGTGATCTGGCCATGATCGTCATGAACGACGACGTCGCCGCGGCGGAGACGCTGGGGGTCACCGTCCATCTCGGTCAGGGCGACGCGGGGGTGGAGCGGGCGGTTCGAGCGGGGATCAGCTTCGGCCGCTCCGCGGGCACGCCCGAGGAGGCCCGGCACGCCGAGGCCGAGGGTGCGCTCTACCTCGGCGCCGGGGCGGTGTGGGCCACGCCGAGCAAGATGGACACCGGCCCCGCCATCGGGCTGGAAGGTCTCCATGCCATCTGCCAGGCGGTGAGCATCCCCGTGGTCGCGATCGGTGGCGTGGACGCGAGCAACGCCGCCGATTGCGTCGCCGCCGGTGCGCGAGGGGTGGCGGTGATCCGCGCCGTCACCGAGCTGCCGCGCCTTCGTGCGCTGCTGGAGATCGCTGTCGCGGACGGCGGGGACGGGCAGGCCGGATGAGGAGGATCGGAGGCACCGCGGGGGCCCGGACGGCACGGGCCGAGGCCCGATGACGGAGGCTCTCGAGACCCCGGCACGTCCGATCGGGCGGACGACCGTGGAGCTGGAGGGGGGCACGGTCCCAGTGCGCGAGGGCGTCTACGGCGAACGGATCGCCGCGGTGGAGCCGGGTGGGGTCGAGTACATCGCGGAGGCCGAGCGTCACGGCCGGCCGCTCGGCCTCTTCTGGATGTGGGCATCGCCCAACCTCGAGTTCGCCACTGTCTACGTCGGCGTCCTCCCGGTCGTGCTCTTCGGCGGTGGCTTCTGGCCCACCGCCGTCGCGCTCCTCCTCGGCACCGCTCTCGGCTCCCTCTTCCAGGGGCTCCTCTCCGTGATGGGACCGCGTCTCGGGGTGGCCCAGATGGTGGAGAGCCGGGCGGGCTTCGGCTTCTTCGGCAACCTGCTGCCCGCGGGGCTGCAGGTGCTCACCGCGGGAGCGGGCTGGGTGGCCGTCAACAGCGTGAGCGGCGCCTTTGCGCTGGAGACCTTCTGCGCCGCGGCGCGGCTGCCCGTGCCCGGCTTTGTCCTCGCTCTCGGGATCGTCGTCCTCGTAGAGATCCTGGTGGCCTTCGCCGGGTACAACTTCATCCACGCCATCGAGCGCTGGGTCTTCCCCTTCCTGGCCGTCGTCTTCCTCGCCTGCACCGTGATCATCTTCGTGCACGCGCGTCCGGGGACCGGCTTCGATGCGGCGGCGGCCGCGGCCGGTGGCGGGCCGGTGGGGGCGTTCAT
>PLNE01000060.1:0-3299 GCA_003141695.1 Candidatus Dormiibacterota bacterium
CACCAGAGCAGTTGGTCAAGCTGCAACCGGGTGACTCCCAGCTCCTCCGCTGCCGCTCCCGCCACGCACAAGAGAGCTAGATCGGAACCGTCACCCAGCGGAAAAAGCAGGCTGCCGAGCGCTTCGCGGACCCTGACGTCAGGTTTGATCGCATCCGCCCCACAACGCATCCGCAGGTAGGCGAATGTGGCAATTCCTATCCCCTTGATCGACCCTACATACGGTTCGTCGTCTTGATGCCGCTCGAACGGAGCGGCTCCTTCGGCCCAGCTTCGGACAGCCGCGTCGTCATCGAGGCCGTGATCTTGGCGGAACCTTTCAAGGCCGGCGGCCGCTCGCTGAATGACCTCAGCGGCGCCTCGCAGAAACGGGTACTNNTGTACGGACGAGTCGCACCAGCTAGGCCGGGCCCGCGCTCCGCGAGTGCTCGGAGTGAGACGGCGTTTGGCGTCAATCTGAATTCGGCTACCAGAGGCAGTACCACGCTCTCGTATCTGCGGCGACGACTCATCACGCAGTCAAAGACCATCGCGGCCCTCGACCCTGCGTAGACGTTCCCATAGGACGCCGCCCGTTGGGTGGCAACCTCACCTCGGGCGGTCCACTCTGACTGAAGGTTGTTCATGGCAGAAGACCAGCTTGCCGACTTGAGTCGCCTGACGAGCTCGCTGCAAGACAGCGATCCAGTGGCTCTAATTGTCGCCGCCATGCTCAGCCCCCTTCAGATCTCATCGAAGAAGGTGCTGACCACTTCTACGTCTTCCTCGATCCGCTGTCGAGTCTCCACCCCGAGATTGAACTCCTTGAGCAGATCGCACAGACGGTCACCGTCGATCAATTCAACTGGCGGAGCGCCATCGCGGGTCGCCTCAATCAGCGCCTCACGAGTGAAGCTGCTCGTCGTGAGCAGAAGGCCTTTCTCGCCGCGCCCTGACATCGCGCCGCGAAAATCGCGCACGGGACCGGGACCAACGGGATCGGTGTACCGCTTGCACTGGAAGAAGACGGGGAAGCTCACCAACCCTTGCGACAGTCGGTAGACCCCGACGCCATCGAGACCCCGGTCACCAGAGCGCCCAGTCACCGTGACATTGGTGAATCCAGCCTCGCGAAGAAGACGCTGCGCAAGGCGCTCAAACGCATCGGAAGTTAGGAGCATAAGACGAGCAATCAAGTCGTCCTTCCAGGTCGTCTCCAGGTCCTGCGTTGCGTCGACGACCTCCTCGCTGTCCAGTCCCGTCACATTCCCCTTGCGACGAGCTGCGAGAACCACCCGCCACTCTTTGTCAGCAACCAGCACGGACTCCGGTGTCAGGGACCGGCCGTACTCGGTCACTGACCAGACCCCGCGAGAGCTGTTGTCTGTGGCCCCTAGCCCCTTGAGGTTGGTCCGCGCCCACGCGAGTCGGTACTCAATTTCAGACCCGCGCCCGGAGCCGTGGGGCACTGCCTGCTGCTCCTCGGAGAATCCTTCGGCTGGGATCACCTGCTCGTTGATCTCTTGGATCGTTCCAGAGCCACCGAGCTTCTTGAGCGCATCCAAGACCGGCCAGAGCAGCTCGTGGTAGATCGGCATGGGAACGTCACGGGCTTGCCGCCGGCGAGGTCGAGGATCCATCGGGCGAAGTCTAGGCGCCGACCTACGGCCCAGGAGGCGCGAAAGGCCTACATCTGACGCACCGAACATCTCGCCCGAACCTATGATCGCCCAATCTGCTACAGTCCCTTGGAGTCGCGTGCGCACAAGGCGCACGCCCGAGACAAAGGGGGAAGACCATGCCCCACACCGGCGAGAAGTGTCCGACGACCGGAACCTGGCGCGGTGACGACGAACACAGGACGGAGATTCACATCAGCGCCGGGGAGACGTTCCCACCCTGCAGCCACTGCCACCGCTCCATCAACTGGACGCTGGTTCGAGCTGCATAAGAGGTCCGAGGCGGCCAGCCGGCGGAAATCTGAGGGACGTCTGGGCCACTTGCGCACCGCGCCGCCCGAGTGGCTGCTGTACCTCATCCCCGTTCTGCTGCTCGGCGGCGCGGGCGTGGCTTGACTTTACCTCTCGCAGCGTTGGCCGAACCGACGGGAATAGACGGTCCTCGGGGGGTTGATGGACGGCGCAAGCAGCACGGCTTTCTCTCGCCCCATCTGTTAGGCGCGGAGCTAAGAAAGGTGTCGTCAGCCGCAAAGTAGAGCCCCCTGCTCGGAGATCCACTGGGCCTGGGCCGGCGGCGACTAGACCTCCAGGCCCCGTGGCCAGAGCCGACGCTGTGCCGCGGGGGGAGAGGCGCTGGGACGACCACGGAGGTCTCCCCAGGGCCAAGAGGGGGGAACTTCATCGTAGAGCTATGGCTGCATCCCGTCCACCTGGCGACCGAGCTCTTCCCGGTTCCCGCGCCCCCGCCGGCTCGTGTCGATGCGCCCCACGACGTGGGGCGCAATCAGCTGAGGTAGCGCTCGACCAGGTAGCTGGGATGGGTGTCCAGGGCCTTGCGGCGGCGGTCGTAGTCGGCCGTGGTGCGGGGGTCGGCGTGGGCCGCCGCGCGCTGCATGTCCCGGAGGCTGGCCCCCGCGTCCAGGCCCAGAGTGATGAAGCTGTGGCGCAGCTCGTGGGGGTTGAGCGGGGGTTCGCCGGCGGCGGTGATACCGACCACCCGGCCGAGGCGGTGAGTGATCCGGGCCACCCCGTGGCGGGAGAGCGGATTTCCCTCCGGGTCGGCGATGAGGGGAGCCTCGGGGTCGGCATGACCCGGCTGCTGGAGGAGGCGATCGAGAGCGTGGCGGGTCCCCGGGGAGAGCGCCTCCACCGAGACCCTCCCGCCCTTGCGCCGGACGGAGATGGTGCGGTGGCCGCGCTCCTCGCCGACATCGGCGATGGTGAGCTGGGCCACCTCGGAGGCGCGCAGCCCGTTGAGGAGGAGGAGGCGGATGAGCAGCTCGTCGCGGGGCCCGGCGTCCTCCGCCGCCTCGAGGAGAAGCGCTGCCTCCTCGCGGCCGATCCCGCTCTTCGCCGAGGTGCCAACCGGAGGCCGCTTGACCCTGAGGGTTGGGACCTTGCCGATGACGCCGGCGTCGACGGCCTCGAGGTAGAAGCCCTGGACCGCGGCCAGCCGACGGCGGGTGGTCCGGGGCTGGATGCCCTGGCCCTGGAGGGAGAGCACCCAGAGTTCGATCGTGGTGCGGTCGACCGCGAAGAGCTCCACCTCCCGCTCCTTGCACCACTTGCTGAAGGCCACCACGTCGCGGCAGTACTCGGAGGCGGTGGCGGCCCGGTGGTGGAGCAGGAACCTGCCGAGGAT
>PLNE01000060.1:3334-3810 GCA_003141695.1 Candidatus Dormiibacterota bacterium
TAGCGCAAAACCGGGATTTTGCGCTAGTGCATGGAATTTACCTCTGATGCACAATTGAAACCCGGCTGATGTCTGCCTCCCCCGCCCGAGATCACTCCCGCTCCCGATCCCGCCCCGATCCCGGGGTCCTCGGCCGCACCCTGAAGCAGCGTCGGAAGGCGGTGGGGCTCACTCTCACCCAGCTTGCGGAACTCGTCAAGGTCTCGGCGGCCCAGCTCTCCCGGATCGAGACCGGCCGCTCGACCCCCAGCTACTCGACCCTCACTAAGCTCCACGAAGCGCTCGGTCTCGACGCCGGCGAGCAGGCTTTCCACGTCCCGCTTCCCCGCCCCGCCCCCGAGGACGGGCTTGTCTCCCGACTGGGGGCGCTCCTCGCCGTCCGCCGCGCCCTCCCCCTCGGCGAAGCGAGCCTCCTCCTCGAGGTGTCGATCGCGGGGATCCGGACCGCCGTCCCCGAGCTCTCCGATCGCCTGGCC
>PLNE01000105.1 GCA_003141695.1 Candidatus Dormiibacterota bacterium
CACCCCGACTTCGGCCGGCGCCGAAGAGAGTGCCTGAAGCTCCGTGACTCGTTTGGTCTATCTCGGTATTGAGCGCGGCGGGAATGCCGTGAGGACGCGGGCCTCCGACGCCCCCCGCCGCTCTCAGCCTCTGCAAAGCCGGCCCACCCGGCGACCACTCCTCGGTGCTGACGGTGGCGGCTCTGGACGCCCTAGAGCTGGCTGCCAGGGCTGGCCGTCGGGGAAGGACGAGGCGGGGCGGTTACGGCCACTTGAAACGCCCATCAGGTCGCCCGCGACGCCATCGCCACGGGGGTGGCAGGAGTCGTCTTTGGTCGCAACATCTACTAGCAGCGCGACTCCCGTGGCGGCGCCCGCCAGGATCTCGAGCATCGTCCATGGGTGCACAGAGGAGGATCAACTCTAATGATCGATCGTTTCCTGCACAGCGAGCCCACCTCGTTGGGCCGCATCGACCAGCCAACCAGCGGCTACACCGTGCGCCTAAACGAACTCCGAGGGATGTTCGCTGACCAGGGAGCCTGGGAGCGAATGGTGTCTGACGATGATCCCATAATCTATGAGGTCGCCTTGGTGGAGCCGAAGGAGCCCGGCGACTCTGATCTCTCCTATGGGGTCACCGTGCTGCACGCGGGGAACGTCGGGGGCGAGTTCTTCTTCACAAGGGGGCACCTGCACGTCCCGGCGACCCGCCCGGAACTCTACTACGCGCTGAGCGGCGCCGGGGTCATCCTGCTCGCAGATGTTGGACCAGACGGGGTCGTGCGCGCAACGGACCAGGTCAGACTGTCACCGGGATGGGTGGGGTGTGTTGAGGGACGCTGGGCACACCGCACTGTCAACACTGGGGACACGGATCTAGTCTTCTTCTATGTCTGGCCCTCGAATACCGGGCACGACTACGAGACGATGGCCCGAAGCGGCTTCGGGCGTCACCTCAAGCGATGAGCGATCGGCACGGCGAGCGGCCGACAGCCGTTCCCAACATGGATCGCAGGTCGGTAGCTGCCGGGGCCAGCGATGCTCATGTCGTAGCCGTCGATCTCGGCGGAACGTGGGCGCGGGCGGCCTTGTTCGATCCCTCCGGGGCGGTGATCCGCCGAGCCCGTGTGGGCACCGATCGCGATGGTGGCCCGGCCCGGATCGTCGAACAGCTGGCGACACTGATCGACGAGGTGGCGGGGCGACGATCCGGCACGGAGGTGACGCCGTCTGTTGCAGTGGTCGGGGTCCCCGGTGTAGTCAACCCGGACTCCGGCGTTGTGTACTCGGCGGCAAACCTGGCCGACTGGCGCAACGTGCCGCTTCGACGGATGCTCGAAGAGCGCATGGCCCTGCCTTGCATGGTCGAACATGACGCCGCCCTGGCGGCCCTTGCCGAGTACCGCCGCGGGGCGGGCAGGGGGTGCGTCAACTTCGCGTACGTCACCGTGAGCACTGGCATCGGTGCAGGTCTCATCCTCAACAACCAACTCTATCGCGGCCAGCAGGGCACTGCCGGTGAGTTCGGTCACATGGTGAGCATCCCCAACGGCCCACTCTGCCACTGCGGCAATCGCGGTTGTCTCAATGCCATTGCCTCCGGCGATGGCATTGCCGCCGCCGCCGGGGCGGAGCGCGCCGAGGACGTGGCCGCGGCCGCCGCGGCCGGTGACGTGGAATCGTGTCGCGTGCTGATCTGGGCGGCCCATCATCTCGGCCTCGCCTTAGGCGGTCTGATCAACCTGCTCGCTCTGGATGCCGTGGCTCTCGGCGGCGGCGTCTTCGCCGCCGGCGACCTGTTCTGGGACACCCTGTCAGCGGCCATCGCCGAAGGCAGTTGGGCCACGCCACGCGCCCACTGTCAGATCATGCATGCCGAGCTGCTGGACGACGCAGGACTGGTCGGAGCGTACGAGCTGGCCGCCGATGCGCTGGTGGGGTATGAAGCGCAGCCGCACGATTGAGACCGCAGCGGCGCCGGGAGCAGGTATCGTGGCACGGAAGGTCGAGCTGCCCGTGACGGCATCGGGCGATGTCGAGCCGACCCAGCGTGTCCCGCGCTGCGGCTGATCTCGGCGCATTGACATGCAGGTTGAAGCGCGTCAGGATGTTTGACGCATAGATGTCTGACAATCTCCTCGATCGTCGATCGATCGTTCTCCGTCTTCGCGACGAGCTCCAGAGGTTGATAGGCGATCTCCGCACAGGCGACCAACTACCGACCGAAGCCCAGATCAGCGCCCGATATGGTGTCGCTCGGGGCACTGTCCGAGAGGCGCTCAAACTGCTCGAACAGGGTGGCTTGCTAGCCGTGCAACGTGGCCGCGGCCGATTCGTCTCGGCCATGGCCAAGCTGCAGGTGACGCGGCCTGTGACTGAGTTCGAAAGCGTCACCCAGATGCTTCGCGGCCTCGGCTACGAACCCACCAACCGGGTGCTCTCGGCCATCCTGGACATGCCAACCCCAGAGGAGGAGGCGGCCCTCCAGCTCTCCCCGCCAGCGCGGGTGGTTCGCTTGAGGCGGCTTCGGTTGCACAAAGGGGAGGCGCTGATCTACGAGATCAGCGCCTTCCCGGCGAATTTCCTGGGCGACGCTGATCTGGCTACCCAAGGCTTGCACGGCTCGCTCAACGAATGGCTCGAGGCCAGGGGCCACGGGCCCGTCTCGAGTGCCGCGACGCTCCGCGCCGTGCCACTTCCTGCTGACGTTGCTTCCCTACCCGAGATCGACCACAAGCAGACCTGGCTGCTCATCAGCGAGACCTGCGTCGACACTCAAGGAGTCCCGGTACTTCTGTCGCACGGTTACCACCGGGGCAATGTCTTCTCGTTCAATGTCTTACGGCATCAGCCTCTCTGACCAAGAGAGCCCTCATGCCCAACATTGACCATTACATTGACCGCGCGTTGGAGAGCCTGTATTTCAGTGCGGCCAGGATCGACGAGCACTTGGAGGCTCTCCCGCACCGCGGTGATGGCGACCCCGGTGGCGTCGATGAGGTCGGTGAGAGGCACGGACCATCCGGTTACGACGCAGGCGACGAGCCGCGAGAGGTACTCGTCCGTGACATCGGCCGGCGGCGCCGGCCTGGGTGAGCCAGGCCGCCGAGGGAAGCAGTCCGAGGGAGCGGCGGGGCCGCTCGTAGCTGGAGACTGACGGCACCGGCGGCCCTTGAGCTGACCGGAGATCACTTCCCGGCTCACCCCGCTCCGCCGGCTCAACTCCGAGGCGCTCCAGCCGATGGCGCCGAGCCGGTCCCTGATACGCAATATGTCGCCGCGCATAGGAAGACCGCCGCAGGGGACCATCGCTCTGAC
>PLNE01000066.1 GCA_003141695.1 Candidatus Dormiibacterota bacterium
GGTGCCAGCCCGCGTCGGCGAACGCTCCGGTCTGCAGGCGATGGAGTCCCGCCACTGGTTGACGTGGCGGTCGGCGTGTACAGATCAGGATGCGCGGGAGGCGTCATGGTCGGCACCGGGAGGTCCGTGAACACACCTCTGCTAAGCGCGTGGACCGCGCGGCCGCCGGCATCCCCGCTGCTGAACGTCATCCCGTGCTCCTGCGCGCCAACGAAGTCGGCGATCGTCACGACGAACTCCGGGTCGCGCGCGAGCTCGATGGACTCGGGCAGGACGCCGCTCCCGGCGACGTCGAGCGCCGCCTCGACGCCCTCGGGCGTGAGCGTGGAACCCGCTCGGCGAGGCCCTCGCCGTAAGCGACGGGCTCGGCGCCCAGCGAGCGCAGGTAGTCGTCGTTGGCGGAACTGGCGCTGCCGATCACGCGCGTGCCGCGCGCCACGGAGAGCTGGACGGCGGCGCTGCCGACCCCGCCGGCGGCGCCGTTGACGAGCTCTGGACCGTGATGGATGCGCGCACGCCACGACCTACTGGATGATCCCGGCACGTGTCGCGACGAGGCTTCGGGACCGACTGCCAGGAGGCAGCCCGGGCGGGCCGGGCACCCACTAGCAGATCGGATGGCAGCCCCGGTGCGCCTTGTGAGAGGATCATAGTGATGCACCGATGCCGGTCACGTAGGCGCAGGTGAGCGCCCGAACTCGGCTGGCGGCCTGTCTGGCGAGCGGACTGGCGGCCTTCACGGTTGCCATCCTGCTCACCTCTTGGCAGATCGCCGACCTGGTCGGCTGGGACGTCACAGGAACGGTGTTCGTCGCGTGGGTGCTGGCGAGCACGCGGGGGAAGGATCCCGCGCAGACCAGAGCTATGGCGGTCATGGAGGACAACTCGAGGGTGGCCGCCGACGCCATCCTCATCGGCGCGAGCATCGCCAGCCTGATCGGTGTGGGCCTCGCCCTTGTCCAGGCTGGAGGCGAGCAGAACCCCGCCCACACCCTCATCACCGCGTTCGCGTTTCTGAGTGTCGTGGTGTCCTGGTCCTCTGTCCACACCGTCTTCACCCTTCGCTACGCGAGGCTGTACTACCAGGCTGGGGGCGGCATCGACTGGCATTCCGGTGACCTTCCTGACTTCGGTGACTTCGCCTACGTCGCACTGACCCTTGGCATGACCTTCCAGGTCTCCGACACGGACATCAACTCCAAACTGATTCGCAAAGCGGCCCTACGCCACGCTGTGCTGTCATACCTATTCGGCGTGGTGATCCTGGCGACGACCATCAACGTGGTGGCCAGCCTCCTGGCAAAGTAAACCGGGTCTTCGTCCATGCGCCGCAGACGCCCCCACCGGTATGGCCGCCGCGCCCACCTACGTGATGGTCTATCCACCCCCGCTGGCGCTCTCGTTCGCCACCCTCGCCGTGTCCAGGGAGACCGTCCGACGTCACAGCCCCCATGGCACTGCGCTGACCGCTCGGCTCTGGTCCTCGCGTTCGGCGTCACGGCGGGCATCTACGCTCGGCTGAACAAGTTGGGTACTACCGTCGTGACAAACGGTCTGTACTCTAGCGGGCCGACGCACGGCGTGGCTCGGTGACATCATCCGGGTCGAGCTCGACCACTCGCGAGGTGCCGCATGATAACTCTCGGGATCATCCTTCTCATCATCGGGTTCATTGCGGGCATCCCCATACTCTGGACACTCGGGGTCATCCTGCTGGTGATCGGGCTCATCCTTGCAGTCCTGGGGATGGCCGGGCACGCAGTGGGTGGTCGGCGGCACTACTACTGAGGCGTAGCTGTCGACGTGCACACGGGCTGGCCGTCGGGACGCCTCGGATCCGGTCAGATGCCGCTGGGTGCCCCGTGCTGATCTCGCATTTCGATGGCCGACGGGAACAGTCCGTTTGGCTCAGAGGCTGATGCCCCCACTGGCGATCAGAGCGATCGCCGCAATAGCCATGAGCGACGCCGTGGCCCACCCCACCGCTTTGGCGAGCTTGCCGTTCACGTAGTCGCCCATGAGGCGGCGGCTCCCGGCGATCAACATGACCACCACCAGGAAGGGTGCGGCCGCCATGCCGTTGATGACTGCAACGACGATGAGCAATTTGATCGGATTGACAGCGAGGAGGCTGAGCGCCGTGCCCCCGAGGGTTCCGATGGCTACCAGCCCGTAGAAGATGGGGGCCTCGCGGACAGACCGAGAGAAGCCCCACTCGCGGCTGAGAAGCCCGGCCAAGCCCACCGAGCCGGCGCCCGCGAGCACCGGGATGGCCAACAGCCCGCTGCCAATGAAGCCCAATGCGAAGAGGACGCTGGCGAACTGTCCAGCCAGAGGCTTGAGTGCCGCGGCCGCCTGCGCAGCGCTCTGGATGTCCGTCTGGTGGTGGACATTGAGCGTCTCCGCGGTGGCCACGATGATGGCGAACATCACCAGGTTGGAGAAGGTCATGCCGGCCACGACGTCGAGCCTGCTGGTGGATTGCTTACGGCGCGCTCGCGCGGCCGCCCATCGCCGGAGCGGGAGGGCCTTCGCGCCACCCTCCGGTCCCTCACGCATCTCCTCGAGTCGGTGGGCGTTCTGCCAGAAGAAGAGGTACGGC
>PLNE01000217.1 GCA_003141695.1 Candidatus Dormiibacterota bacterium
GGGCGCTGGCCCTTCCACCTTTCCTGGACGAAGGCACGCAGCGTGGCATTGGCTTGGGAGCGGCCGTACTCCTTCTGGCCGTGAAGGATGGCGGCGGTCCGGAAGGCGCAGAAGCCGCCCTGGCAGGGTCCCATCCCGATCCGCAGGACCCGGCGCAGGTCGTCGATCTGGACCTTGGGATTGCGTCGTGCCGCCGCCAGAAGGTCCGACCGGCGGACTAGCTCGCACTCGCAGACCATGGGGTCGTCGGGCCGCCCCTTCTCGAAGTCCGCCTGGTGATCCGGCAACCGGTAGTAGTTGCGGCCCGTGCTGCCGGGCAGGGGGGTCTCCGCGGTCGTGCAGGCCCGTTCCACCCCCAGCTCCGCGCACGCCGCATCGACGGTGTCCTCGGCCATCAGTCGGAAGGTGGTCAGCTTGCCGCCGGCGATCGAGATCAGACCGCCCAGATCATCTCGCTGCGCGTGCCGGATCACGGTGTGGGAGCGGCTCACCTCACGGTCATCGCCAACCGTGGCGGTCTTGGGGAGGAGCGGGCGGGCTCCGGTCCAGACCCGGAGAGCCCGAGATCGGCTGAAGCCGGGGAGGAGGACGTCGCCCGCGGTCATCATCTTGGCCACCTCCTCCGCGGTGGGCTCGATGTCGTCGGGGTCCTCGACCGGGGTGTCGGTGGTGCCGATCACGCTGACGCTGTGGCTGGGCACGACGATGTCACCGTCTCCGGTCATGTGGCAGCGGTTGACCACGCAGTCGGCGAGCCGGTGGTTGATCGCCACCATCACCCCCTTGCCGGGCCGGACGGCGACCTCGCAGCCCGCCATCCGCGCCACCTGTCCGCTCCAGGCCCCGGCGGCGTTGATGACGCACTGGGCCCGGACCTCCACGTCCCCGCCGGAGCGCAGGTCGTGGAGCCGCGCGCCAATCACCCGGTCACCCTCGCGGACGACAGCGGTGACCGGGTGGTAGGGAAGGATCCGGGCACCCAGCTGCTTGGCTCCCTGGGCACAGCTCCAGACCAGCTTCCAGCTATCAATGCTGCCGTCCTGCACCACGAAGGCCCGCCGCACCGCCGGGGTCAACCGGGGCTCACGGCGCAGGGCCTCGGCCGGGGAGATCTCCTCGACGGGAACCTCCGCGGCTGGACATGAGGCGAAGAAACGGTCGGCGTACTCAAGGTCGTCGAGCGGGGTGGTCACGAAGAGCCCACCGGTGTCCTCGATGGCCGCGCTCGCCACCCGGCGCAGGATCACGTTCTCCCGAGCGCACTCACGAGCTCCGCCAGGATCGCGTACCACGTAGCGACCGCCCGAGTGGAGCAGACCGTGGAAGCGACCCGTGGTGCCGGTGGCGAGGTCGCCACGGTCGGCCAGGATGACCTGGAAACCGCGCAGCGCGGCGTCCCAGGCCACCCCGGCCCCCGTGGAACCGCCCCCGATCACCAGCAGCTGGCACTCGAGAGCTTCAGTCATGGTTCCGATTCAGTCCGACTGCCTGCCGGTCACTCGACCCAGTCGAAGGTGCGGGTGACCGCCTTCTTCCAGAGCTTGTATTCCTTCTCGCGCTCCGTGGGATCCATCTTGGGTTCCCAGGTGCGGTCAACCTGCCAGTTCTTGCGGAGCTCCTCGACCTCTTTCCAGAAGCCCACCGCCAGGCCGGCGGCATAGGCGGCGCCGAGGGCCGTGGTCTCGGCCACCTTGGGCCGGATGACCGGGACGCCCAGCACGTCCGCCTGGAACTGCATGAGCAGCTCGTTGAAGACCATGCCGCCGTCGACCTTGAGCGCGGTGAGAGCCACGCCGGAGTCGGCGTTCATGGCGTCCAGAACCTCGCGGGTCTGCCAGGCGGTCGCCTCCAGCACCGCGCGGGCGATGTGGCCCTTGGTGACGTAGCGAGTGAGGCCGGCGATGACGCCGCGTGCGTCGCTCTTCCAGTAGGGGGCGAAGAGCCCCGAGAAGGCGGGCACGAAGTAGGCGCCACCGTTGTCCTCGACGGTCTTGGCCAGCGTCTCGATGTCAGCCGAGGTGCTGATCATTCCCAGGTTGTCCCGCATCCACTGCACCAGGGCGCCGGTGATCGCGATCGAGCCCTCGAGGCAGTACACCGCGGGCTGCTTGCCGATCTTGTAGCCGAGAGTGGTCAGCAGGCCATTCTTGGACTGGACCGGCTTCGTGCCCGTGTTGAGGAGCATGAAGTTGCCGGTGCCGTAGGTGTTCTTGGCCTCGCCGACCGAGTAGCAGGTCTGGCCGAAGATGGCCGCCTGCTGGTCGCCCAGGTCGCCCGCGACCGGGATGCCTGCCAGCTCACCCACGCACTTGCCGTAGGTCTCGCTGGAGGCGCGGATCTCGGGGAGCATCGCCTTGGGGATGCCCATGATCTTGAGGATCTCGGGATCCCAGTCCAGGGTCTCCAGGTTCATCAGCATGGTGCGGCTGGCGTTGGTCACGTCGGTGACGTGGACGCCGCCGTTGACCCCGCCGGTGAGGTTCCAGATGCACCAGGTGTCGATGTTGCCGAAGGCCAGGTCACCGGCCTCGGCCTTGGCCCGCAGTCCTTCGACGTTCTCCAGCAGCCACTTGACCTTGGGGCCGGAGAAGTAGGTGGCCAGGGGCAGGCCGACCTTGGCCCGGAAACGGTCCTGACCGCCGTCCTTGGCGAGCTCGTTGCAGATGAGGTCGGTGCGGGTGTCCTGCCAGACGATGGCGTTGTGGACAGGCTTGCCGGTCTTCTTGTCCCAGACCACGGCGGTCTCGCGCTGGTTGGTGATGCCCACCGCGACCAGGTCGGAGGCCTTGAGGCCGGTCTTCTGCAGTGCGCCCTTGATCACTTCCTGGCAGCGCGTCCAGATCTCCAAGGCGTCGTGCTCGACCCAGCCCGGCTTCGGGTAGATCTGCTCGTGCTCTTTCTGGTCGATGCCGACCACCCCCCCGGAGTGGTCGAAGATCATGAAACGGGTGCTGGTGGTTCCCTGGTCCAGCGCCCCAACGTATTCAGCCATGCGCGTTCTCCTTACTCCCAGCTCACGTATCAGCCGTGAAAGCCTGTCGGGCTGCCCGGACCAGCAGCCAGGATGAGGTGGCCCCCGGGTCCTGATGCCCGGCGCTGCGCTCTCCCAGGTAACTCGCCCGGCCCTTGCGCGCCACCAGCGGGATGGTGGCCTGCATGCCCTGCTCGGCCGCCTGCTCGCACGCAGCGAGCGCCGCATCGAGCGTGGCGCCAGCCTGCGCCGCCTCGCGCAGCGAGTTGGCGGCCGGTTGCAGGGCGTCGATCATGGTCTTGTCCCCGAGCTGGGCCTTGCCCCGCGCCCGCACCGCCTGGACGGCGGCATCGAGGGCTTGGCTCCAGTCCTGGGTCGACAGCTCGGTCTTGCCCGCGATGGTGGTGCCCAGCTGCAAGAAGAGGGTTCCGTAGAGGGGTCCACTGGCTCCTCCCACGGTCGAAATCAGGGTCACCGCGGTCGTCTTGAACAGCTGTGCCAGGTCGGCCCCCTCCAGGGAGCCGACCTTCGGCAGCACCGCCTGCATGCCCCGGTCCATGTTGGTCCCGTGGTCGGCGTCGCCGATCGGCGAGTCCAACTCGGTCAGGTATGCCTTGTTCTCGGCTATGGCAGCGGCGAAGCCTTGCACGAATGCAAGTCCCTGCTCATACGTGACGGCCATCGTCGCTGCCCTCTAACCGATCTCTTCTGCTTCTCAGACTCCCCAGCGCAGCCCTGGGGTGTTGACGGGGGCGTCCCACAGCCTGGTCATCTCATCGTNNTCAGCATCTCCACGACCTCGTCGGCGCTCGCCAGCGCGCGGCGCTCGCGACCCGGCTCACCGTGGATGCCGATCCCGATCTCCATCTCCTGCTCGCCCAGCTCGAAGGTCGGCTTGCCGGCCGCGGGCACGGTGCAGGAGGTCAGGGCCATGCCCATGCTCCGCCCGTTCGCGTTGACCCGACGGCACAGCTCGGCGACGTCCTTGAGCGACCGGTGGGCCTCTGCCGCGGCCCCGCAGATCTTCTCTGCGAGCACCGTGGCGCCGACCCCTCGCCGCCCGGCGGTGTACAGGCTGTCCTGGACCGCCACGTCGTCGTTGATGACCACCGCCTCCACCTCGATGTCGTCGGCCTTGGCGAGGTCGGCGGCCATCTCGAAGTTGAGGATGTCACCGGTGTAGTTCTTGACCAGGTGGAGCACCCCGGCGCCGCCGCTGACCGCCTTGGTGGCCTCGAGGATCTGGTCAGGGGTTGGCGAGGTGAAGACCTCGCCCGGGCAGGCCGCATCCAGCATGCCCATTCCCACGAAGCCTCCGTGCATCGGCTCGTGTCCCGAGCCTCCGCCGGAGACGAGGGCCGTCTTGCCGCTGACCGGTGCGTCGGCCCGAACCACGTAGTTGGGTGCGTAGTACACCCGTACGAGATCGGAGTGAGCGGCGGCGACGCCCTCCAGTTCCTCTTTGACGACGTCCTCGACGCGGTTGATCAGCTTCTTCATGGTTGTGCCTGCTACACGCGGTCGGGCGCGACGTTCGGCTCGGCACGCCCGGGCTCACGCGGCGCCTCGAGGGCCGTGCGGCTCTTGCGTGCGTGGAGCACGTCGCCGATGAAGAAGTCGTAGACGATGGCACCGACGCAGCCACCGAAGAGAGGACCGATGATCGGTATCCAGAAGTAGTCGCTGAACTGGAAGCCGGCGCCGTTGTTGAAGGTCCCGGGCAGGGCAACCTGGCCGTAGCCTGCGATGAACGCGAAGAGGCGCGGCCCGAAGTCACGGGCGGGGTTGATCGCGTACCCGGTGTTGGCACCGAACGAGGTGCCGACCGCGAAGACGATGAAGCCGACGATGAGCGGCCCCAGGTTGCTGAGCGGCGCCGTGTTGCGGGAGTCGGTCACAGCGAACACGCCGACCACCAGCAGTGCAGTGCCCACCGCCTCATCGAGGAACGGTCCCCCGATGGTCCCGTGGAAGTAGGAGGCGGGGAAGGTGGCGAAGATCGAGTAGGTGGCCAGCGCGTTGCCCGCCGAGGGGATCAGGTGTGCGGCGGTGTTGTAGGCGCCGATGGCGTCGTGGTAGACCCACATGACCATCGCTGCGCCGAGGAATGCTCCCACCACCTGGGCGATCCAGTAGGGCACCACGCTCGCCCAGGGGAAGCGACGCCTGAGCGCCAGAGCCAGGGTCACCGCCGGGTTGATGTGGGCCCCGCTGATGCCGCCCGCGACGTAGACGCCGAACATGACGGCGAACGCCCATCCGAAGGTGATCAGGAGCCAGTCGCCGGCGGCCATGAAGATGGTGGTGGACGTGGCGGCCCTTCCCGACCCGGGGAGGGCGGCGACCGCCATGGCGACGACCCCATCACCGAGCATGATCAGGGTCATCGTCCCCAGGAACTCCGCCGATAACTCGCCCCACAGGCCGTGCAGACCGAATGTCTGCCGGCCTGCGCCGTGTATCGGTCGATACTCGTCAGCCATGCCAAACCCTCCAATTGGTCCAAGCGATAACTTGGTTCACCTGTGGAAAACGGGCGGCACTCCCGCGCCCGTCGCACGACACAGCCCTCATGCGTCAACTCCTCCCTTCGCGAACCTCCGCCCCTCCCCTGAGGGCGGTTGGGGTTCGGCCGGCCCTAGACGCGTTGGCCATTATCCGGTACCGTAGGGCATTGTCAACCCACTTCTCAGAATGCCCTATCGATCAAGTAGGGTAGCCAGATGCCGCGGCCGATCCAATCGATTCAACGCGCCGCCCAGGTGATGCACCTGCTGTCCGGGCGGGCTCGCCGTCTCAGCCTGGCGGAGCTGTCGGCACAGATGGGGCTGCCCAAGGGGACGGTCTTCGGCATCCTGCGCACCCTCCAGCAGGTCGGATTCGTCGAGAAGGACCCGGACTCGGCGAAGTATCAGCTCGGAGCGGCGCTGCTCCACCTCGGCAGCACCTACCTCGACGGCAACGAGCTGCGCTCCCGGGCGCTCAACTGGGCGGACTCGCTGGCCGCTCGCAGCACCGAGTCGGTGCGGATCGGCACCCTTCACGATGGCCGGGTACTGGTGGTTCACCACGTCTTCCGCCCTGATGACAGCTACCAGGTGCTGCAGGTGGGCTCGCTGCTGCCTCTCCACGCGACCGGGATGGGCAAGGCGTTGCTCGCCGCCAACCCTTACGCCCTCGCTGAGCTGGCCGGGGAAGAGCTGACCCGCTTCACCCCCTGCACGATCACCGACGCCAAACAGCTGAGCGCCGCACTCAAGGAGGTCAAGAAGCGCGGCTGGGCTGCCGACGTCGGGGAGCTGGTCGAGGGCGAGGCCTCGGTCGCCGCTCCGATCACCGACCGCAGCGAGCGGACCGTCGGCGCCATCGCCATCTCGGGGCCGGTCGAACGGCTGTGCGATGCGGAGATTCCTCGCAGCGATCTCGTCGCGTACGTGCGCGAGTCGGCGCGGGCGATCTCCCGCGACCTGGGGGCGATCCCGTGGTAGCCGGGCTGCGCGCGCCGTGGGCGCGGGCCGGGGAGCTTGACAGCGCCTCCACCGCCCCGGAGACTGGGACCCATCGTGGCGCTCAACGGGCCGGTGTGACAGCGTCCGCCATGGCTCCGTCGGTATCGTCCCCGGGGGGCGACGCCACAAGGGGAGTGGCCGGGTGACGGGCGCCTACGTCGCATCCATCGACCAGGGGACCGCGTCGTCGCGCTGCATGCTGTTCGACCAGCGGGGTCGCCTCGTGTCAATGGCCCAGAAGGAGCACCGCCAGCTGTTCCCCCGGCCGGGATGGGTGGAGCAGGACGGGGAGGAGATCCTCGGGAACGTGCTCGAGGTGGTCGGCGACGCCCTCGACAAGGTCGGGCTGAAGCTCGCTGACCTGGTCGCCCTCGGCATCGCCAACCAGCGGGAGACCACCCTGGTGTGGGACCGCCACAGCGGCCGGCCGATCTACAACGCGATCAGCTGGCAGGACACGCGCACCGACAAGATCGTCAACCTCCTCGCCGGCGAAGGGGGGAAGGACCGCTTCCGGGCGAAGACCGGGCTCCCCCTGACGACCTACTTCTCGGGGCCGAAGATCCAGTGGATCCTCGACCACGTGGAGGGGGCGCGGGCCGGCGCCGAGAGGGGCGACGTGCTGTTCGGGACCATGGACACCTGGTTGATCTGGAAGCTGACCGGGCGCCACGTGACCGACGTGACCAACGCCAGCCGCACCATGCTGATGGACCTCCGATCGCTGGAATGGGACGACGAGCTCCTCGATGCGATGAGGGTGCCCCGGGCCATGCTGCCGGAGATCCACGCCTCGTCCGAGCCGTACGGCGAGGCCTCCGACCCTCTGCGCGGGCTCCCGGTGGCCGCCGCGCTCGGAGACCAGCAGGCAGCCCTCTTCGGTCAGACCTGCTTCGCGGCCGGGGAGGGCAAGTGCACCTACGGCACCGGCAGCTTCCTGCTCCTCAACACGGGCCCACGGCTGGTCGAGTCGACTCACGGGCTGCTCACCACGGTCGGATGCCGGATCGCCGGCGAGCCGGCAACGTACGCGCTCGAGGGCTCCATCGCCGTCACCGGAGCGCTGGTGCAGTGGCTGCGCGACAAGCTGGGTCTGATCTCCAGCGCCGCCGAGATCGAGACGCTCGCTCGGACCGTGGACGACAGCGGTGGGGTGTATGTGGTGCCGGCGTTCTCCGGCCTCTTTGCCCCCCACTGGCGCTCTGACGCGCGTGGCGTGATCGCCGGCCTCACCGGTTACACGACCAAGGGGCACCTGGCACGGGCGGTGCTGGAGGCGACCGCGTGGCAGACCCGTGAGGTCCTCGAAGCCATGAACAGCGACTCCGGGGCCGTGCTACAGGTGCTGAAGGCCGACGGCGGGATGACCGCCGACAACCTGATGATGCAGCTCCTCGCCGACTTCATCGGCGTGCCGGTGGTCCGGCCGATCGTGGCCGAGACGGTGTCCCTCGGCGCCGCCTACGCCGCGGGCCTCGCCGTCGGCTTCTGGCCCGACGTGGAGAGTCTCCGCGCCAACTGGCACAGGGCGGCGGAGTGGCTCCCCAAGCTGGACCCCGAGGACCGGGAGAGGCGCTTCCGGAAGTGGAAGAAGGCGGTCGCGCGCACCCTCGAGTGGGTGGACGCCGACGACGAATGACGGTTTGATGCGGGACGCGCGGATCGCCCCCATCGACGCGCAGCCCTGAGCTGAGCCCTTCGCTGACGCCGGAGCCACCCGCGAGCGGCTTGCATCTGCGCACGCTGCGACCGATAATCTGTGCATTGGTGAGCATTTGCTCACGGCTGACGGGGTGGTGGGAGCGGTGCGGGAGGAGCTTCGGGAGGAATTGCGCGAGGAGGACTACGAGCTCCTGGCTCGGTTGGCCCATCGGTACTACGTGGACGAGCGCACTCAGGAGGAGATCGCTCGCGAATTCGACCTCTCTCGGCCCAAGGTCCAGCGCCTGCTTGACCGCGCGCGCCGCTCCGGTGTGGTCGCCATCCACATCCAGGCGCCCCCCGGGCTCCGGCTGGAGCTCGAGAGCCAGCTCCGCGAGACCTTCGGCCTGAGCGACGCGATCGTCTGCTCTGCGCGCACCGACCCGCAGGCGGAGCGCGAGGCCGTCGCGCAGCGAGCCGCCCGGTATCTGGAGCGGCGGCTCCATGACGGCTGCGTGGTGGCGGTGAGCCACGGACGCACCGCCGGTGCGGTCCCCCGCTTCTTCCGGCCGGCAAGCCGGCTGGACGTCACCTTCGTTAGCGCCATGGGCGGCTCCCCGGGCATCGACGCTCCGACCAACCCGAACGAGATCTGTCGCGCCCTCGCCGCGGGCTGCGGGGGACAGGCGGTGAGCCTCTACGCGCCCGCCTATGTGGAGAGCGTCGAGATCCGGGATCAGCTGCTGGCCCAGGAGGCGATCGCCGGCAGCCTCGATCGCGCGGCGCAGGCGACCGTGGCGCTGGTCGGCATTGGGGGCACCGACGACGGGTGCACGATGGTGCGGTCGGGCTGCCTGACCACCTCCGAGATCGCCTGGCTGCGCAGCCAGGGCGCCGCCGGAGACGTGCTGGGGCACTACGTCGACACCGAGGGACGCCCGATCGCCTCCCCACACCAGGACCGGCTGGTGGCGCTCACCGTCGACCATCTGCGCCGCATCGGGACGGTGGTGGCGGTGGTCAGCGAACCGGAGAAGCCGCGGGCGATCCTGGGGGTGCTGCGGGTCGGGGTGATCAGCGTCCTGGTTGTCGACGAGGGCAACGCGCGCGCTGTCCTCGACCTCGTTGCCCATGAGCCGGCGCGGGGAGGTGCCGCTGGCAGCGGCCGACGAGCATCCCAGCGGGAGGTGTAGACATGCCTGTCGTAACCACGAAATCCATCCTCCAGCGAGCCTTCGAGGAGAGGTACGGCGTGGCGGCGATCAACGTCGTCAACGACCTCTCCATGGAGGCGGTGCTGGCGGCGGCCGAGGAGCTGCGCTCGCCGGTGATCGTCCAGACGTCGGTCAAACACGTGGTGATGACCGGGGTGGGCGTCATGTACGCGATGTGGCGCGAGCTGACCAAGACGGTCACGGTTCCCGTCGCGCTCCACCTCGATCACTGTCCCGATCGAGCCCTGATCAGCGAATGCCTGGCGATGGGCTGGAACTCCGTCCTCTTCGACGCCAGCAAGCTGTCGGTCGAGGAGAACATGCGCCAGTGCATCGAGGTGGTCGAGGAGGCGCGGGGTTACGGAGCTGACGTCGAGGGCGAGATCGAGGGCTTCAAGCGGACCGAGGAGATGACCGGCGACGAGGCCGAGCACTTCCAGTCGCTGAAGACGGTGGTCGACTTCGTGGGCGCCACCGGTGTCGACGTCTTCGCCCCGGCGATCGGCAACGCTCACGGCGTGTATGCCGCCACTCCCCACCTCGACAGCCAGCGCGTCACCGACATTGTCGAGGCCACCGGCATCCCGGTCGCCCTCCACGGTGGGACGGGGATGACGGCGGCGCAGTTCAGCGATCTGATCGGTCGGGGTTGCGCCAAGGTGAACATCTCGACCGCCCTGAAGATCGCCTTCATGAAGTCCGGGTACGAGCACATGAGCGCGCATACCGGTGAATACGATCCGCCCGCGCTCTTCACGGCGCAGCGAGCTGCGGTGATGGAGATGGCGAGGTACCACATCCGGCTATTCGGCAGCCAAGGCAAGGCCTGGGGGTGAGCACCGTCATCTTCGACTGCGACGGTGTGCTCGCCGACACGGAGCGTTACGGTCATCTGCCCGCCTTCAACCAGACCTTCCGGGAGGTGGGGGTGCCGCTGCAGTGGTCGGAGGAGGAGTACGGCCGCAAGCTGGAGATCGCCGGCGGCAAGGAGCGGATGGCGAGCGAGCTCACCGCTGAGTTCGTCCGCGCGCACGACCTGCCCGTCGATCCCGAGGGCAGGGCCGCGCTGCTCGCCACCTGGCACCGGCACAAGACCCAGATCTACACGGAGATGGTGGCCTCGGGGAAGCTGCCCACGCGGCCCGGCATCCGGCGGATCATCGGCGAGGCTCAGGATGCGGGCTGGAAGCTGGCGGTGGCTTCGACATCCGCGGAGCCGTCGGTGCGTGCCATCCTGGAACAGGCGGCGGGCCCGGACCGGGCGGCACGTTTCGATGCGCTGCTGGCGGGTGACTGCGTCCCCCACAAGAAGCCCGCTCCCGACATCTACCTTCTCGCTCTCGAGAGGCTGGGCGTGGATCCGGCCGGCGTCCTTGTCATCGAGGACTCGCGCAACGGCCTCGAGGCGGCGCGTGCCGCCGGTCTGCGCTGCCTCATCACCGTCAACGGATACACGGCCCACGAGGATTTCCGTGAGGCGGCGCTGGTGGTCTCGTCGCTGGGCGACCCCGAGGGGGAGAGGACCGTGGTGATCGCCAACCGGAGTCCGGCACGTCCGCGGGACTACGTCGTATTGAGGGATCTGGAGGCCAGCCTGGCTGGATAGCGGCGCGGAGATATCAGGGAAGCTGAGGAGGAGCACACGGGATGGCGGCGAGCGCAATCGATGACGTCGATCTTGTTCTGAGGACGATGGCGAAGACCATCGTCGACAATGCCGTCTACTTCGCCGAGCTGGACAGTGTGGTTGGCGACGGCGACTTCGGCTACTCGCTCCGAAATGGCTTCGAGGTGGTGGTCAGTGACTACGACACCTTTGACCGGAGCAGCGCGGGCGCGGTCCTCAAGAAGGTGGGCTTCGTGCTCTCCGGCAAGGTGGGCGGGGTGAGCGGTCCGATCTGGGGCACGGCCTTCCTGCGGGCGTCGCAGGCGGCCGGTGAGAAGACGGACCTGACCAGCGCCGACGTCATCGCCATCCTGCGCGCAGCCGTCGTGGGGATCATGCACCGCGGCGGGGCGTCGCTGGGGGAGAAGACGCTCCTGGATGCACTGGTGCCCGCGATCGACACCCTGGAGGCCGGGTTGGCGCGGCCCGGGGCGGCGCAGGATCACGGGGTCGCGGCGCTGCAGGAGGCCGCAGACGTGGCCACCCGAGCGGCCGAGGATACCAAGCCGATGCTGGCCCTCCGCGGCCGTGCCGCCTACACCGGAGAGCGGAGCATCGGCTCGGTGGATGCCGGGGCCACTGCCATCGGCGTCATCTTGCAAAGCATCAGCTTGGCTTGGCGTGAGAAGTTCCATCAGAGGGAGACTGGCACATGAAGAAGTTCGTCAACGACCCGAGGCAATTCGTCCCCGAGATGCTGGAGGGCATCCAACTGGCGAGCGATGGGAGGCTGAAGTACGAGCCCAAGTACAACCTGATCTACCGCGCCGACATGCCCAAAGCGAACAAAGTCTCGATCATCCAGGGGTCCGGCTCCGGCCACGAGCCCGCCCACACCATGATCGTGGGCAAGGGCATGCTGGACGCGGCCTGCCCCGGAGACGTCTTCGCCGGACCGCCGGTGGAGTTCGTGTACGAGACCACCAAGCTGCTGAACTCGCCCATGGGCGTCCTCCACCTCGTCAACAACTACACCGGCGACCGGCTCGCCTTCGAGCAGGGCCGGGAGATGTGCGAGATGGACGGCATCAAGGTGGCGACGCTGCTCGTCAACGACGACGTGGCCGTCAAGGACTCGACCTGGACGGTGGGGCGGCGCGGCGTGGCCGGCAACTTCTTCGTGATCAAGGCGGTGGGCGCGGCCTCCGAGAAGGGCGCCTCGCTCGAGGAGCTGGTGCGCATCGGCAGTGACGTCATCGCCAACGTGAGGACGCTGGGAATCGCGCTGAGCTCCTGCACCCCGCCGGTCAAGGGATCACCGCTGTTCGAGATCGCTGACGACGAGATGGAGGTCGGCATCGGCATCCATGGCGAGCCGGGCCGCCAGCGCACCAAGCTGGTCTCCGCCACCGAGATCGTCGACATCATGCTCAACGCGGTGGTGCCCGACCTCCCCTTCAAGAGCGGTGACGAGGTCGCCCTGATGCTCAACGGGCTGGGCGGGACGACGATCGGCGAGCTGTACCTGCTCTATGGCATCGCTCACAAGAAGCTCGTGGCTCAGGGCATCAAGGTCTTCCGGAGCTACGTCAACGAGTACTGCACCTCACTCGAGATGGCGGGGGCATCGCTCACCCTGCTCAAGGTGAACGAGGAGATCAAGGGGCTGCTGAACGAGCCTGCCGAGGTCTCGATCAGGGTCTTCTGACCTGAAGGGCAGCGGGATCCCGCTCCTGGGCCGTCCACGTGGGCGGTCCGCGGAGCAGGATCCCCTCCTGGCCATCGCCCCTGGGTGGCGGGGGAGGGGGCGTGGTGCCCGCGGGCCCGGTCCTCGGACAGCCGAGCCGCGGCGCCGATCAATGGTCGCGCGCCGTCAGGCGGTGGGGGGCGTCTCGGGGTCACCCACGGCAGGCTCGACCCCTCGGATCAGCCGGTCGATGTTCTCCCGATGCCGGAAGATCACGACCGCGACCCCTGGCAGGGCCAGGGCGAGGCCGGCGGTGTCACGGCGGCGCAGCCCTAGGCCCAGGGCGGCGAGGCCCCCGGCGATGCTTCCGGAGAGCGAGAGCACGGACGTCCGCCGGGTGACGGCGAGGGCGCCGAGGCCCGCGATCAAAGAGACCCCGGCGACCGGAGGGGTGATCACGCTGACGGCACCGAACAGGGTGGCAGAGCTCTTCCCGCCCCGGAAGCCGGCGAAGACCGGCCACGAGTGCCCGATCACTGCTCCCAGGCCCGCGGCCGCCCCCCCACCGCGACCTCCGCCGAGGGCCTCGCCCAGCCGGGTGGCGGCGGCGCCCTTGCCGATGTCGAGGGCCAGCGTGACCACGGCCGGGCCGCGCCCGGCGGTGCGAAGGACGTTGGCCATGCCCATGCTGTGGCTGCCGTGCTCCCTGACGTCGATCCCACGGCTCAGCCGTCCCACCAAGACACCCGACGGAATCGATCCGATCGCATAGCCGAGAGCGGCAGAGGCGGCGAGGCGTACGGCGCGGTGCATGTCAAGGGAGTTTGTCACGAATGCGCCCGGTCGCTGCGCCCGTTGCGCAAGGACTCGCGTCTCCGTGTGGCCGCTCGGATCCCGGCGGGGGCGGGACGAGGTGCCGTGGCGGGCGCCGCTGGGGAGTCGACGAGGCCCTCCGAGGCTCCGCTACACTGGTTGCGGACCCGTCGGGGAGTAGCTCAGATGGTTAGAGTACTGGTCTGGGGGACCAGGGGTCCGCGGTTCGAGTCCGCGCTCCCCGACAGCCGTGCACGTTGACAGTCCGCAACTAGTGGGCGGAGACGACGCGTGCCATGCGCATGACTAGGTGGCTGGTGGCCCCTTCCCCTGCCTCTCGCTGGGCGTGCTGTATCACACGGTGAACCGGCCTAGCAAACAGGCGGTACTCGTGGGGCGTCGCCTTGGTTGGGCGATGGAGAGACGAGGCGGACGGTCTGCATGGATCGGAGCGTGACGCGGTCCCGTTCGCACGCGGGTCGCACGTGTTACCCGCCAGACAGGACTTCGCAGTCAGCTCACCGAGCCTCGGCGACGTCCACCGGATCAGGCACTCCGCCCGAGAGAGCCTCGCGGACGCGGGCCGTAGCTGCCCGGCCCTGGGCGACGCAGTCGGGCACGCCGACGCCACGGAAGGCAGCGCCGGCAATGGCGAGATTCGGCAGCCCGGCGAGCGGGTTCGAGCCGCGTTTCCCGCTGTCCCCGGCCAAGAGACGTCTTTGGCGCGTCCACCAAACGTCGATGAACGCCGTCCTTCGGGCGTCGGTTCGTTCAGGTTGCCGGTAATGCAAACCGCGGCACATCCTCGCGCCGCCCTGCAGCTCACGCCAACAGCAGCCGCGCGAGTGAGTCCACATACCAGCGTTCGAACTGATCCCCGGACCAGCCCCGGTCCCGGACCAACAACCCGTAGGTCTCGGGGCTTCCGATCGTGAAAAGGATGTCCGCAGCAGCGCTCCTCGAGAGTTCCGCGCGCAAGTTGCGATCCTTGAGCAGGATGCCGAGCAGTACGCGCTGGCCTTCGAATCGCCGTGCCTTGTACCGGTTCCACAGCGCACCGATCTCGGGATCCGCGGCGGCAGCGCCCTGTAGCACCTCATAGATGGGACCGATCCGCTCGAGGATCAGTCTCCCGTTCCTCGCAAGGGTCTCGAGCCGGCACATCGGGTCCGGTTCATCGCGCATCTGTTGCACCCAGGAGCGCGCGAGGAGTGGCACCGACGCGTCGTCGCCGACGATCGACACGTCGAGCAGTTCAGACAGGACTGAGCGCTTGTTCGTGAACCCTGCGTACACCGTCTCCGGCGACACGCCTGCTCGGGAGGCGATGGCGGCGACGGTGGTGGCGACGTAGCCGAACTCCACGAAGAGATCCCGGGCAGCGTCGAGCACCGCCCGGCGCGTGGCGCGCGCCTGCTCCTTACGCCGAGGCGACTCGTAGCGCCGCTTGACATCGGTCGGCATTCTGCTACAGTAACACTTAATTGGATACGGTTACGCTACAGTTAACACAACCCGCACGGGAGGGAAGCCATGTGGACCCTGCGAATCGAGCACCGGGTCGCCAACTACGACGCCTGGAAGCGTGCCTTCGACAGCGATCCCGTCGGCCGGGAGCGCTCGGCGGTCCGCAGGTACCGCGTCCTGCGCCTGGTCGATGACGCCGACTACGTGATGATCGATCTCGACTTCGACACCTCATCACAGGCCGAGGCCTTGCTCGGAGCGATGCGAGGCGTCTGGGCGGGACCCGCCCTCACGATGGTCTCTGAGCCGCAGGCACGGATCGTCGAGGTAGTCGAGGCAAAGGAGTTCTGAGGCACCGTCGCGGCAGCGTTTGACATTATGCCCGTCGGCCCCGACCAGCAAGCATTGGAGGCGATGCTCGCTAGTTTCGAACGTGCCAACGCACCGGGATGACGCCTCGCTACCGGAAATAGAGCTCAACTGACGCTACCGGGGATGGTCGGCGTGCGCACGCCGTCCGCTCCCTACGGTGCCTGGCTGTCTGGTGCTGTGTCAGCCAACGTTTGCCGTGTCTCGGATCGGCCTCGTCGGGGACGCGCGTTCTGGCGCGCCATACGGCGCAAGGACGCAGCGCCGAACGGCAGTTATGGCGCGGCTTCGGCATACGGCTGGGTCGGCCAGCTCGCGTTGGTGGATCGCGCGCCGTCGCGGGGACGCCTGCTGCTCGGGCCCTGTTTCGTTCCCACGATGCACCGCGCCACGCCCGGAACCCGGACCTTGCCATCCTTCTCGAACGCGCTCACCTTGGCAATGGCGTTTGCCCGAATCCGCTCCCGCGCCGGTGCGTCGACCTGCTGAAGCGCCGCAACTGCGAGCGAGACGTGCTCGGTGATCATCTCCCAATACTGCTCGGGCGATCGCGTCACGAGTGCGACGTCGACGTCCCACTCGACAACGTCGCGCAGCCCCGCGCCCTCGTACAGGGCACTGACATATCCCGGGGCAGCGCACCGAAACATATTCGGTCCGTCCCGGTCGGGTGGCGCCACCACCGCCTCGGTCGCGATTGCCTGCATGGCGATCGTCGTCCACGGGTTCTCCTCGGGCTTGACCCATACCGACGAGCAGAGACGTCCGCCCGGCTTGAGCACGCGCGCGAACTCGGCCGTCGCCTTGGCCACGTCGGGGAAGAACATGTACCCAAAACGCACGGAGACGCTATCGAATGTGGCGTCGTTGAACGGCAGATCATCGGCGCTGCACACCTTCGTATCGATATTGGCGATCCCTTGCGCCCTGGCTCGTCGCGCGGCTATGTCCAGCATCTCCGCTACGAGGTCAGTCAGCACGACGCGTCCCTTCGGTGACAGTCTCGCGATGCTCAAACCCGGCTCACCCGTGCCTGCGGCAATGTCGAGATGCTGATGATCTTCAGCGATGTCGAGACACTCGATAATCGCTGCGCCGACCGGGCCCAGCTGATCCATGATGACCGAGTCCCACTTCTCCCAGCCCGCAGAGAGCCCGGCCCACGTCGCTCGCTGAACGTCTCGGATCTCATCGGCGCTCGGCATCGGCCCTCCCGCTATCGATACACCCACCGAACACGAAGGCACTCCTTGGCGGGAGTGGATAATACCCGCGCTGGCGCCCTTACGCCAGCATGACTACGCGCGCTCGAAGATGTCCCCCGAGCGCCGGGTTGGAGCCAGCGTGCGTCAAATGAGGCAACCGTTGGCTGACGCGGCACTAGGTCAGTCGACGTGGAAGGCACGGCGTGCGGTCGTGGCGGCATCTCGACGCCGGGTTCGCCACCGTTGGTGGCGGTGGCCCGCCGGGTCGGCTGCCGGACGTGCGTTGGACGTCCGGGACCGAGCTCACCGACTCACCCGGCGACACCGTGGACGCGCAGATGCTCGCGCAACCCGCGTGGTCGGAAACCGAAGGTGCGCTCCACCGCGTCAAGGTCGGTGGCGTTGTCGAAGGCGAACAACTCCAAGGTCGCTGAGGTGAGCGGCGGATGGGACATGACCGCGGAGAGCAGCCGAGCCTGGAGGCGGGCCAGGGACAGGGGCAGCGGAAGGATCAGCCGGCGCTTGCCCATCACCTCGGCGATGGCTTGCAAGATCTCCTTGAAGGTGAGGTACTCACTGCCGCCGATGGCATGGGCCCGGTTCAGCAGCGCATCGTCGGTGATGCTGCGCTCGACGCAGGTGACCACATCGTCGATCCAGATCGGCTGGAAGCGAGTCCTTCCGCCCCCGAGGGCGGGCACCACCGGGGAGGTCCGGATCAGCCGAGCCAGGGCGGCGACGAACTCGGCACCGTCCCCGAACTGCACCGAGGGCTGGAGGATGACGTGGGGGATCCGGGACTTTCGCACCGCCTCCTCGAGAGCCCAGCGTGTGGCCATGTAGGTGCCCGCCGCCGCGGGCTGGGTCCCGAGCCCGGAGACGACCACCAGGCGCCGGACCCCGGCCGCCTTGGCTGCGACAGCCAGGTTCTCCGTGCCGAGGCCGTTGACGTTCTGATACGCGCCGGGATAGGGCTCTTTGAGGTTGGCGGTGAGGGCGGCGCAATGGATGACCGTCCCCGCTCCCTCAAGGGCGCCGGTCACCGTCTCGGCCCGGACCAGGTCGGCCTCGGCGATCGTGACCTCGGGTGGCGGTGAATAGCGGCTGCTGTCGCGAACCAGGGCGCGCAGCGGGTATCCCGCCTGGGCGAGACGGTTCACGACATGGCGGCCAACGAAGCCGTTGGCGCCGGTGACCACGACCAGGTCGCCGTTCCTGCGGCTCATCGCTGCCGCGCCCCACGGTCGGGCGCCAGCCGCAGTACCGCGTGGCGGAGGTCCTCGAATGCCAGCACCGCGGCGACGGCCCGATCGATCGTCCCATGGAAGTCGCGAATCGCCTCCAACCGCTCTTTCAGGAAGCGGTACTCCTCGATGGGGATCCGGGTGCGGTCGGCTTCCAGGACCGCGAGCGCCTTCCGGGTACTGGCCAGCGCCTGGTCGAACTCCTGCTTCTGGCGCTCCTTCAAGATGCTGCGGGCGAAGTCCCAGAGGTCTGCCTCGGGGCTGTAGTACTCCTTGCGGTCGCCGGAGCGCCAGCTCTTGGTGACCAGACCGAGCCGCAGCAGCGCCCGAAGATTGGTGCTCGCGTGGCCCTTCGTGATGCCGACGGCAGCGACGACGCCGTCCATGGTCATGGGGTCCTGGTTCAGGTAGAGGACGGCCCAGATCCGTCCCATGGCTGGGGCGATGCCCCAGAACTCACCGACGCTGCCCATGCCGTCGATGAAGCTCGTCCGGGCATTTTCAGCCGGATCGGGCCGGCCGCGGCCGCCACCGGGCGCGTCCGGGTCCGTGTTCTGAGGACGCTGCTTAGGCACAACCAATCTTCACTGTGTTTAGTATGTACTATACGCAGCCGGGCAACAAGATTCCAATCGATCCAGGACGGGCAGGCCCCAGGGCACCGCCGAGGTGAACCCGGACCTGAGGACGCTGGCGGCCCTGGCAGCGGGCCCGGGAGCACCCACACGTGCTCGGCCCCAGCTCACGTGTCCGTCAAAACGGTCAGACCAAGCACGCCCGGTGTTGTGGATCAAGAGGCCAAGGCCACACCGACGCAGCAAGCCGTGAGCACGAGCCCGATGGGTGCCATGAGAAACCGCTCCCATCGACTGCCGGAAGCGGAGTTTCCGAGTGTACTGAGGGCGAAGATTGCCGCGAACACCCAGATCCCGACGCGCACGGGCACGGATTCGCCGGCTGCTCCGACGAGTCCCGAGCGAGCGAGGATGGTGTAGAACGCTGCAAGGAAGAGGAGTGCAGATATCGCGCTCGCGGCGCGCAACTTCGCGGGCAGGACGGTGTTCGCTCCACCGAACGCAGCGTGGCCCAGAGGCAAGCCGATGGCTAGAAGGATCTGGAAGGTCGCCATCCCGGCGACCCCTGCCAAAGCAACCAGGGCCACCCAGTCCGCCGGAGAGTGCATCGTCGGCCTCTGCTCCCGCGTGCTCCCATCGGCGGCCTTCCGGGCCCCACTTCGACGGCCCTCCGGGCGAAGCTGTCACGCAGGCCGTTGTCGGGGTCTCCAGTAAGCTTGACACGTGCTGACAGGGGAGAGGGTCGCCACGTTGAGACGCCGTTGGCAAGCCGGCGATTGACCGAGAGAAGGCGATCACCACGCTGGCTGCATCGGGCCCGCCGGCAGGGCCGCATTTCGCGGGCGTCTCTCACGAGGCGATGAAGACTGCCACCACGAATGCCGCGTAGCCGGCGATGATGGCCCAGCCGGCCCAGCGCCCGAGGCCGCGACCCGCGTACGCGAGTGCCAGCGTCAGCGCCGTGAGCCCGACATACCAGCCGGCGATGAGGAGCGATTGTCCGGAGGGGCGTGCAAGCTGGAAGAAGAGCGTCGGTACCAGGAGACCGACGGTCACGTTCAAGGTGTTGCTCGTGAACGCGGTGCTGAGCGCCGCCGCACCCCTTCCCTTGGCTGCGAGGTGAACCGCGGCCACCGCCGGCGGCAGGCTGGTGACCGCCGCCAGGACGAGCCCTCCGACCACGAGCACCGCCACGGAGTAGTCCTGCCCGAGGGTCGAGGCGCCGCGCTCCATCGCCACCGTGGCCAGGATCACGATCACGAGCGCCGGGACGGCCACGAGCAGGTCCCGAGCGTTGCCCCGCCGGGGACGTATCGCTGCCACCAGCTCGAGCTCCTCCTCGTCGACCGCGGATGCCAGCCAGGTCGCCCACCGGCGGGGGAGGGGAAGCCGCCGGCGCTCCGTGCGACGCGCGCCGAGGAGCACGACATAGGGCACGAGCACGGCGAGCACGAGAACCAGTCCAGCGGCGGAATCGACGATGCCCGTGACCGTGACCAAGCACACGACGGAGACCCAGACGGCGACCGCGCCGCTCAGCGCGATGACCTTGCGGTGCAGGACGATCCGGCCTGCGACAACGGCTCCGAGTCCGAGCAGGGCGGCCAGGTTGAAGATGTTGGAGCCGATGACGACGCCCGCGCCCACCGCGCTCTGCTGGTGCGCGAGCGCCGTGATGGCGGCGGCGATGTTGGCCTGATCCGCCGCCAGGGCGGCGAGCAAGCCGAGGAGCGCCTCGGAGAGCCCCAGCCATTCACCCAGGCGCTCCACCCGGGTGACCAGCACCCAGCTGGTTCCGAGGCTGACGGCGGCCCCGCCCACGAAGGCCACGAACGCGAGCCCTACTCCCATGGGAGCCCGCGACCGGCACGAGGACCCTGCGCATGGCGCCAGACGGAGCGGCGATCCGCGGCTTGGGGGCGATCAACCTGGGTCATCATGCCGGCTCCATCCCGCAAACGGACGACGTGCCGACCAGACTTCCCGGCTCTCCTCCGGGGATCATACGGTCCCGCGACGCCGGGCTGCGAGGGTGCGGCCGGATCCGCTCCGGGGCTTCCTCGACCGGGCGCCGGCCGTCGGAGCCATTCGGCTCTTGTCCGGTCCCGCGAATTCAACACCGTGCCGCTTCCCGGGCGATCGGTATGATTCGAGCCAGGTCGCCAGCACAGTCTTCGTCTCTGACGTCGAAGGGGGTGCGGGGCTGGGGACCAGGGGGGCACGCGATTCCGATTCGCGCTCCCCGAAAGTCGGGCATCCACAGCACCACAGGAGCAGCCCTGGTCATGAGCGATCCCCTGCCCTCCAATGCACCGTCGGAACGGTCCGATGGACTCTCGCTGGTCGCCGCCTTCGAGGCTCTGCCCGATGCGGCGCGGCGCCCCCTCCGCGCTTTCAAAGTCGATCCCGGTAGGCGTCATGCGTCCCCATCAGGGGTTCGATGGGTGGCGGCGCTCATCGTGGCCAACGCCGGATCGCTGATCTCCGATGCCATCCTGGTCGTTCTCGCGAAGTGGATCTTCCCGTCGACACAGAACTTCCCGCATTTCGTGTTCTCCGACTACGCCAAGCTCACCATCGTGGGCGTGACCATCGCCTGCATCGCCTGGCCGGTGGTGACCTGGATCGCGTCCCAGCCGCGCTGGCTGTTCCTGCGGCTGGCCGTGGTGGTGACGCTTGTGCTGTGGCTGCCCGACCTCTGGATACTGGCTCACGGGGAGCCCATTCGCGGCGTCGGAGTGTTGATGCTCATGCATCTCGCCATCGCCTTCGTCACCTATCCGGCGCTCGTGCGCCTGGCGCCCGAGGGCCCCGCGATCACCCCGTCCCGGAGCGCCGCGCACGACGGGTAGGGGGCGGGGCTGAGGCTCAGATGTGGATGGAGCCGTCGTCTCCCAGGGTCCAGCCGGGGTTGTGGGCGACCTCCCACACGTATCCGTCGGGATCCGCGAAGGCCCCGGAGAAGCCGCCCCACTCCGACCGCGCGGCGGGCCGCACGATCGTCCCCCCGACTCGCCCGGCCTCCGCCAGGAGCGCCTCGACCTCCTCGGGCGACCGCACGTTGTGGGCGAGCTCGATCCCCGGCGCGCCATGGCCGCCCAGCGCGGTCCAGAGGCCGAAGACCATGCCGCCCGCCTGGAAGAAGCAGACCTCGCCGTCCGGCTGCTGGGCGTCATGCCATCCCAGTGCCTCGTAGAAGGCACGGGCCCGGGCGAGGTCGGCGACGCCGAGGGTCACCAGGCTGATCCGCTGCTCCACCCCGTCAGGATGCCACCCGGTCCCGAGCGCTGTCACGCGCCGGCGAGGGCCCTCAGGCTTGCCAGGGCCTCGTCACCCGTGTCGTCGGGGAGGGAGCACCCCGGTGCAACCACGAACCGGGCCCCGAACTCCTTCACGAGGGCGTCGATGTGCGCCCTCGCCGCGGCGTCCGCCGGACCGGAGCGGTCCTCCGGGATGCCGCCCATGACGAACTTGCCGCCGAGGTCCCGTGCCCCGTCGACCAGGGTGACCGAACTCTCCACCTCGCTCCAGCCGACCACCTGGACCGGGTAGCCGGCGTACCGGTGCAGGCCGCCGTCCACCGCGCCGTGGAGGTGGAGGAGACGGAACTCCGCCCCAGCAGCTCCGCGAAGGCCGGCCAGGTCGTAGGGGACACCGAGCTCGGCGTATTGATCCGAGTTGAGCAGATCCTGCCCCCAGCACGAGTAGTAGACGCCATTGGCGCCCGCTGCGCAGCAGGCCGCGGCCAGATCGTTGACCACCCCGGCCAGCGCCCAGAGCACCGCGTGAGCGACGGAGCGCTCCCCCTCCGCCATCTCGCGAAGCCCGGCCGGACCGGACCAGAGTCCGATCAGGGCAAGGGGCGAGAAGACGGTGACCAGCAGCACGTCGTCGGCGTCCAGCTCCCGCCTCACCAGCTCCACGGTGCGCACGTACTCGGTGGCGCGGCCGACCGTCTCGATCGGGCCGAACCGGCGGAGCTGGGCCACCTGCGCCCAGGATGACAGCGCGCGATCCTCGAAGAGGAGTGGGATGTCGGGCATGATCTTGGCCGCCGCCAGCCGGTGGTCGCGGTAGAACTGCACGGTCCGGCGCGCCAGCTCACGCGGCTCGTCGATGCGGAAGTGCTTCCAGAGCAAGACCGGCGGGCTGTCCAGTGGCTCCGACCGGAGCAACGAGCGCAGCGGGCTCTGGCCGCCTGGGATGCTCATCTCTCGAATCGTAGCCAAGCTGCGGCTCGCGCGCGTGCGGCGAGGCCTCTGACGCGAGTGGCGTAGTCCACTGTTGCTGCGGTCGTTGCGACGCCTCCCGCAGAGTGAGCGACACCCGGCGCCACAGGTTCAGAGGGCCTCGGGGTCGAGTGACCCACAGGAGGGACTCCAGTGACCGATGTACAAGTGCAGGACCGGGTAGCCAGTGACGGGCACAGCCCGCAGGCCATCACGAGCACAACGCCGATGACCGCCGCTCCGTCGTACCGAGCCGCTCCCCACACGGCGTGGCCGCACACGTGGTCCGGCCGATCGGCGATCAGGCTGGTGGAGCTGGCCGCGGTGGTCGCGCTGGCCTTCCTCACGCTCGACTTCGTGTTCCATGCCATCGGGGCGCTCAACGTCGGGTTTGCGGCACTCAGCTACACCGTCGGCTCGTTCCTGGCATCTCCGTTCGTCGGCATCCTCAAGACCACCTCCGCGACGCAGGGGAACCTCTTCGTCTGGGCGGATGTCCTGGCCATGGGTGCCTACACCGTGGCGGCCATCGTCGTCTCGGCCGTCGTGGGAAGGCTCGCCGGTAGCGCGGCGCACAGGACCGCGTAGTCCTCACAACGACCGGGGTCAGACGTCGGAACCGAACGCGGTTCCGACGTCCGGCTGCCCACCCCATGGTTGGCTCCCGTGTCCTGCTCCACCGTGGAACGTGACCCGGAGGGTTCCCCAGAGTTGGAGGTGAGCGCCATGACGAGCAGCGGAAGCCGGAGGTGGTGGGCTCTCGGGGCAGTCTGCCTGGGCGTTCTCGCCGTGGGTGTGGACGGCACCGTGTTGAGCGTGGCGCTGCCAACACTCTCGAAGGCGCTGAACGCGTCGGAATCCGATCTTCAGTGGTTCACGTCCCTCTACTTCCTCGTGATGGCCGCGGCCATGCTCCCGGCGGGGCTCCTCGGCGACCGCTACGGGCGCAAGCGGGTGATGCTGATCGCCCTGGCGCTCTTTGGACTCGGGTCGGCGGGATCGGCGTTCTCGACATCGGTGGCCGAGTTCCTGGCCGCCCGCGTGCTGATGGGGATGGCGGGAGCCGGGATGATCGTGATGGCGATCACCGCGCTCACCGTGCTGTTCCCCGCGGAGGAGCGGCCCAAGGCGGTGGGGATCTGGGCCGCAACCACCTTCATCTCCTTCCCGATCGGCCCGATCCTGGGCGGCTGGATGGTCACCGATTTCTGGTGGGGCTGGGTCTTCCTCATCAACGTCCCGGTCGCCCTGGTCGGCCTGACCGCGCTGATCGCGTTGGTGCCGGAGACCCGCGCCGCGGAGCGTCCGGGCATCGACATCCTCGGAATCGCCGCCTCGGCGGCCGGGCTGGTGACCCTCACCTACGGGCTGATCGAAGCGGGTGAGAACGGGTGGGGGGACATCGGAGCCGTGGTCCTGATGATCGTCGGAGTCGCCGTGCTGGTCGGATTCCTCTTCTGGGAGCGGAGGCTTGGCCGCCGCCCGGGAGGCCAGCCCTGCTGGACATGACGCTGTTCGACTCCGCCTCATTCACCTGCGGAGTGATCCTGGCCGCGCTGCCTCTGCTCGCCATGATCTCCATCCTCTTCACGCTGCCTCAGTACTTCCAGGGCGTCGTCGGTACCAGCGCGATGGGCTCGGGCCTCCGGCTGCTGCCGCTGATCGCCGGGCTCATGCTCGGAGCGGTTCCCGCCGCCCGGGTGGTCCAGCTGGTGGGCGCCAAGGTTGTCGTGGCGGTCGGCTTCTTCCTGCTCGCGATCGGGTTGCTCATCGGTGCGACGACCGGCCTGGGTTCGAGCGGAGTATTCACCGCGGCGTGGATGGCCGTCGCTGGAGTGGGGGTGGGCATGGCCATGGCCACCGCGACCTCCGCGGCACTCGTCGAGCTGTCGCAGGAGAGCAGCGGCGTCGGCGGAGCGGTGCTGCAGGCGGTCAGCAAGATCGGTGGTCCCATGGGCACCGCGATCCTCGGGAGCGTGCTGAGCGTCGGCTACCTCGCTGGGCTCCACTGGCGGGACTGCCGGCAGCCACGGCGGCCGCCGTCCGTCAGAGCGTCTTCGGCGGGGTGGCGGTCGCCGACAAGCTGGGCTCGGCGTCCCTGCTCAACTCGGTGCGGACGTCCTTTGTCCATGGCATGGACAGGGCGCTCCTCGTGGCAGCCGCCATCGCCGTGGGCGGGGTCGTGATCACGCTCGTCTTCTTGCCCCAGACCAACGCCGCGCAGGACACGACCATCGCCGTGACCGGCCATGGGGTGGGACACGTGCGCACGGGGTACGAGGCCGAGCCTGCCAGGGCGGCGTGAGCCCCCCGGCTTCGGGCGGTTGGTTCGCGGAGCGCCCGCCGTCCGGCCCGCGTGAAGCGCCGGCGCTGGCGTCGTGACCGCTGACCACCTCCTAGACGTAAGCTCCGAGGAACGGTGCCGAGCGCAATCGCCGAGAGCCTTGCCGGCCTCCTCCTCGTCGCGACGCTCGTGTGCGCCATCATCCGGCCCTGGGGACTGCCGGAGGCGCTCGTGGCAGTTCCGGCTGCCGGCCTGCTCCTGCTGCTCGGGGTCCTCCCGCTGAACGAGGCGGCTGCAGAGGTCAGGAGCCTCGCTCCGACCATCGGCTTCCTGGCCGCCGTCCTCCTCCTTGCCACTTTCTCTGATCGGTTTGGTTTGTTCGAGGCCGCTGGCGCATGGATGGCCACCGGCTCTCGGGGTAGGCCGGTCACGCTCCTCGCGCTGGTGTTCGCCGTCGCGAGCACGGTGACCGCCGTGCTCAGCCTCGATGCGACCGTGGTGCTGCTGACTCCGGTCGTCTTCGCGACCGTGGCACGCCTTCGGCTCCGGCCCAAGCCGCATATCTATGCGTGCACCCACCTCGCCAACTCAGCCTCCCTGCTGCTGCCCGTTTCGAACCTCACGAACCTCCTCGCTTTCAGCGCCAGCGGTCTTTCGTTCGCGCGCTTCGGCGCCACCATGGCGCTGCCGTGGCTGGCGGCGATAGCCGTGGAGTGGCTGGTGCTGCGGAGGTTCTTCGCCGCGGATCTCATCGGGCACACCGAGGCCTCCGCCGTTCCGCGGCGACCGGCCCCCGTCTACGCATGCCTCGTGCTCGGGCTCACCCTGGTCGGGTTCTTCCTGACCTCGGTCTTCGACGTCGCTCCCGCGTTTGCGGCACTGGGCGGCGCTGTCGCTCTCGGTGTACCTCTGCTGCGGAGCCGGCGCGCCACCGTGCGGGATGTCGGCGTGGCGCTCCAGGTGCCTTTCCTCGCGTTCGTGCTGGCCCTGGGGCTCGTTGTCAAAGCCCTCTCGCTTCACGGGCTCGGCTCTCTGGTTACCCACCTCGTGCCGGGGGGAACATCGCTCGGCTCGCTCCTGCTCATCGCGCTGGTCGCCGCCGTGCTCGCCAACCTGATCAACAACCTGCCGGCCGTGCTCCTGCTCCTCCCCGTGGTGTCCGCCGCCGGTCCGGGGCCGGTGCTCGCGGTTCTCATCGGCGTCAACACCGGGCCCAACCTGACCTACGTTGGCTCGCTCGCCACCCTGCTCTGGCGACGTGTCCTCCGCCAGCGCGGAGAGGAGCTGCCCATCTCGGAGTTCATGCGCCTGGGAGCTCTCACGGTGCCGCCCGTGCTGATCGCCGCGACCGTGGCCCTGTGGATCTCCTTGATGGTGGTGGGATGATGCCCCCCGTGCGGATCGTCGTCTGGGTGGTCGAGGGGACGTGGGAGGGATGCATCGATGCAGCCGGCCGCAGCATTCCCTCAGGAGCTCAGGTCGCGCTTCTCCATGTCACACCCTCCGATGTCACCGGGGTCGCCGAGGCGGCCTCGGCAGGGCTGCTCGGGCGGGCGTTCCCGGGACGCCGACCCAGCCGCTCTTTCCAGGACGTTGCCGACGAGGCCGCCTCAGAGCTGCTTGGCGCCGCCGCGGCGCGGCTCGGCCGTCAGGATGCGGAGCTCCTCCATCGCCGGGGACGGGTCGAACGCGAAGTCATTCGGGCAGTCGCCGAGAATGTCGACCTTCTGGTGGTGGCCCGCGACGGGGACCACTCGCGTCTGGGCCCGCACAGCCTGGGCCCCGTCACCCGCTTCGTCGTCGACCACGCCCCGTGTGCTGTGCTGCTGGTGTGGCCCGATGAGCCGCCGGGCATCGAGTCGATACCACCGCCGCCTCCCGGATAGGGACCCTGCCGGCCCGCGGCGGGGGGGGGCGGCGGCGGGCGCCGGCCGATCCGGGTGTTTGACGGCTCGCCCAGCAGGGGGCGATCGGTCAGCTCGGGACGGCGACGGCCTCGGCTTGGGCGACGAACTCGGGTTGGTCGAGCACTCGCAGCCAGGTACCGTCGGGTTGCCTGCGAGCCACCTGCGCGCGTGCGCCTGCGGCATCCCTTGGCGCGGTGGAGGTGAGCGCGATGTCCCCGCAGATGAGGGTCGGCAGCGCCGTCTCCTGCTCCATGTGAGGCTTGCTGGCCAGCACCTTCTCCCACAGCGCGCGGATGGCGTCGCGGCCGATCGTCATCTGGCCTGGCGGGTAGGCCATGACCGCCTCAGTTTCGTAGAGCGCTGCGATGCCGGCTGCATCGCCTTCGTTGGCACGCTCCACGAAGAGGCGTGTGAGGTCTTCCGGTTGCTGTGCTCTCTCGTCGTTCGACATGGGGTACCTCCGTTCATCTCTGACTTCCAACATCACCCAGCCTGACCGGAAGCGCGCGATAAGTCCACCGGTGCGCTCCGCCCAGGGTCGGAGAGCGGTCAGCCGGTGTTCCGGAACGTCAAGGAGTAGCCGCGACCGGGTCGGTTGATCAGATCACAGGGGATGTCCAGACGAGCCAGGATCCTCCGGACCCGGGTGACGTAGTTGCGCACCTCCTCGGGCATCAGGGCGGAGTCCGACCACGCATAGCTAGCGATCTGAGCCGTCGAGTAGAAGCGGTGGGGGTGCTCGAGCAGGAACTGCAGAAGCTCGAACTCGCGCGTGGTGAGTTGCGCCTCCTCGCCCTTGTGACGCACCACCCGGCCATTCGGATCGAGCCACAGGCCCTGGAGCTGCCACACGTGCTGGTACCAGAGGTCGAGCCGCGCATGGTAGCCGGCCATCTGGGCCTCGATGAAGGCGACATCGACGTCGGCTGCGCTCTGGGCCACGGGATGCAGCTTGGGCAGCTCCCGCTTCACGCGCTCGAGAAGACCGACCTTGAAGCGGATCAGGTCGTCATAGATGCTCATCCAGTGGCGTGCGTCTTCCCAGTGCTCGGTCTCGATGTCCTCGCCCTCGAGGGGGCCTCGGATTGGCATGTTTGCTTCGCTTGCCACCATGGTCTCCGTATAGCCTACAGCCGGGAGGGCCCGGGGAATCGGCGGGCCGGCCGGTTGGCCTCCGGGGCGGTTGTGGTCAGTTGCTGAACTTTTTGCGGCGCCCGGTGTATCCAGGGAGCATGGATTCCAGGCAGACAGCTGAGGACCGCCCCGACATCGTCGCGGCGTCGCGGGGAGGAGACATCTCCATCCGCATGGAAGGTGAGCCCGACCCGGCCACCGCCTCCCTTGAGCTCGCGCTCTTCTGGAGGAAGGTGTACAGGGAGATCCTCACCATGGAGGAGGCCGTCCTGGCGCGCATCCACGCGCTGATGGCCGACCAGTCATCCGAAGCCCGGCGAGAGGTCGAGCTGACCAACGTCCCCGTGGTCGTCGCCCAAGCCGACCGGTTCCGCGTGAGGCTGGGTTTCTGGGAGGCCCGCGTGCGGGCGCGGCAGCGGACACCCGCGCCCACCGGCGCGACCGTTGCTGCGGTTGTTGCGACCGCAGCCACAGACTGAGGTTCAAACGGAGCCCTAGATTTAGAGGCTTCGGGGGGAGCAACCCCAAGGAGGCCTCAGGTGGCTGATACGCAAATGAAGGACCGGGTCGTGAGCAACGACGGTCAGATATACAGCGGCGTGACGAGCACGACGCAGACCACGTCCGATCCGGTCACCGGAGCCGCGGTCAGTCGGAGCTCGACCCTGTCGTGGTCGGGCCGACCCCTGGCCAACCGCATCGTCGGGCTGGCCGCCGGCATCGTCTTCATCTTCCTCGGCTTCGACTTCATCTTCCACGCGGCCGGGGCCGCGAACGTCGGGTTCGGAGCCTTCGTCTACTCGATCGGCGGGGCACTCGCAGCCCCCTTCGCGGGCATCTTCCGGACCGTCTACACAACGCCGGGGACCCTCATCGTCTGGGCGGACATCCTTGCGTTCGTCGTGTACGCGATCGCCGCGGGCATCGTCATCAAGGTGATCTCGATGAGCACCGACGAGCGCGCGAGGAAGAGCGCCTAGTTCCAGCGCCCCCCCCAAAAGGTCACGTTTCGGGACCGCACTCGGTCCCGGCGTGACCGAGGGGCCTGGAGGCTCCCGGGCAGCGGCCCACCCGCCACACGCAGTCCGTCCCACGGGGTCAAACATGTCTCGCCTTCTCATCGTCCTCGTCCTGATCGCGCTGCTCTTCAGCCTGGGATTCGCCCTGCACGTCCTGCTATGGATTGCGGTCTTCGCCTTTGTCCTCTGGTGCGTGGGCTTCGTGGTGCGGCCGCGGGGTCGAGGGCGCCGCTGGTACTACTGGTGAGCTGTCCCGTACGGTCGCGCGGGGCGACTCGGCGGCCGGCCGCCGGGAAGCGCCCAGGTTAGTCACCGAAATGGAGGGGGAGGAGGTGTGTCATGCGTAAGGAACAGACTCAAGGCGTGGGGCGGCGCCAGTTTCGGGGCACCGGGCTCTCATGGAGTCTGGTTCTTGCCCTGATGATGGCGGTGGCGATTGTCGTCGGCGTCATCCAGAACTCCCATGGAGTCCGGCTGAACTACCTGGTCTGGCACGGGAGCGTGCCCCTGATCGCGGTGCTTCTGGCAACGGTCGTCCTGACCGTCGCCCTCACCAGCCTGGTCGGATTGATCTGGCGTCGCCACCGCCGGCACCATCTGACCGACACCGCGGAGCTGCTGGAGCTGCGCGGGCAGGTGCAGCCGCCGGAGAGCACTGGGCGGCAGGAAGGCGCGCCGGCGGCCGAATCGGCGGCGGGGACGCACACCCCAGAAGCCCCACCACGCTGAAGGCTGCGGTGACGCTTCGCGAGGCGCATAGGGCGGTGAGTGATTCGGGAGTCGGAGCGGCGACGGGTGCCGTAGGGCGGGTGCCACTGTATCCGCTCCTGTTCGCTCCGATCTTCCAGTACCGCCTCTGGGGCGGCCGCCGGCTGGTGGAGCTGCTCGGCGCTCTGCCGGAGGTTGACGGCCCGATCGGCGAGGCATGGCTGCTCAGCGACCGGCACGACCATCAGAGCCGCGTCGTCGCGGGACAGCTCGCCGGGCGCACCCTCGGCGAACTGCTGGCGGAGTACCCCGACGAGATGCTCGGGAGGCTGGCAACGCGATTCCACCGGTTCCCGGTACTCCTCAAGTTCCTCGATGCTCACGAGCTCCTCTCCGTCCAGGTGCATCCGTCGGATCGCCAGACGGATTACCTGCCGGCGGGCGAGACGGGGAAGACCGAGGCATGGGTCGTGCTCGAAGCGGATTCGGAGAGCCGTATCTACGCCGGCCTTCCACCGGGCACGACCGCGGACGGCCTGCGCACGGCTCTGGCCACCGGGGCGATCGTCAGCCAGCTGGTGGGTTTCACCCCCAAACCCGGCGACGGGGTCTTCCTGCCCGCCGGGACGGTGCACTCCCTCGGAGGCGATCTCGTGGTACTGGAGGTGCAGGAGAACAGCGACGT
>PLNE01000195.1 GCA_003141695.1 Candidatus Dormiibacterota bacterium
AAGCGACCTTCCGGTTTGACGTGACGGGGTCGGCCGTGAAGAGGATGCCGGCCGCCTGGGGGAAGACCATCTGCTGCACGACCACGGCCATGTGGGCCTTCCGGTGTTCGAAGCCGTGCCGGAGGCGGTAGGTCACGGCCCGTTCGGTGAACAGGGAGGCCCAGCACCGGCTGACGTGCTGGAGGATCGCAGCCGACCCCACGACGTTCAGGTACGTGTCCTGCTGGCCCGCAAAGGAGGCCGTTGGCAAGTCCTCCGCCGTCGCGCTGGATCGGATGGCGTAGGCAGCTTGCTCGCCGAGCCGGGCGACCGAGCCGGTGATCGCCGCCGCGAGATCGTCAGGGATGGCGATCCCTTCGAAGCTCCGGCGGAGCTCCGCGCTGAGTGTGCGAATCGACTCCCGGTTGTCCGGGTGCAGGCGCGACAGCCGATCGAGCTGATCGTCGATCCGAGGCACTGTGGTCATGATTCGCCGGAAGGCGTCCGTGGTCACGCAAAAGCCAGCCGGCACGAGAATGCCTTCGATCCGCGAAAGCTCCCCCAGGTGCGCGCCTTTGCCGCCAACGAGCGCGACCTGCGTCTTGTCGATCTCTTCGAGACCCAGCACGTAGCTCTCGATCATCGCGATACCTCCAGGGTGGCCGCGCTCCGTTGCACTGGGGTGGCCGGCTCGTTGGACCAGTTCGGCCAGGACGGCGTGCTTGGACTCGAAATAGAAGTGGAAGCTCCCCTGTGCCGGTTGCAGCGAGGCTTCGAGCAGAAGCTGAAGTACCGCGCTCCAGCGACGCCACGGGGCGAAACGGAATTCGAATCCGCGCATGTGCCTTCCAATCTGGATGTCGCGGGTTGGAGCCCGTCTCCCGCTCCATTGCCTCCCACTCCCCTTTGTGCGAAGCTCGGGCTGAAGCGAAACGACACCATCGTGCCCACCGAAACGGCGCAAAGCGCCGAGACTCGAGGAGGACCAAAACGTGGCTGATCAGTCTGTGCCATGGCCAAGGCAAGGACCTGCCTCGTACTTCCCTTCAATTGAGACGAAGTATGGTCGCTCGATCGCGGATTGGCAGAAGATCATCGCCGATTCTGGCCTCGACAAGCACATGGCAATCGTCGGGTACCTCAAGTCCGAGCATGGGATGGGACACGGTCACGCGAACGCGCTCGTCGGTTGGACGCTCGCCGGAAACACCGCAACCCCTTGAATCGACGTCCACGCGCGCAACGGTTGGGTGCAGTTGCGGGCTGCGCGGCGAGAATGTCGATTTCGAGCCTGCCCGCTCGACGGTTTAAGAGGGGGCGGTGATCGCCCCACCGGAGCGGCGGGTGAATGAAGGGAGGCAGGGACCCATGGGCAAGGTTGTGGTGTCGGAATTCATCACCCTGGATGGGGTCTTCCAGGACCCGGGAGGAGCCGGAGAGATCGATGGAGGCGGCTGGGCATTTCGTTTCGAACGCGGCCCAGAGGGCGACCGCTTCAAACTTGACGAGGTGATGGCGGCAGGGGCTCTGCTTCTGGGCCGAGTCACCTACGAGGGCTTCGCCAAAGCCTGGCCCACGATGCCCCGCGACGAGGCCGGATTCGCCGACCGGATGAACAGCATGCCCAAGCATGTGGTCTCGACAACCCTCAATCACGCGGGCTGGAACAACTCCACGGTGATCCGCGGCGATCTGGTCGAGGCGGTGGGCCGGCTCAGGGAGGAGGTCGACGGCGACATCCTCGTGAATGGCAGCGGTCAGCTGGTGCGGGCGCTTCTCGAGCACAACCTGGTCGACGAGTGCCGGCTGATGCTCTTCCCGATCGTGCTGGGCACGGGCAAGCGCCTCTTCGCGGAGTCAGCGAGGCTGGTAGCGCTGCGTCCGCTGACCACGACCAGGTCGGGAGACTGCGTGATCCTCACCTACGAGAGGCCGCGAACCTGAGCGGGAGTGGCGGTGGCGCCGGTGGGGCGCTGCCGGTGGGCGTCGTCAACGTTCGTCCGCTCCGTGCGCCACCTCCTTCTCATCGTGGACCTGAACCAGCATGCCTCCGACCTGTAACCGAGCCGGCTGGGTTCCTGGAGAGGATTCTGGTCCCTCACCTCTCGCTCCGCCATGCTGCAGCCTGTTTGAGCACGGATCTTCGTATTCGGGACGGCCCTCGGGAGGGTCGATGAGGGACCATACGAGGGTTGGACCAGTGCCGAAGCCACCCGAGGCCGCGGCGGCGCGAGCCCCGATGCGGCCGCACAAGGGTGCAGTCAGCGAAACGGCGGCCCCGCAGCCGGATCCACGTCCTGCTCCCGTTTCTCGTCCTGCTCGTGGTGTCCTGCGGCCAGGGCTCATCCCTCCGCACGTCCCCCGATGCGCCGTCGGCGACGTCGAACGCCGCGACTCGCCAAGTCAGGGCGATGACAACCCCGAGTCCCACGCCGGCACCGACGCCGACGGCGACGGCGAGCACGACCGTCCAACTCTCCGTCCAGATCGAAGTCGAACCGAACGACTATGCACATCGGAACTACTGCGCCGAAGGTGCGATCGCGGTCCTCCTCTCGACCTGGACCACCGCTCTTCCCTCGATCGATGCCATCGGCGTCGCGGCGCACGTCGTCGAGTCCTATGGCACCATCGGAGCCAACGCGGTACAGGCGATCAACGCATACCTGGCGCAGATCACGGGAACGGCGAACTACGCGTACACCGGAACTCACGTCACGTCACTGCCGGTATTCGAATCCCAGCTTGAGGCGGATCTCTCGGGGGAGCGACGCTTCACCGCTGCGGGCCACGGGAGCCCGGTCCTCGTGCATGTCATGACCGCCACCCTCCCAGGATGGGGCGGGTATCAAGCGCATCACATGATCGCGGTCGTTGGGTACGATCTCGCGGCCGGCACGCCCGCTGGCGATACCGTCACCTACGCGGAGAGCGCAGGCTCCGTCGCCGGATATACCGGCCCTCAGGTGGAGACCATCTCACTGGCCGCGCTCTGGACTGCGATGCAGAACTACAACGCGGACATCACGACCGATCTCGTGACCGTGATCTCCTGAAGGCCCACTCGGACCATTCCCGGCTCCACTGCCGCCACTGGGCAGCATTGAAGAGCGTGAGCTTGGCGGCGCGGGGCAGCGCCACGAAGGCGGCTGGTAAGCTCGCAGGCCGTGGAGGTCCTTCCATCGTTTGGTCTAGAGGGGCAGGTCGCGCTGGTCACCGGAGCTGCCCGGGGATTGGGCCGAGCCATCGCCGTAGCCCTGGCTCATGCTGGCGCCGACATCGCCGTGGGCCTGAGATCGCTGGATACGGCAGCGGAGATTGTATCGGGAGTCGAAGCACAGGGACGGCGATGCCTCCCACTGGCGATGGACGTGCTCGACCTCGACCAGGTGCACTCCGCGGTGCGGGAGGCAGCCTCCGAGATGGGGCGGCTCGACATCCTGGTCAACAACGCGGGCCTCGGTCCATCGAACCTCGCGGTGGATGTGACCGTGGAGGACTTCGACCTCACCGTCGATGTCAACCTCAAGGGGACCTTCTTCGCCAGTCAGGCCGCCGCTCGAATCATGATTCCGCAAGGATCCGGGCGAATCATCAACCTCAGCAGCCAGGCCGGATTCGTGGCGCTGCCCACGGAGTCCGTGTACTGCATGACCAAGGCGGCCATCGCCCATCTGACCAAGTGCCTGGCTATCGAGTGGGGTACCCACGGCATCACCGTCAACGGGGTGGCGCCCACGTTCATTCGTACTCCCGGCACGAAGGCCGCGCTGAGTGACCCGGCCTTCGAACGTGACGTGACCGAGCGTATCGCCGCCCTGCACCGCATTGGGGAACCCATGGACGTGGCGGGTGTGGTGGTCTTCCTCGCCTCACCGGCCGCGTCACTCATCACCGGCGAGACGATCCTCGTCGACGGTGGATGGACCGCCCGCTGAGCTAGTGCAGCCCGGCTGAAATA
>PLNE01000144.1 GCA_003141695.1 Candidatus Dormiibacterota bacterium
CCGGGCGACGCGGACGCGGTGATCGACCGGCTCTCCGACCTGGTCGAACTGCTGTTCCCGCCACAGGACGGGGACAACCGTGGTAGCGTCTTAGGCGACGACACATCCCGTTGACCCGAGAAATCAAGCAGGAAGCGAGATGATGGATGCCGCCTTCCGGGATTACCTGATCGAGAGATGTCGCCTGCGCGGCATCTCGCTGCACCGCCTTGCGCTGCTCTGCGACCTCAACCAGATCTACTTCTACCAGGCGGTCAACAAGAACAAGGACAACCCCCCGCCGTGGGTGCTCCGCCGAGCCGCGCCTCACCTGGGCGTGAGCTACGTTGAGCTGCTGATCGCGGCCGGCTACCTCACCGAGGACGACATCCGGGACTTCGCGGCCCGCCGGCCCTCCGGCGCGGCCGGCTAGCCGGCATTCCGGCGGCTCAGCCCCGGGGCCCCAACCTCCCCGTTCACCCGCTGGGGACGCGCGAGCGACAGAATCGGCTCATGGGCTGGGTGCGGGCGATCATCCACCTCGACCTCGACGCTTTCTACGCGTCGGTGGAGCAGGAGCGGCGTCCTGAGCTGCGCGGACGGCCGGTGATCGTCGGCGGTGGCGGAGATGGGCGCACCGCCCGGGCCGTGGTCTCCGCCGCCTCTTACGAAGCGCGCCGCTACGGGGTGCAATCCGCGATGCCGCTGGGAAGGGCGGTGCGCCTCTGCCCCGCGGCCGCCGTTCTTCCAGTCGACTTCCCGGCGTATCGGCAGGCGTCGGCTCGGATCTTTGCCCTGGCACGAGCCCTGACCCCTCTGGTCGAGCCCCTCTCCCTCGACGAGGCGTACCTGGACGTGACCGACACCCCGGGCGACCCGGAGGAGATGGCGGCCCAGCTCCGCGACGAGATCCTCGCCGAGACGGGGCTCCACGCGAGCTTCGGGATCGCCACCTCGAAGACCGTCGCCAAGATCGCCTCCGATCTGCGCAAGCCACGAGGGTTCGTCGTCGTACGGCCCGGCGAGGAGAGGGGGTTCCTCCGGCCCCTTCCGCTCCGCACGCTCCCCGGGCTGGGCCCGGCAACGGCGAGCACCCTCGCCGGGCTGGGACTCCGCACCCTGGGCGAACTGGCCGGGCATCCGGCGGCGCTGCTCGAGCGACGCCTGGGCAAGGTCGCAGCCCACTCCTTGACCCGCCGCGCCCAGGGGATCGACACCTCACCGGTGACGCCCCCGAGCGCCACCAAGTCAATCTCCCGCGAGGAAACCTACGATCGGGACGTGGTGGACGCCGGCCAGCTCCGTGACCGCGTCCGACACCTCTCCGCCGACGTGGGGAGAAGGTTGCGGGCCGCGGGGCTGAGCGCCCGGACCGTCAGCCTCAAGCTCCGCTACGCCGACTTCACCTCCCTGACGCGGCAGTGCTCCCTCGATGGGGGAAGCGACAGTGACGCGGCGATCACGTCCGGTGCCATCGCGCTCCTTGCGGCGTCCCATCAAGCAGATCGGCCGGTCCGCCTCATCGGGGTCGGTGTCCACAACCTGGAGAATGCGGCGCAGCTGGACCTCTTCAGCGCACCGCGCGCGGCCCGCGAGCGCCGCCTCGACGCCACCCTCGACGCGCTCCAGCGCCGCTTCGGCCCGGGCGCGGTCCACCGCGGTGCGCCGGCTCCGGAGTTGCGCGACCTCGACTGGCGCCACGAGGATCTCCGCGAGCCATGAGGGCTGCGCGGAGCCGCCGGGAGGCCCGCGTCCGGTGGGAGCGGCCCTACTCGTCCCCGACGGCGCCGTCGCCCCCGTCGTCACCATCGTCATCGGCGTCGTCCAGGTACTGGACGATGTCGGAGTCGAAGTCGGAGCGGGCGTTGTCCAGTATCCCGGAGATCAGCGCGACCCGCTCCGGCGACCAGAGGAGCACCGCCGCCAGCTCGGTCTCGGTGGGCTGGCGACCGGTCTGCCGGCGGAGCGCCACCCGCGCCACCTCGAGCAGGCGGGTGTCCTCGACCAGCTCGGCGGCCTCGGCAACCGCGGTTTCGTGCTCCTCGATGACGCGGTCGAGATGGAGGCTGACGACCCGGCGGACGTAGGCGACGAACCCGGCGGCGGCGCCCTCGCGCTCGACGTACTCCTCGACCGCCACCAGCGCAGCCAGCGACCCCTCCTGGAAGAGGTCGAGGACCTCCACGCCGCGCTCGCGGTGGGCCACTGCCTCGGCGAGGACCGGCCCCAGCGAGTGCTCGACGAGGGCGGCGTGAGCGTCCCGATCGCCTCCGCCGGCGGCGGCGATCAGAGCCTCCACAGCCTCCTGAGAGAGCTTGGGACGCGCACGCACCTGGGCCGAGAGGGCATCGAGCTCGGTGTCGTCATCCGCCACGCCCATGACGGCGGTCAGCACCCCACCGGGAGAGAGGACTTGCCCATGACCCGGGCTCAAACGCCGGCCGACGCCTTGCGGGCGAATTGGGCCGCGAAGTGCTCGACCGCCCGGCACACCTCCCGGCGCGCCGCTCCCGCGCTGGCCCGCTCGACGGCGAGGCCGGTGAGGCCGTTGCCGACCGAGTAGCGAGCGGTGAGCTCGACCCGGCAGCCGCCGCTCACCGGGCAGACGGTGCCGGTGATGGTCAGGTCGAGACCGTCCTCCAGGGTCATGACCGTGCGCTCCGGGCGGATCGCCTCGGTGCACATCAGCACCCCGCGAAGGTGACGGCCGGAGATGCCTGCCTCGACCTCATAGCGGGCGCCGACCCCCTGCGCCGGGCCGCCGATGTGCACGAGGCCCTTCACGCCGGGCAGCCAGTCGGCGTGCTCCAAGTCGGAGAGGGCTGCGAATGCCTCCTCTCTCCCGACCGGCACCGTGACGCCGGCGCTGGCTTCGATCACGGGTGGGGCCGCTGAGAACGCTGGGATGCCATAGCTGACCTCACCGTACCACCGGGCGAACACGGCCGGCGCCCACCGGTGCACCGACTCTCCGTCGCACCGTCACCCCACCGTCGCGAGAAGACGGCGGCGGTCAGGTAGTGTCGGAACGAAGCGAATGAACGTTGGCGTCGCCCTGCTTGCCGCCCTGCTCCTGCTCGCCCTGGGGGCGGCCTGCACCGCTGTCGTGCGCCAGTTTCAACGCAATCGGAGCCGGCTGGAGGAGCGGGCCGCCGATCTGACCGCCTCCGCAATCCGGCTCCGGGCAGTGGCGGATGCGGTGACCGAGGCCATCCTCATCCTGGACGGCGACGGTCAGGTGACCCTGGCCAACCGGGCGGCGGAGCGGCTCTTCGGAGCGGCGGATGGCACGCTCACCAGCTGCCACGTCGAGCAGCTGCTGCCCGCCTTCCGGCCGGGTGCCTCCGATCTGCCGATGGGTGGTAGCGGCCTGGGTCAGGCGTCGGCGGCGGCGTTCCGGCGCGACGCGACCAGCTTCTCGGCGCAGGTGGACAGCCGCCTGGTCGGAGAGGGCGAGGGGCGCATCGTCGTCGTGCGCGACATATCCCAGGTCCGCGCCCAGTCGGCGGCGCTGCTTCACCAGACCCTCCACGACAGCCTGACCGGGCTTCCCAACGACCGGCAGTTCCGGGAGGCGCTCCTCGCCCGCCTTGAGGTCGCCGCAGCGCGGCGGGCGCCGTTCAGCGTCTTCCTCCTCGACCTGGATCGCTTTGCAGAGGTCAACGAGAGCCTTGGCCACGGCGTCGGAGACCGCCTTCTGGTGGCCGTCGCCGAGCGGCTCCGCCGGACCCTCCGAGCCACCGACGTCGTGGCGCGGCTGGGAGGCGACGACTTCGCGATCATCCCGGGAGGCAGCGCCACCCCGGCGGCGAGCGCACGGATCGCTCGCCAGGTGCTCGCCGCCTTCAAGGAGGCGGTCACGGTCGACGGGCACTCCCTCGAGGCCGGGATCAGCATCGGCATCGCGAACTTCCCCGACCACGGCGGCGACGCGCAGACCCTGATGGCCAACGCGGAGGTCGCCCGCCAGGCGGCCAAGCAGGCACGCCGGGGGTGGCGCGTCTACGCGCCCGCGGACGGCACGTCCGAGATCGAGGACCGGGCGGTGCGCCTCGCCGAGCTGCGGCGGGCGATCGACAACCAAGAGCTGGAGCTCTTCTACCAGCCGCTGGTGCGCCTCGCCGACTCGGCGCTGCTCGCCCTGGACGCGACCGTGCGCTGGCGCCACCCGCGGCACGGCCTGCTGACCCCGGACCAATTCGTGCCGGCCGCGGAGGAGACGGAGATCATCCGGCCTCTCACCCGCTGCGCACTGGGGCTGGCCATCGAGCAGCAGGCGAACTGGCGTGATCAGGGCCACGCCCTGCGGGTCAACGTCAAGATCGCCGGGCGCAACGTCCAGGACCGCCAGCTCCCGCGCGCGGTGAGCGGCCTCCTGGAGCGGTGGGGAGTGCCGCCGGCCTCCCTTTCGATCACGGTCGACGAGAACACCACGCTCTCGATGGAGGCGCCGGTGCTGCAATCTCTGGCCAAGATGGGGGTCGGTGTGGCTCTGGACAACTACGGCTCCGACTCCACCTCGCTGCTCCGTCTCCGCGCCCTCCCCTTCACCGAGCTGCGGCTGGACGGCTCGCTGGTGGCCTCGGCGCGCAGGGAGGGAGTGGAGGCTGCGGCGGTACGCGGGATCGTCGAACTGGCCCACGCCCTCAACCTCACCGTCATCGCCACCGGGGTCGACGACGAGGCGGCACGCATCTCGATCCAGCGACTCGGGTGCGATGCCGCCGAGGGGGGCCTGTGGGGAGACCCGGTCCCGTCGGGAGCCGTGATTCCGTTGCTTCGCCTGCTCGCCCGGCAGTCGCGCTTCCCGGGGCTCAGCAGGTACCGCCCGGGATCGCCTCCCCCACCCCGGACGGAGCCCGCCGAGACGGGCTGACCCGGGCCGCATCACCCGGTCGACTAGACTCGGCCGCCAATGGCCACAGAGCTTGGAATCGCGCTGCTCGGCGCGGGGACGGTCGGTGCGACGGTCGCCCGAGAGCTCGAGGTGCATGCCAATCGCCTGGCAGCCCGGAGCGGCGGCCCGCTGGTGCTGCGCCGCGTCGCGGAGCGGGAGCCGGGCCGAGCTCGCGAGCTGGCCGCTCGTGGGGTGACCATCGACGCCGATGCGGCCGCGGCGGTGGCGGCAGCGGACGTGGACATCGTGGTGGAGCTGCTGGGAGGCCTGGAGCCGGCCGGCACCCTGCTCGACACCGCACTTCAGCGTGGGCTGGGCGTCGTGACCGCCAACAAGGCCGTGATCGCCACCGCCGGGCACCGCTTGGTGGCGGCTGTCCGGCCCGCCAGCGGTGGGCTGGCGTTCGAGGCCGCGGTGGGCGCCGCCATCCCGGTTCTCGCGGTGCTCCGCGACTCGCTGAGGGGCGACGAGGTCCGGCGGATCACCGCGGTGATCAACGGGACCACCAACCACATCCTGGGGCGGCTCGAGGCGGGGGACGACTTTGACCGCGCCGTGGCCGACGCCCAGGAGCGTGGGTACGCGGAGGCCAACCCGACGAGCGACCTCGATGGCCACGACGCCGCCCAGAAGCTCTGCATCCTCGCCTGGTTCGCGATGGGCGCGGAGGTGCGCCCCGAGCAGGTCGAGCGGCGCGGCATCCGTGACATCGACCCCAGCGACGTGGCGGCGGCAGCCCGGCTCGGATCGGTGATCCGTCTGGTGGCCCGCGCCGAGCGTTCCGAGGCCGGGTTGGCTCTATCGGTCCAGCCGACGCTGGTGCCGCGTTCCGGCCACTCGCTGAGCGACCTGGAGGGAGCCGACAACGCGATCGTCGTCGAGAGCGACCTGGCGGGCCGGGTCGTGCTGCGGGGGCGGGGGGCCGGGGCCGAGGCCGCGGCGAGCGCGGTGCTCAGCGACATCGTGGCGGTGGCCCGGGCGCGCCGCGCAGGTGGCGAGGTGCCCCAGGCACCGGCCGCGCCGGCTCTGGTCCTCGACGGGGAGGCGGCCGAGACCGCTGCCTGGCTGCGGGTACGAGTCGACGGCAGCCCGGACGCATCTGACCTGGTTGCCGAGGCACTCACGCGCGGAGGAGTTGTGGTGGAGCAGATCAGCCCCGGGGGCAGCGACGACGAGCTGGCGGTCCTGACCAGCCCGGCGACCCGGGCCGCCCTGGACCGGAGCCTGACGGCCCTGGAAGGTCTCGGGCTGCCAGTTCAGGTCGTTCAGCGCCTTGACCGCCTGGGGGCCACAACGTGACGGCGGGGGGCGCCGTGCGCGGAGCGGGCGTGATCGAGCGTTACGCCGAGCATCTGCCGCTCACCGCCAGCACCCCGCGGATCACCCTCGGCGAGGGGGGGACACCGCTCATCGAGTCGCGCAGCATCGGCGTCGATCTGGGTTTGCGCTCGCTTCACTTCAAGTTCGAGGGGCTCAACCCGACCGGCTCCTTCAAGGACCGTGGGATGGTGGTCGCCGTGGCCAAGGCGCTGGAGAGCGGGAGCCGGGCGATCATCTGCGCCTCCACCGGCAACACCAGCGCCTCGGCCGCTGCGTACGGGGCGCGCTTTGGCCTGCGAACCGTGGTCGTCGTGCCAGCCGGGAAGATCGCGCTCGGCAAGCTGGTCCAGGCCCAGGTGTTCGGGGCGACGGTGCTCATCATCGAGGGCAACTTCGATGAGGCCCTCCTGTCGGTGCGCCAGCTCGCCGACACCCACCCCGTGACCCTGGTCAACAGCGTCAACCCCAACCGGATCGAGGGGCAGAAGACGGCCGCCTTCGAGATCGTCGACGAGCTGGGCGACGCCCCTGACGTCCTGGCCATCCCAGTCGGCAACGCCGGCAACATCACCGCCTACTGGCGCGGCTTCCGGGAGTACCGGGAGGCGGGGCGGGCGACCCAGCTGCCCCGGATGGTCGGCGGACAGGCGGAGGGAGCGGCTCCCCTGGTGCTCGGCGCGCCGGTCGCCGACCCCCAGACCTTCGCCACCGCCATCCGGATCGGCAACCCGGCCTCCTGGGCCAGCGCCGTCGCGGCTCGCGACGAGTCGGAGGGGTTGATCGACTCGGTGACCGATGTCGAGATCGCCACCGCCCAGCGCGACCTGGCGGGGGTCGAGGGCATCTTCTGCGAGCCGGCATCGGCGGCATCGCTCGCGGTGCTGCGCAAGGCGGTCAGGGACGGCGCCGTCGCCCGCGGATCGCGGGTGGTGTGCGTCCTCACCGGGAACGGGCTCAAGGACCTCCCCGCGGTGAGCGAGGGCCTGCCCCCGCCTCGGTCGGTGACCGGGACCCCGGCCAGCATCGCCGCCGCCATCGGGCTCTGACCCAGATCCGCATGCACGTCACCATCCGCGTCCCCGCGACCGTCGCCAACCTGGGACCGGGATTCGACATCCTGGCCCTGGCGGTGCAGTTGCAGAACGAGGTCGAGGCGTGGTCCGAGCCCGAGGGTGGCATCAGCATCGATCCCGGCCCGGACTCCCCCGAGGAGCTCCGAGACCCAGCCCGCAACCTGATCGCCCGGGCCTTCGTCGCGACGTGTGCGGACGCCCGGGTGGCAGCCCCCTGCGCGCGCTTCAGCTGCCGGAACGCCATCCCCTTTGGGCGCGGGCTCGGCTCCAGCGCCGCCGCCGCTCTGAGCGGCGTGCTCGCCGCCAACGCGCTGGCCAATCTCGGGTGGGACGAGCAGCAGGTCATCGCCCAGGCGGCCGAGATCGAGGGGCATCCAGACAATGTCGCCGCCGCGATGCTCGGCGGCATGGTCGTCTGCGTCCGCGACGGTCCGGTCGCCCAGGTACCTGTACCCGACGAGCTGCGCGCCGTCCTCTTCGTCCCCGACGGGGAGATGAGCACGGAGGCCGCCCGCCGGGTGGTGCCCCAGTCCTTCAGCCGGGAGGAGGCCATCTACAACGCCTCTCGCTGTGCCCTGCTGGTCACCGCGATGCTGACCCGCCGGCTCGATCTCCTTGGCGAGGCGATGCGGGATCGCTGGCACCAGCCCGCCCGCAGCGAGCTGATGCCCCACGTCCCCCTGCTGATCGACGCCGCGCTGGAGGCGGGGGCACACGGGGCGTGCCTCGCCGGCGCCGGTCCTTCGGTCCTCGCCCTCTGCACCGGGGACACCGAGGCGGTCGCATCCGCGATGGCGGCGGCGGCCCGGCTCGCCGAGGTCGACGGCCAGCCGGTCACCCATCCGGTCCGCAACTTCGGCGCCCGGGTGGATCTGGCCCCATGAACGCCGGGAGCGAGTCCGCCATGACCGACACATCCCACCAGTGCATCGTCCAGAAGTTCGGGGGCAGCAGCGTCGCCAGCGCCGAGCTGATCCAGCGTGTGGCCCGGCGGATCGCCGCCACCCGCGCGGAGCGCGGCCGGGTGGTGGCCGTGGTCAGCGCCATGGGTGACAGCACCGACGAGCTGATCAGCCTGGCCCACAAGGTCAACCCGGCCCCCCCGAGCCGGGAGATGGACCAGCTGCTCTCCACCGGCGAGACCATCACCGCACCCCTGATGGCGATGGCGCTGGAACGGCTGGGGGTGCCGGCGATCTCTCTGACCGGGTTGCAGGCCGGGATCCGGACGAGCAGCGTCCACCGCAGCGCGCGGATCGTCGACATCGTCCCGCAGCGGATCATCGACGAGCTGGGGCGGGGCAGGGTGGTGGTGGTGGCCGGTTTCCAGGGCGTCGACGACGCGCTGGACATCACCACCCTCGGGCGGGGTGGGACCGACACCACGGCGGTCGCCCTGGCGGTGGAGCTGGGAGCCGAGCGCTGTGAGATCTACACCGATGTGGCCGGCGTGTACACCGCCGATCCCCGGGTCGAGCCGCGGGCCCGTCCCATCCCCGAGATCGCTTACCAGGAGATGCTGGAGTTCGCGGCCGTCGGAGCCAAGGTCATGCATCCGCGCGCCGTCGAGATCGGTGAGACCTACTCGATGCCGATCGTGGTGCGCTCCACCTTCGAGGACCAGCCGGGCACCCTCATCTGTCAGCATCCCGCCATGGAAGATCGCCAGAAGATTCGCGGCATCGCCCACGACAGCGGCGTCGCCAAGGTCATCCTGACCCGGGTCCCCGACCGTCCGGGGATCGCCGCCGCCGTTTTCGGCGCCATCGGCAAGGCCGGCATCAATGTGGACATCATCGTCCAGAACGTGAGCCACGACGGTTTCACGGACCTCTCCTTCACCATCGCCGAGGAGGATCTCTCGCGGTCCCGGCCGGTGCTCGAGGAGGTGGCCAGGGACGTCCAGGCCGGGCAGGTGGTGACCGACACCGGCATCGCCACGGTCTCGGTGGTGGGCACCGCCTTCCTGGGCACGCCGGGGATGTTCGCGCGGATCTTCGACGCCCTCTCGGCCCAGGGGATCAACGTGGAGCAGATCACCACCAGCCAGATCCACGTCACCGTGATCATCGCCCGCGACCGGGTCGCCGACGCGGTGCGAGCGCTGCACGCGGAGTTTGAGCTGGAGCGCGATTAGCAGGGTGCTGACGAACCGCCCATGGCACTGAGCGTCGGCATCGTGGGCCTGCCCAACGCGGGCAAGTCGACGCTCTTCAACGCGCTGACCCAGGCTGGGGCCCTGGTTGGCAACTACCCGTTCACCACCATCGAGCCCAACACCGGGGTGGTGGCGGTGCCCGATGAGCGGCTGGACCGGCTGGCGGCGATCTTCTCGCCGCCCCGGGTGATTCCGGCCTCGGTGACCTTCACGGACATCGCCGGCCTGGTGCGGGGTGCCAGCCAGGGCGAGGGCCTGGGCAACCAGTTCCTCGGCCACATCCGCGAGTGCGACGCCATCGTGGTGGTGGCCCGCGGGTTCGAAGACCCCGACGTCAGCCATGTGGAGGGGGCCGTCGACCCCGTTCGCGATCTCGATGTCATCGAGCTGGAGCTCCAGCTCGCCGACCTGGAGACGGTGACCCGCCGGCTCGACAAGCGGGAAAAGACGGCCCGCCTCCAGAAGGAGAAGGCGGAGGAGGCCCTCGAGGTCATGCGCCAAATCCGTGACCACCTCGACGCCGGTGAGCCGGTGCGCACCCTGGCGCTCTCTGAGGAGGAGCGCGGCCACATCCACGAGCTCTACCTGCTCACCTCCCACCCCCTGATCGTGGTGGTCAACGTGGGTGAGGACGACGCCGGCAAGCCGCCCCCCGACGCTGTCGTCAAGCTGGCCCGCCGTCACGGCGGCGATTGCCTGGCCATCTCCGCCCGGATCGAGGCTGAGATCGTCGAGCTTCCCGCGGCGGACCGACGCGAGTTCCTGGCCTCCCTGGGGCTGCCCGAGCCGGGCCTCAACCGGCTGGCCCGCGATGCCTACGGGCTCCTGGACCTGATCACCTTCTTCACGGCCGGCGAGAAGGAGGTGCGCGCCTGGACGCTGCAGGGCGGCGGCACCGCGCTGGAGGCCGCGGGCGTCATCCACACCGACTTCGCCCGCGGCTTCATCCGCGCCGAGGTGGTGGGGGCCGAGGAGCTGATCGAGGCCGGTTCGTACCTCGCGGTCCGCGAGCAGGGTCGCCAGCGGCTGGAGGGGAGGGACTACGTCGTCCGCGACGGCGATGTCGTCCACTTCCGATTCAATGTCTAGGCACACTCTGGGTATCGTCGGCGTCGGCCTGATCGGCGGGTCCGTCGGCATGGCGGCGCGCCGGGCCGGCTGGGAGGTGTCCGGCATCGATGCGGACGGCACCCTGGAGAGCGCCGTGGAGCTGGGGGCGATCGACCACCCGGCCACGCTGGACGAGGTGCGCGGCGCCGAGATGGTGGTCCTGGCCACGCCGGTGTCCCGGATCACCGGACTGCTCGTCGAGCTGGCGCCGACCGACGCGCTGGTCACCGACGTCGGCAGCGCCAAGGCGGCGATCGTGCGCGCCGCCGCCGCCGCGGGCATCGGGCGCTTCGTCGGTGGGCATCCGATGGCGGGGAGTCAGCTGGGCGGCGTGGCCAACGCAAGCCCCGACCTCTTCCGGGGCGCGCGCTACCTCATCACCCCGACGGGAGACACGCTGCCGGAGGCCTACGCGCGAGTCACCCAGTTTGTCCGTGACGACCTCGGCGCGGTACCGACCGCGGTGGACCCGGAGCGCCACGACCGGCTCGTCGCCGCCCTCTCGCATCTCCCCCACCTCCTGGCCGTCGCGCTCCTCGAGGTCACCTCCGGCATCTCTCCCGACGCCCTCTCCTTCGCCGGCCCCTCCTTCCGCGACCTGACCCGCGTCGGTGCCGCGAATCCCACCCTCTGGGCGGACATCCTGGCCGAGAACGCGGATGCCATCCATGAGGTGCTCGGCTCCTTCAGCGACGCCATGGGCCGGCTCGGCGGCGACATCGACGACCGCCCCGCCACCGAGCGCCACTTCAACGAGGCGGGCGCCTCCTACCAGACCCTCGGCGGCTTCCTCATCGAGCAGACCGGGCACAACGTCGACATCGCCGTGCCGATCGAGAACCGGCCCCGGGTGCTGGCCCAGGTCACCACCCTGATGGGATCCAACGACATCAACATCCTCGACCTCTACATGCAGCACTCGGACACCCGCCACGCCGCACTGGTCCTCACCATCGACGCGGCCTCGATCGATCGGGCGCTCAGGCTGCTGCGCGGAGACGGCTTCCACGCCGAGCCACTGGCCACCGGCCAGGCCGATTAGCCAGCTGCCTCGGTCGCCTCGGAGGCCAGGCGGAGCTCGGACGGCCGCTTCGTCCTCACCACGTCGTGGTGCTTCAGGACGTTGAGACACGACACCGCCGCGGCCAGGAGCACCGCGCCGGCGATCTCGAGCGGCCGCAGCGGCGACCCGAATCCCACCGGGGCGGGCAGCGAGAAGATCAGGAAGAGGGCAGCCGGGTAGCCCAGCTCGGCGAAGCTCGAGATCGAGGCGGGGGTGCTGGAGAGGGCGCGGTAGTAGAGGACCATGGCGAGCAGCCCGGGGATGAGGGCGATGCCGAGGAAGCTCGGGAGCTGGCCGATCGAATACTGGCCGAAGCCGGCCGCGCCCCGGTCGGTGAGCATCAGGACGAGCAGCACCGGGAGGGCCAGGACGAAGCGCATCGCCGAGGTGCTGGTGAAGGAGATGCCCGAGAGGGCATACCGACCGAGCACCGTTCCCGACGCCCAGAGGGCCACGGCACCGACCACGAACAGGGCGGCCTGAAGCTGGGCCTGGGGTGCGGTGGGACTCTGCGCGAAGACGATGAGGGCGGCTCCCGCCAGGGCCGCGGCGGCGATCGGCCAGAACGCGGCTCTCCGGCGCTCGCGGAGGACGATCCAGGCCAGGGTCGCCCCGAACACCGGCTGGAGCAGGTAGAGGAGGTAGACCTCGGACTGCACGCCGAGGCTCGCGGCATGGCTGAGGGAGGGGGCGAACGCGTAGGTGAGGGAGCGGGTGAAGAGGACGGTGGCGACGGCCTGGGGACCGGCGGCGATGACGGCCAGGGCCAGCCAGGTCCGCCAGGAGGCGGCTCGCAGCTCGCGCGCCACCCGGCGCATGACGGGGATGAAGCAGAGGCTGATGAGCAGGTCCTCAACCAGGACGATCTCGCTCGCGGAGAGCTTCCACTGGTTGACGAGATCGGGGCGGAAGTAGGCGTCCACCGCCCAGAGGGCCGCAGCCAGGGTGATGAAGAGGGCCGAATAGCGGTCGATCAGCCCCGTGCGCTCCGCGGGACGCGCCTGGGTGGTCATCTCGCTTCGAGAGTACCAGGGGCGCGCGCTTCGGCCGGGCCGGCAGCCCCGTACGCGCACATGCCAGGGGGTCCGTTGCCCCTGGTATTCGTTCCACGTACCAAGGGGTCCTACGCTCGGGCGCGGAAGCCTTTGGCTTCGCGCCCTCGCTCCGTCGCCCCTGGTACGCTTCGCGGCTGAAACATGGCCAAGAAGACCCGGAAGCAGAAGCAGCGCACCGCCGCCCGCCGTCCAGTGGGTGTGGCGCCGGCGCGTCCGGTCGCTGGTCCCGTCGGAACGCCGCTCTCGAGCGGGGCTGTCCGGACGTTCGCGGACGCCGTCGACCAGGAGGTTCCGGCCGCAGCGATCCCGGTCGCGGCAGCCGCCGGAAGGCCGGCGGAGACCACCCGGCGCCGCGTTGAGCGGGTCACACCGGCGTCCGCCTCGAGCATCGCCGCGGGCCGGCAGCAGCGCGCCACCGCCAAGAGCGCCCGCTTCGGGACCGCGGCGGCGATGGTCGAGCCCCTGGACAGCGACGATCCGGCGATCCCCTTCGACCGCGTCCCCTACGTCCCGTCCGACCTGCGCCGGGTTGCTGTCATGGCCAGCCTGATGGTGGTCCTGATCCTGATCGCCTGGGCCATCGTCAGCTACTTCGTCCACTGAGGTCGGGGGGCTACGCGGATGCGTGTGATCCTCTATACGGGGAAGGGTGGGGTCGGCAAGACGACCGTGGCAGCCGCCACCGCGGTGCGCTGCGCCCAGCTCGGTCAGCGGACGCTGGTCATCAGCACCGACGCCGCGCACAGCCTCGGAGACTCGCTGGACTTCCCGCTCGGCGAGGACCCCAAGCAGGTCGCGACCAACCTCTGGGGCCAGGAGGTCAACGCGCTCCACCAGCTGGAGAGCCACTGGGACCGGATCCGCATCTACCTCAGCTCGCTCTTCTCGTCCCAGGGCGTCGACGACATCGTGGCCGAGGAGCTGGCGTCGCCGCCGGGGATGGAGGAGATCGCCTCCCTGATGCAGATCCGCCAGCACAAGGCCGAGGGCAGGTTCGACACCCTGATCGTCGACTGCGCCCCCACCGGCGAGACGCTCCAGCTGCTCGCCTTCCCGGACGTGGCCCGCTGGTACCTACAGAGGCTCTTCCCCGCCTCGAGGGCGGTGCTGAAGGTGGCCCGCCCGGTGGTGCAGCCCTTCATCTCCATCCCGCTCCCCCCGGACGAGATATTCGTTCACATCAAGAGGCTGCTGCTCGACCTGGAGGGGATGAAGAGCATCCTGGGCGACCCCAAGACCTGCACGGTGCGCCTGGTCCTCAACCTCGAGAAGATGGTCCTCAAGGAGGCCCAGCGCGCCTTCACCTACCTCAGCCTGTACGACTACCTCACCGACCTGGTGGTGGTGAACCGGGTGCTGCCGCCGGAGGTGACCGACAGCTACTTCGCCTCCTGGCGGGAGATCCAGAGCCGGTACAACGAGTCCGTGGAGTCGCTCTTCGACCCCATACCGATCCGCCGGTCCAAGCTCTTTGACCACGAGATCGTCGGGCTCGAGAGCCTGGGGGAGCTGGCGGGCGCGCTCTTCGGCGACGACGACCCGGCCCGTGTCTACTACCACTCCGTGCCTCAGCGGCTGCGGCGGGTGAACGGGCGCTACGAGCTGCAGCTCCAGCTCCCCTTCATCTCCAAGGAGGACGTGGACGTCCGCCACAACGAGGGAGAGCTGTACGTGACCGTGGGCGCCTACAAGCGGGAGATCTCCCTGCCCCGCATCCTGAACGGCAAGCAGGTGAGCAGGGCGAGGCTGGACGACGGCCTGCTGCGCGTCACGTTCACGGACAGCCAGAAATGAGCGACGTGCCTACGGAGGACTCGAGAAGATGACTGACAGCCCCACCCCCAACGCGATCCCGCTCTGGCTCCTCGAGGAGGCCGGCCGCCAGCTGGGCAAGCTGGTGCCACCGGAGGCGGTGTCGCACTTCCTCAACGCCCAGCGCGAGGTGGTGCTCGGCATCACAGCGCTGCTCGAGCACGGCAACCCGCCCGCGAGCACCAGCTCCCGGGGACGCCGTGTCCCCACGACCCAGGTCCGGTCCAGACGACCCCGCCGCGTCATCGTCGATTGAGGCCCGCGGGGCACCCGCATCGAGCAGACGATGCCTCGGGGGAATCGGGCTCCCCGGTGAGGGGTGCCCGTCCGAGGGGGGCGCGGGCAGCCCGATGAGCCGGCATGAAACCTCCAGCACCCGCCTGGCTCGGATCCTCTTCCACGACCGGCCCCCGCTCCATCCGCTCGCGACGCTCGTGGTCGACGGCCAGGCCCGACCGGTGGGCGGAGCCCAGCTGGCCATCCTCGAACGGGGTCGGGTGCTCCTTCAGTTCCGCCCCTGGCCGCCCGGGTGGGAGCTGCCCGGCGGGCACTGCGAACCAGGCGAGGACCCGGGCGTCACCGCGGCCCGCGAGGCCGAGGAGGAGACGGGCCACTCCGTGCGGGTGCTCGACCTGGTCGGCGTCTACACCTGGGAGGGACTGCGGAGCGCGGGCGACGCCGTCTTCCTGGGCGAGATCACGGGCGGCAGAGCCCGGCGCAGCATCGAGGCCTGGTCGGTCCGCCTCTTCGCCCCCGACGAGCTGCCGAGAACGATCTTCCCCTGGTGCCGGGAGCGGATCCGCGACGCGGTGGCGTGCAGCCAGGGGGCGGCACCCGTCCATCGCGTCCAGCCGGTGACGATGCGCCAGGTGATGAATTTCGGGACCAGCTGGCTCCAGACCCCGGTGGATGCGCTGACCCGACGGCGGCGGCGGTGACCGCCCTCCTCTTCCTGGGCGCCCTGGCGCTGATCGCCGCCGCCTCGGAGCTGTTCACCAATGCGGTCGAATGGGCCGGCCACCTCCTCCACCTCGGATCCGGGGCGACCGGCAGCCTTCTCGCGGCTCTGGGGACCGCGCTCCCCGAGACCATGGTCGTGGTGGTGGCCCTGGTCGGCGGCTCCTCGGACTCGGGTCAGATCGCCACCGGGGCCGTGCTCGGCTCCTCGTTCCTGCTCCTCACCCTCGGAGGGGCGATCACCGGGGTGGCCGTTCTGACCCGGCCCGGCGCCCGCCATCTCCAGGCCGAGCCGGCCCAGATCCGGCGCGACCTCGGGGTGTTCCTGAGCGCCTTCGGCTGTGCGGTGGCCGCGACCCTGCTCTCGCGGCCCGAACGGGTGGTGATCGGGGTGCTCCTCCTGCTCCTCTACGCCGGCTATGCGCGCGCCACCCTGGGCGAGCGGAAGACCGACCGGGGTGCGCCCGAACCGCTGCATTTCATCCGCTGTCGGGCGGCCCCGCCGCCCTGGTCGGTGGTGGCGGCCCAGCTCCTGATCGGGGCGATCCTGCTCGCCGTGGGGTCCGGACTCTTCGTCGACGCCATCCACACGGCGGCCACCAGCCTGGGGCTCAGCGCACTGCTGGTGGCGGTCATCGCCATCCCCTTCGCCACCGAGCTTCCCGAGTGCCTCAACAGCGTGCTCTGGATCCGGAGCGGCGACGACGGCCTGGCCATCGGCAACGTGGCCGGGGCGGCGGCCTTCCAAGCCTGCATCCTCGGCTTCATCGGTATCAGCTTCACCACCTGGCAGCTGGGCAGCGCCGGACTGCTGAGCGCCGCCTGCGCCTTCGCGACCGGCCTCTACCTGCTCGTCCTGCTCCGCCGTGGTCGCGCCCATGGCGGCTGGCTGGTGGTGGCCGCCCTCCCCTGGCTCGGATACCTCGTCGCCGAGCTGGTGCTCTCCGGGCGGCTCGGGTGAGTGGATGAGGCGGGGAAGGTGACGGGAGGGGAGGCGGGCCAGGCGCCCAGCGCGGCGGCCCTCGGGGTGGCCCGAGACGTCTTCGGGCTCCGCGCGCTGCGCCCCGGTCAGGCGGAGGTCATCGCCGCCGCCGAGGCCGGGCGCGACGTCCTCTTCGTCGCCCCCACCGGCTCCGGCAAGAGCGTCGCGTACTGGGTTCCAGCACTCGTGTCACCGGGACTCACCCTGGTGGTCTCCCCCCTCATCGCACTGATGACCGACCAGGTCGTCCGCCTTCGGCGGGCCGGGGTCGCGGCGGCCGCGATCCATTCCCAGCTGGAACCCGGGGAGCAGCGTGAGGCGCTGGTCGCAGCGCTCGACGGCCGGCTGCGGTTCCTCTACGTCGCCCCCGAGCGCCTGGCCACCCCGAGCTTCGAGGAGCGCCTCGCCGAGCTGGCGGTCGCCCGCTTCGTCGTCGACGAGGCCCACTGCATCTCCAGCTGGGGAAACGACTTCCGCCAGGAATATCGCCGCCTCGCCGCCGCGGTGACCGCCTGCGGGCGGCCTCCGGTGACCGCCGTCACCGCCACCGCCACGCCCCAGGTCCGTGAGGACATCAGCAGGAGCCTGGCACTGCGGAGGCCGTTCACGGTGGTGACCGGATTTGTCCGCATTGGGCTCACCCTCGAGGTCCAGCGCTGCCGTCAGGGTGCCGAGAAACTGCGGGCGGTCACGCGGGCACTCGCCGAGGTGCCGGGCAGGGCCCTCGTCTACTGCGGCCGGATCCGTGACTGCGAGGAGACGGCGGAGGCACTCCGAGCGGACGGGGTCGCCGCCGCCGCCTACCACGGCGGGCTGGACGGCCCGGTACGGGGCCAGGTCCAGGCGTCGTTCACCGAGGGGAGGCTCCGGGTGGTGGTCGCCACCTCCGCCTTCGGCATGGGGGTCGACATCCCCGACATCCGGCAGGTCATTCACCGTGACTTCCCCGCCTGCCTGGAGGACTACCACCAGGCGGCGGGACGCGCCGGGCGGGACGGCCTGCCCGCCCGCTGCCTGCTCCTCTACAACCCCGCCGACCGCGGCCTCCAGGAGCTGTTCATCGAGCAGTCGTACCCGGAGAGAGAGATGGTGCGGGAGGTCTACCGGGCGTTGCTTCGGGCCGGCCGCTGGGATCTGCAGGAGGCGGCGAGACTCGTCCCGAGCCTCGATCGCCGGGCCGTGGAGGCGTCGGTGCGACTGCTCGAGAACGCGGGCGCGCTGCTCCCGGGTGGGGGGGTCCGCCGTCTCGCCGGAGCGCCGGTCGACTTCGAGGAACGCCGGCGCCTCAAGGAGGCGGCCCTGGCCCGGCTCGACCAGATGATGGCGTACGCCACCTCGAGGGAGTGCCGCCACGCTCGCATCGCCGACTACTTCGGCGAGCAGGGGGTGGCGCGCAGCTGCTCCGCCTGCGACAACTGCCTCTCCCCCCGCTCCGCCGAACGGCCCGTCCCCGAGCCCGCGGTCCGGGCGGCGCTCCGTGCCGTCGCGCGGTTCGACGGCCATCTTGGGGGCACCCGGCTCGCCGCCATGCTCCGCGGCGCCGATTCGTCCTGGAACAGGGACCGGCCCTGGGTGCGTGAGCTGGACTTCTTCGGTGCCCTGGCCGGCTGGGAGGAGGAGGCCGTCCGGGAGCTGCTCGTCGAGCTGGTGGAGCGCGAGCTGGTCCTCCGCGGCCACGGGGAGCGGCCGACGCTCGGGCTGGCGCCGGCGGGGCGGGCGGTGCTGAGCGGGGAGCTGGAGGTGACCGTGTCCATCCCCGGATCGCCGCGACCCGCCCGGTCCGAGGGGCCGGCCTCACCGCGCCACGCGGCGGGGCGCCGGCCCGGCACGACGCCCGCGAAGGCGGCGGCCGGAGCAGCCTCAGGTGATGACCTGGACGCACCCGGGCAGCTGCGCTTCGAACGTCTACGGCGCTGGCGACTGGGGCTGGCGCGGGCCGAGGCGCGCGCCGCGTTCACGATCTTCGACGACAGGACCCTCCGCGAGATCGCGGAACGGGACCCGCGTTCGGTGGCCGATCTCCTCCGGGTGCGCGGGGTCGGTCCGTCGAAGTCCTCGCGCTACGGGGAAGCGGTCATCGGGGTGCTGCGGGACGGCTGACGGTCGGCGGGCGCGGCCGGCTCGTACATCACCGTTGCAATCAGCCCAAACGCCGTTCGCCAGCCGGCCGATGTGGGGCGTCCCGCACCCCGTCTGCGATCATCGCGTGGCCGATGAGCCAGGCCGCCGACACCTACACCCACGGCCACCAGGACGCGGTTCTCCGTTCCCATCGGTGGCGGACGGCGGAAAACTCGGCGGGGTACCTCATCCCCCACCTCCGGCGGGGTATGAGCCTCCTCGACGTCGGATGCGGGCCGGGAACTCTGACCGCCGACCTGGCGGCGCGGGTCGCTCCCGGTGAGGTGCTGGCCGTCGACGTCTCCGCGGAGGTGATCGCCGAGGCGGAGGCGCATGCCCGCAACGTGGGGGCCACAAACGTCAGCTTCACCGTGGGCGACTTCCGCTCCGCTGGGCTCGCCGCCGGGTCCTTCGACGTGGTCCACGCGCACCAGGTGCTCCAGCACCTGCGCGACCCGGTGGGCGCGCTGACCGAGATGCGCCGGCTGGTGCGCGCAGGGGGCGTGGTGGCGGCGCGGGACGGCGACTACCCGGCCATGGTGTGGTCGCCGCCGGACTCCCTGCTCGATCGCTGGCGCGAGATCTACCTGGCGGTGACGCGACGCAACGGCGCCGAGGCGGACGCCGGCCGCCGGCTGCTGCGCTGGGCCCGGGAGGCAGGCTTCCAGGAGATCGCCTTCTCCACCTCCAACTGGACATTCGCCACCCCGGCAGATCGGGGCTGGTGGTCGGAGCTGTGGGCCGAGCGGACGACCTCGTCGGCATTCGGCCAGCTGGCGGTCGAGTACGGGATCGCGACCGCCGCAGAGCTGGAGGAGGTCGCCGCCGGCTGGCGGGCCTGGGGAGCGCTCCCCGACGCCGTCTTCATCGTCGTCGGCGGCGAGATCCTCGCCCGCTGCTGAGACGGATCGGCAGCCAATCCCGGTCAGCCTCGGTGATCGGGTGGCTCAGCGGCGGCGTGGCGGCGACCCTGGCCCGCGCGTGTCAGCGTCTCCAGGCGCTCGCCGACCTCCGCCGGCCGGCGGAGGAGGAGGGTTCCGTTGGGGTGGACCGGAGCCGGAGAGGCGGCGGGCAGGCCCCACACCGCCCTCCAGACGGTGACGCCGGCTCGCCGGCCCGCCTCGACGTCGTGGTCGCTGTCGCCCACGAAGACGGCCTGTGTCGGGGCGACGCCGAGCCGCCCGAGTGCCAGGAGCAGCCCTTCGGGGCTGGGCTTGGGCTGGGTGACATCCTCCAGCCCGATCACGACCGGGAAATGGCGACGGAGGTCGGTGGCACCCAGACCCTGTTCGAGGGCGGGGAGGCGGCGCGAGGAGACCACCGCCATGAGCAGCCCCTCCCGGTCCAGCTTCCTGAGGAGCGTGGTGATCCCCGGGAAGCAGCGGGGCGCCTCCGGGCGCTCAAAGAGCGGCAGGATCTCCGAGGTCCGGCCCGGCCAGGCAAGCTCGATGCGGCTCACGAGTGGCTCCCCCTCATGGCGCCAGAAGGTCTCGACCCCGGCGGCGGCGGCGGGGTCCGAGGCGATCAACTCGGCGACCGCGGCCTGGTCGACGAACCGGCTGGCCACGAGGGTGCCGTCGAAGTCGAAGACGACGGCATCGACGGCGGGCTGATGCGGGCGGGGTGGGGTGGGGTGGGCGGCCATGGTGTGAGGCTCCGGGTCGTCCCCGGAGAGCGAGACTATCACCGCCGGCGCGGGGGGAGAGATGGCAAACCGGTCGCACAGTTGCACTGACCTCTCTGGCCGGCCCATCGAGGGCGGGGCCACGGCCACGCCGCCCGCGGCGGTGCCGTCAGTGGAAGAGCAGCATCGCGGCGCCGACGCCGACGATCAGAGGTGCTCCAACGCAGGCCGCAAACATCTGCACCGACTCGGTCTCCCGCGGCCACCACTCATGCGGGACGGCCCGGTTGATCGGCACGCGCGCCCGGCGACGTCGCGGCGGTTGGCCGAAGACGACGGTGAGTGCGAGACAGAAGAGGGAGATGAAGAGCGCGTAGTCGGCCGTGGTGGCGGCCGCGTGCGTCGCTCCGGCACGCCACATCAGCGCCACCACGACAAAGGTCCCGAGACCGAGGAGCGCGCCGACGATGGCCCCGCGGAGCGGGCTCGCAAGGCTGAGGCGCGGCTCGCGCGGCACCGGCATAACGCCACCCAGCGTACCACCAGGTACCGATCGGACAGGCAACCCCCGTCAGCGGCCGGGAGGGGTGAGCGCCCGTCACATCGGGGGTCGTTTCGTGACAATGTGCAACAAACCTGGAACGTCGGTTGACCGGATCGTTGCAGGCGCATACTCTCAGCTCGCACCGCGAAGAGCGGGGTGCAGTCCCCCATCGGTCCTACCCAACGTCCTAGCAGGAAATCCTGATGCCCCCACGCTCTCGGTTCGCCCTGGCAGCGCTCGGTGTGACAGCCATCGCTGCCGCCCCCACCGCCGTGATGGCCTCGACGTATGTGGTGCGGCCCGGCGACACCCTGACTGGAATCGCCCTGCGCCATGGCTCCTCGGTCCAGGCCATCGTCGACGCCAACCAGCTGGGCGCTCCCGGGCCGCTCCGCGTCGGGCAGCTGCTCGAGATCCCAGACCCCTCGCGCAGCCTGCCCTCTTATGTCGCGGGCAGCCAGGACCTCGACACCTGCGCGGTGACGGCGGGCGAGACCCTCTGGACCATCTCCCGGCGCTACGGCGTCGACCCGACGGCTCTGGCCCGCGCCAACGGGCTGAACGTCAACGCCATGCTCCCGGCGGGCGCTCAGATCCAGGTGCCAGGACGCCTGGTCCGAGTCAGCGCCCTGCTCACCCACGTCGCCCAGCAGGCCGAGGTGGAGCCGGGACTGGTCAAGGCGGTGGCGTGGATGGAGTCCGGATGGCGGCAGGATCTGGCGTCACCCACCGGAGCCGTGGGTCTGATGCAGGTCGAGCCGTACACCGGCGAGTGGGTCTCCCAGTTCCTGGCCCACCGGGCCCTGAACCTGCGCACCGCCGAGGACAACGTGACCGCCGGCACCCTCCTGCTGGGCCACCTCATCTGGATGCATGGGGGCGACACCGCCCAGGCGCTCGCCGCCTATTACCAGGGCGACGCCAGCATCGCCGAACACGGGCTCTTCCTCGACACCCAGCGGTACCAGCGCGCGGTCCTCGACCTGATGGCGTCGGACTAGCCGGACCGGGCAACTGGTGGCGACCCCCTGGCCTCCGGCCCCGAGGTACCTCCAGGCGTCGACGGCTGGACGGGTGGTCAACTTCAGGCGGGCGACCTGACGCACCGATCCCCCCAAGGGCGGCGGGATCGAGCTCCGGTGCCGGCGGGGCACGCAACGCTCCGACGCCCGCCACCCCCTTTTCCCACAGGGTTGTGCACAGATCGCACAAGCTTGGCCACCCGACCTGGCGACGGGCCTGAAAGTCCCTCGCAACCGAAGGCCTATCGTCCCGGAGCAGGGAATCGGGGACTGATGACTCCTCAAGCGAAGGCTGAAAAGGGCACCAGGGTCGGATTTGTACAGCTGACCTGTTGACACTATGAAGTGCAACGCGTATATCAGGTCCCAATCATCCAGGCGGCCGGGGGAGAAGCCACGGTCACCTATTCCCTGCGGAGGGGGTGTCTCATGCCCAACCGGAGTCAATTCACGACCTTGCTGGCGCTGCTCGCCCTGGGGGCCGCCGCCTGCGGCACCAGCAGCACATCCAGCAGCGGCCAGGCGTCCGGATGCACCGGCACCGTGACCGTCGCCACCGAGTTGCCGGTAAGCGGCAATGACGCCTCCGACGGAGTGCCGACCCAGAATGGCGCGGTCCTCGCCGTCGACCAGGCGAACGCCAACCACACGCTGAATGGCTGCACGCTGACCGTGATCAGCAAGGACGACACCAGCGCCGCGACGGGTGCTCACGACCCCACCCAGGGCGCCTCGAACATGACCGCCCTGACGGGCAACCAGGCTGTCGTCGGGGTGGTGGGGGCCTTCAACTCCAGCGTCTGCGAGGCGGAGCAGACGATCGCCAATGATGCCGACCTGGTCATGATCAGCCCATCCTGCACCAACCCGGGATTGACGATTCCCGGCTCCAACTCGGGCATCGACACGAGCAGCCTGCGGCCGACGGGCAAGATCACCTTCTTCCGGGTCTGCACCACCGACATCGGCCAGGGGGCGGGACTCGCCGAGGTGGCGACCAAGACCCTGAAGGACACCAAGGCGTACGTCTTCGATGACCAGGAGACGTACGGCCAGGGCTTGGCCGCCACCTTCAAGACGGACTTCGTCGCCGATGGCGGCACGGTGGTCGGCACCGCCAGCCTCCCCGGCAGCACCACCGACTTCACCAGCGAGCTGACTCAGGCCAAGAGTGACGGCGCCACCCTCATCTTCTTCGGCGGCACCTCGTCGAACGGCGGCGGCATCATCCGCAAGCAGATGGGCGACGTCGGCCTTGGCAGCGTCGACTTCCTGGGTGGCGACGGCATCCAGGACACCCAGTTCTTCACCGAGGCCGGAACCGCCGGAGACGGCGCGTACAGCACCGTGGCCGCCCCCAACCCGGCGGACCTCTCCAGCGCGACCGCCTTTGTCAGCGCCTACAAGGCCAAGTTCGGGAGCGCCCCCGGCGCCTACTCGGCCAACGCCTACGACGCCATGAACATCATCATCCAGGCGATCAAGAAGGCCATCCAGTCCAACGGCGGCAAGCTGCCGACGAGCCCATCCACCTTCCGCGAGGCGGTCCGGGCCAACGTTGCCTCCATCCACTACAGCGGGGCGATCGGCACGACCAGCTTCGACAGCAACGGTGACACGACCAACAAGCTGCTGACCCTGTGGAAGGGCAGCGGCGGCCAGTGGACCTATGTCTCCACGCTCACAGTCTCGAGCTGAGGCAGACGCAGAGTCGCGCTGAGTGCGGGGGGAGGCGACGCCTCCCCCCGCTTCCCGACTGAGAGGAGAGGCAGATGAGCGCAGCGACCGGGTCTGCGGTGCGCGGCCGCAGACCCGCGCCAAGGGTACGGCGGCGGCTTCGCCTGGGGATGAGCCAGGGCCAGTTCCTCGGCGTCCTCACCGCCGTCTTCCTGATACTCCTGCTCCTCATGGTCGTCCAGGACGGTGCCGCCACCGCCGGCAACGAGGTGTGGCGGGGCCTGGTCCTGGGCGCCATCTACGCGCTCATCGCCGTGGGCTACACCCTGGTCTACGGCATCATCGAGCTGATCAACTTCGCCCACGGTGACGTCTTCACCATGAGCGCCTTCTACTCGGTGTTCCTGGCGGGCATCCCGGGCGTGCAGGAGGGCTTCTTCAAGCGGTTCCTCGGCTTCGACATCAATCACCTCGCCGGCTCCGGCCCCGGCGGCTTGATCCTCGCCCTGCTCATCATCTTCCCCATCGCCATGACCCTAGCCGGGCTCACGGGTGTGGTCATCGAGCGGGTCGCCTACCGCCGGCTGCGCAACGCTCCGCGGCTGGCGCCGCTGATCACCGCCGTCGGGGTCTCCTTCCTCCTCGAAGGCATCATGTTTGCCTTCTTCGTCCCCCCAGCCCCGCCCGGCCAGCCCGGACTGGGCACTCCGGGGGCGGCCTATCCCACGGGTGAGGATGGCTGGATCCCGACCACCCACGTCCTCTTGAACATCGGCGGCAGCCACGGCGTGGTCATCGGCGCCAACGACACCATGGTCATCGTCATCGCGCTGGTGGCGATGTTCGCGCTCGCCGGGTTCATCCGTTACAGCCGGACCGGCAAGGCGATGCGGGCGTCGGCCCAGAACCGGGACGCTGCTCAGCTCTGCGGCATCAACATCAACCGGACCATCTCCGCCACATTCTTCCTCGGCTCAGCCCTCGCCGCGGTCGGCGGCGTCGTCTACGCGATGCACTACCACACCATCACCTGGAACCAGGGCTACCAATTCGGCCTCATCGCCTTCACCGCAGCGGTCTTGGGCGGCATCGGCAACATCGTCGGCGCCGGCATCGGCGGCTTCCTGATCGGGCTGGTCGAGGCCTTCACGGTGACCCTCATCCCCAACGGGGGGTCATGGGCCCTGATCGTCGTATTCGCAGTCCTCATCCTGGTGCTCACGCTCCAACCCACCGGGCTGCTGGGAATGAGAGTGCCGGACCGTGCCTGATCCGACCGCCCCCGAGGGAGCGACGAAGGATCGCGCCCAAGGTCCCGTTGACGGAGCGCTGGCCGCCACCTTCGACGGGTCAGCGCTCGACGTCGAGCCCGGCAACCTGGCCGCGAGCGTGCCCGAGGCCATCGACGAGTTGCCGGGCGAGCCGGGGATCCCCCTCACCGCCACCCAGGCCGGGAGCGGGGAGGGGGCCGGCTTCACCTGGATGCTCGCCTGCGTCGCCCTGGTGCTGCTCATCGCGGGTTGGCTGCTCCCCTGGTACGTCGAGCCGACCGCCAATGGCGTCGGCTACAGCGCCCAGGATGCGCTGACCCAGACACTCTCTCTCACCATCGAGGGGGTGGGCAGCCTGTTGGTGGTGATCCTCGGGCTCTGCCTGATCGGCCTGCTGGTCGGCTTCCTCAACGACCTGTGGGCCCGGTTCCTCGGCCGGGGGACGCTGTTTCGCTACTCGAGAGCCCGAGTCGCCCTGGCCCTGGCCGGATCACTGTGCACCCTTTTGATCGCCGGGGTCATGGGCATCCCCGGGGCCCCTGCGCTTTTCGGCCCCATCGACAGTAACGCGGTCGCCGACGGCGCGGTCTGGATGACGCTCACCGGGTTCATGGTCGCCGCCTTCGCCTATGGGCTTCCCGGTCCCTGGCTGATCGGCCTTGCCGGCGCCGTGCTCGGGCTGGTGAGCTGGTCGCAGCCCTGGTACGTGGCCACCGGCATCGGCGCCAAGCTCACCCCATCCGCATCGCAGCAGCTTCTGAACCCCTCGAGTGCCGGGGCCGGCGACATCCTCCTGCTGCTGGTCGCCCTCGGGGTGGTCGTGGCGGTCGCGGGGCTCGCCGCCGACGCCGTGGCGTCGCTTCGAGGGGTAACCACACCGGTGCTGGCGCGAGTGCGCTCGGTCGTCCTCTTCGTCGGCGCCGCAGCGGCGGTCCTGGTGCTCATCCTCGTTTCCGGCCTTCACAGCTCCTCCCCGTTCGGTCCCCTCCACTTCCAGAGCTCGCCCCGCGACCCGCTCAATACCTATGCCGGCAACCCGGCCTGGATGGGAGTGCTGGGGCTGGTGCTCGCCGGCATCGCCGCCCGCTTCCCTAGGATGCTGCTCCGCCGGACCGTGGTGCTGGCAGTCCTCGCCTTCGCCATCGGCGGCGCCTTCCCGGCGATCTTCAACCAAGCCGACGACTTCGTCGCCTGGGGGGCGCGCTTCGCCGTCATCTACGTCCTGCTCGCCCTCGGGCTCAACGTGGTGGTGGGCTTCGCCGGCCTCCTGGATCTCGGCTACGCCGCCTTCTTCGCGATCGGCGCCTACACCACGGCGATCCTCGCCGGGCCGCGCTTCGGCCTGCACCTCCCGTTCTTCCTGCTCATCTTCATAGGGGCGGCGATGGCCTTCACCTTCGGCGCCATCCTGGGCGCGCCCACGCTCCGGCTGCGCGGCGACTACCTGGCCATCGTCACNNCCCAATGGCGACGAGGCCTACCCCGCCTCGCTGTTCGGGAACAACTTCGGCCCCCTGGGCGCGCTGCCCCAAAACACCAAGTTCTACTTCTGGGCGCTCCTGGCCCTGGTGGCGCTGGTCATCTGGCTGCTACGCAACGTAGAGCACTCGCGATTAGGGAGAGCATGGGTGGCGATCCGGGAGGACGAGGTCGCCGCCGCGGCCACCGGCATCAACACGATCAGCACCAAACTTCTCGCCTTCTCCATCGGTGCCTCGGTGAGCGGCTTCGCGGGCGCCTTCTTCGGGGCCATGCTCGGCACCGTCACCCCGGACAACTTCCAGTTTGCGGTCTCGGTCACCGCGCTGGCGACGGTGGTGCTGGGCGGCATCGGCAGCATCTCCGGCGTGATCGTGGGAGCGCTCCTCATCGCCTTCGTCATCAACTGGGTCCTGCCCAATCTGGGGGGCTGGACCGCCACGGCCGGCCACACTGTCGGAGTGAGCCAGCTCAGTAACGTCAACTACTCCCAGTACACGTACATCATCTTCGGCCTGATCCTGATCACGGTCATGGTGCTGCGGCCGGGAGGGCTGCTGCCCAGCCGAGCCCGCAAGGTTGAGCTGCAGACGGGCGCCGACCCGGGCTCGCTAGCCGAGGTCCAGGAGGGGGCGTGAGCTCGCCAGCGGTCGTCGCCGGGACCGAGGCCGGGGCGGGGACCGACCCCGCCCTGCTCGAGGTCGACGCGCTTCGCAAGGTGTTCGGCGGCCTCGCCGCGGTGGACCATCTCTCCTTCGACGTCGGCGAGGGCGAGATCGTCTCCATGATCGGGCCCAACGGCGCCGGCAAGACAACCGCCTTCAACTGCATCACCGGTCTGTACTCGTTGACCTCCGGTGCGGTGCGCTTCGAGGGGATCCCCATCAGCGGGCTGCCTCCGCACCGCATCACCCGCCTGGGGATCGCCCGAACCTTCCAGAACATTCGACTCTTCTCCTACATGACGGTGATCGAGAACGTGATGGTGGGCGAGCACGTACGCATGCGAGCGAAGGTCTGGGACGCGGTCTTCCGTACCCCCCGCGCCCGGGAAGAGGAGCGACGGGTGGCCGCGCACGCCCACGAACTGCTCCGCGGTCTCGGTCTCGCCGAGTACGCCGACATGTACGCTCGCAACCTCCCCTACGGCCTCCAGAAGCGGTTGGAAATCGCCCGGGCACTGGCCAGCCGGCCCCGCCTGCTGCTGCTTGACGAGCCCGCCGCCGGACTCAACCCGCAGGAGAAGGGGGCCCTCATGGAGGTCATCTCACGCCTCCGCGCCGGGGGGCTGACCGTGTTCCTCATCGAGCACGACATGCGTCTGGTGATGGGGATCAGCGACCGCATCGTGGTCCTCGATTACGGCGAGAAGATCGCCGAAGGCAAGCCCGCGGTCGTGCGCAGTGACCCGCGGGTGGTCGAGGCGTATCTGGGCAAGGGCGCCGCGGCGGCGAGCTCGGGTGTGACGGGACCCGCCGCACCAGCGGACAAGTGACAGGTCGAGACTGATGGCACTACTCGAAGTGGACTCCGTCGACGTCTTCTACGGGCGTGTCCGTGCCCTCCAGGGCGTTTCCATCAAGGTCGACGAGGGCGAGATCGTTGCTCTGATCGGCAGCAACGGCGCCGGCAAGACGACCACGCTGAGGACGATCAGCGGGCTGGTCAGGCCGGCTCGGGGAGCGGTGCGCCTCGCCGGGAAGCCGATCCACACGATGGGCGCGGAGCAGATCGCCAGGATGGGTATCGGGCATGCCCCCGAGGGCCGCCGCCTCTTTGCCCGGATGACGGTTCAAGAGAACCTTGACATGGGCGCGTACAGCCGCCGGGACGGGGCCAAGATCAGGCACGACTTCGCGTGGGTGTACTCTCTCTTCCCCCGCCTCGCCGAGCGACGCCGCCAGCTCGCCGGCAGCCTCTCCGGTGGCGAGCAGCAGATGGTGGCCATCGGCCGGGCGCTGATGAGCCGACCGCGGGTCCTGCTGCTCGACGAGCCGTCCCTGGGTCTGGCCCCGATCCTCGTCGACGCCATCTTCGACGTGATCCGGGAGATCAACGGCGAGGGCACGACCATCCTGCTGATCGAGCAGAACGCCCTGATCGCCCTTCACACCGCCGCTCGCGCCTACGTCCTCGAGACCGGCTCGGTCACGTTGGCGGGGCCGGCCTCCGAGCTGCTCGCCTCCGCTGACGTCCAGCGCGCCTATCTCGGCATGTGAGGACGGCTCACCTGCACGCCCGGCGCACCCGGAGCCGGTGATCCGGGTGGACGGCGCTGTTGCGGGCCACACCCTGGACATCCTCGTGCTGAAGCTGACCGTGACCCCGGTCCTGATCGGGGTGTCCGCCCTCATCGGCCGTCGCTGGGGCCCGGCCTGGGTGGCTGGATCGTCGGCATTCCGTTCACATCCGGACCGATCGCTCTCGTCCTCAGCGTCAGTCAGGGGGGGCATTTCGCCGGAGCCACCGCCGTCGGCATTCTCGCCGGCACGGGGTCAGAGGCCATGTTCTGCTTCGCCTACGCGTGGGCGGCGTCGCGCTTCACATGGACGATGTCGCTGACGGCGGGCGTCATCGGCTTCGCCGCCACCACCCTCGCCCTGCTCCGCCTGCCGCTGTCAGTGGCGCCCGCGCTGGCCATCGCTGTGGGAGGCGTTGCCCTCGCCCTGGCACTGTCACCGCGCGCGGCGGACGGCCTCACACGCTCTCCCGCCGGCGGGCGGGTTGGGATCGGGGACATCGCCACGCGCATGGTGGTGGCGACCGCCGCGGTGCTGCTGCTCACGAGCACGGCGACGCTGCTGGGGTCGACCCTGACCGGCCTGCTCTCTCCCTTCCCCCTCTTCGGCGCGGTGATGATGGTCTTCTCTCAGCGCCTCCAGGGCGGGGGCGGAGGGATCGCGGCCGCTCGGGGACTGCTCTGGGGACTGTTCGGCGCGGCGTGCTTCTTTCTGGTGCTGGCCACCCTGCTGCCCCGCTACGGGTTGATCGCCTTCGTGCCTGCCGTCGTGGCAGATCTGGTGGCGCAGGCGGTGACTCTGCCGATGGTGCGCCAGCGCGGTCCGGCCAGCGGACCGCGACCGCCGGAGGGCGCCGCTGCCTGACGCGGGTTCCCGGAGGGCCCTGGCGGGCGCAAGGGCCTGGGCAGGCTGCGCCGGCCTCAAGATCGGCATCGGCCAGGTCGGGGGGTTCAGTCGCTTGGGACGTGGCGGACGGGCAGCAGTCGGGCGCTGACCCTCTGCGCCGCCCCGACGAAACCCCGGGCGGCTGGCGACCGGTAGCGGTCGCGGTGCCAGGCCATCACGATCGTCCGAGTAGGGAGGTCGTCGAGATGCAGGATCCTGATCCGGGGGTCCTGCTCGTCCAGGGTGAGCAATGGGGTCACGGCCACGCCGATCTCGGCAGCCACGAGCCCCTGGAGGGTCCCGTTGTCGTCGGTGCGCATCACCACTCTCGGCTCCACCCCGCGCTCGCGGAGAGCCTCCTCGACCCGCGCCCGGACGTGCGGGCTGCGGTTGCCGATCAGGGGGACATCTCGCAGGTCATCGAGGCGAGCCGACCGATCAGCCCCGATGGGTGAGCCGGCTGGGACCACCAGAACGTACGGGTCCTGAACCAGTTCGGTGGCCTCGAAGGGGCCCTCTGGGAGCGGGTAGGCCGCAAAGCTGAGATCCACCTGACCGTGCTCCACGGCAGTCAACAACTGGTCATCCGCCTCCTGCTCGGTCAGCTCCACCTCAACACCCGGCCAGGCGGTCGCGAACTCGCGGAGCACAGCCGGGATGATCCGGGCCCCGACCGACTGGAAGGTGCCCAGCCGGAGGCTGCCGACGGCACCCGACTCGAAGGCGGCGAAGTCGGCCCGGGCGGCCCTCACACGAGCGATCACCGCCCGAGCATGCCGGACCAGCAGCTCGCCAGCCTCCGTCAACCGGGTCTGGCGCCGTCCGCGGCCGCGTTCGACCAGCCGCTGTCCGACGATCCTCTCGAGGGTGGTCAGCTGCTGGCTCACCGCCGACGGGGAGAGGTCCAGGACGTCGGCAGCGGCCCACAGGGAGCTGTTTTCTGCGATGGCCAAGAGGACCCCGAGATGGCGGATCTCGAGATCCTGCCATAAATTAGGATGGATCATATTGTATGTCAATCATTGCACTAGCTCAAAAGAATAGGGGGGTCCATGATGGGGCTATGGAATACGCCATCGTGGCTTTCATCCTTCTGATCGGCCCGCTGAGCATGCTGCTCGGGGCCGACTCCCGCTACCTCGACGACCGCCGCGGCTCGTGGCCGGGCGTGGTGGGGGAACGGTGGAACCGGCTGATCTCGCGATCCGCCTCGCGGCTCTCGCCCTCGCCCGAGCGGCGAAAGCACTCCGGGTCGTCTGGCTGACCGACGTCGGGGGACGAGCCGCCGGGGATCCAAATCCGCTGGTGCCCGGCGGGCGTCCCGGACTCGGCCAAGGGGCTCGGTCAAGGGGTTGGTCGCCATCGGCAGCCAGGGCCGGCAGCCAGAGATCGCTCTCGCGCGTGCGGGACGCCCCGGGTGACAAGGATTCCCCATCATGTGGGTGCTGGGCGCCCCCAGGTGGCTGGCACCGGCAGTGAGAGGCAGCGCACACCGCCTCCCGCCTTCATGAACTCGCCCATGGGCAGGCCCAGCGCCCGGTAGCCCGCCTCCCGAAGCTGGCCGCTCAACCCCGCCACGGCCTCGGAGGAGACGACCACGTCGCCGACCGGCATGGCGTTGCAGGCGAAGCCGGCGGCGATGTGGTCGGGGACCTCGATGACCCGCCTGGCGAGACGCCGCACCCTCTCCCGCGAATCGGGCGAGAAGGCCGACGGGGCAAAGAGGATGGTGCCGGCGTCGAGGGGGCAGAAGCAGGTGTCGAGGTGGTAGTAGCGCGAGTCGACCAGCTCCAGCTCCACCACGTCGACGCCGAGGGCCCTGGCGACCAGGGGGATGGCGGACCGGTCGGTGCGGAAGCCGTGGCCGCAGACCAGGGTGTCCCCGACGAAGAGGGCGTCGCCTGCTCCCTCGAAGGGGATGCCTTCGGTGTCGAGGACCGGCATCCCCCGGGCCGCGAAGAGCCCCCGCCAGTGCACCTCCTCTCCCTGCCTCTCAGCATGGCGGAATCGGCTGAGCACCATACGGCCGCCCCAGGTCACCCCGGCGTTGGCCGTAAAGACCATGTCGGGGAGCCCGGGCACGGGGTCGGCGACCACGACCTCGACGCCGAGGTCTCGATAGCTGGCGCGCAGCGCCTCCCATTGGTCCGCGGCCCGACGGGGATCGACGGGGCTCGCGACGTGCATCCAGGGATTGATCTCGTAGACCACCCCGAAGTGGGTGGGGGGGCACATGAGAATCGGCATCGTCGATGCCTCGTCGGGACGGGCCGATCGCGCCAGGGCGGGGAGCTCCCGTCAACCGATGCTCCGATCATCGCACAGGCCCGGCGTTCACCTCACCGGATCGCGGTCGGTGACACCTCAATGGGGAGGGCGGTCAGGACGGTGGGGCGGAAGCCCCGAGCCGGAACCGGCCGGCTGGGTGGCGGAGGGACCGGGTCCCGGCGGATGCACCAGGCCGGGTCGATGTCGTCGCGCAGGGTGACGACCTCGGCACCCCGCAGCCGGCCATCCACGCCGCGACTTCGATATTCGACGGTGGCGATGAGCGCGGCCCGCATCCGGCCGCCCGGCGCGGCCCACCGCCAGAGCGTCGACGTCTCGGCGATCTCTGCCGTCCCCGCCTCCGTGAGCCGCGAACCCTGGTACTCGGCCAGCTGGAGGCGGCGGTGGCGGGTTGACCCCAGCACCCTGTCGGCGCCGACCACGAGACAGTGGGCCCGGTGGCGCAGGGGGATGCGGAGGCGGTCCGGCGAGGCCACTCCCGGGTGGTAATGGGAGCTTCCGCGCCGGGCGAGGAGGGCGGGCAGGCGGCGCGTGGCGGCGGCCTCCGCGAGTGCCTCCCCCTCACCGGCGACCCAATCGGGCACCTGGATCCGCGGGTCGGGAAGGGCGAGCCCCCGGAGCAGGTCGAGTCTCCGGTCCAGGGCCAGCCCCATGGTCGCCCTGCCGCCGAGGTGGAGGAGGTCGATGGCCAGGTAGACGGCGGGAAGCCGCTGCTCGGTCGCCGCTCCCAGGGCCATCCTCTCCCCCAGGGCGACCAGATCGGGGCAGCCGGACGGGTCGAGGACCGCGACGACCCCATCGAGGACGGCGGAGCGGGGGGCCAGCGGCTCGGCCGCCACCAGGATCTCCGGGTAGCGGTCGCTGACGTCGGCGAGCGTCTCGCTCTGCAGGCGGACCACCCCGGGGGAGGCGAAGAGGAGGGTCCGGGCACCGTCCCAGTCGATCGAGAAGCGGAAATCGGGATCGTCGAAGGCTCCGACGCAGGGGACCGAGAACTCCGGGAGGACCCGTCCCGGCAGCGCCGGAGGTACGGGGAGGCGGAGGGGAAGAGCGGCGTCCTCGGTGACCGGACGCCTGCCCCGTTCGGCGGTCGGTCGCACCCTGGTCAGGACGCGCGGCGGCGACGGGAGGCGGTGGCCCGTTCCGGCTCGCCCTCGTCGGCGAGGGCCGCCTGCCGCTTCCGGGACGAGGCCTCGACCGAGGCCTTGAGGACGGCCATCAGGTCGGTGATCTGGGCGAGCGGCGGCGACGGGATGCGCTCGAGCGGCCGGTCGTTGAGCTTCGCCTCGACCAGGCTCGCGACGGCGTCCCGATATCCATCCCGATGGCGCGCGGGGTCGAAGCGGGCGGCGAGATTCTCCACCAGCATCACCGCCATCTCCAACTCACGGGCGTGGACCTCGACCTCGGCCTCGGGGAGGGCGAGCTGCCCCGCGTCGCGGATCTCGTCCGGCCAGTGGAGGGTGTTGAGAAGGATCGCCCGCTCGTGGAGGGCCAGGCGGCAGAGATGCTCACGGTCGCGAAGGGCAACCTTGCCGACCGCCACCTTGCCGGTCGTCTCCAGCGCCTTCCTCAGAAGCTGGTAGGGCTTGACCCCGACAGCCTCGGGCTCGAGGTAGTAGGCACCCTTGACGTAGACGCCCGCGTTGATCTCGGAGTCGTCGCAGAACTCCAGGATCTCGATGGTGCGGGTGGAGGCCAGGGGCAGGTTGTCCAGCTCCTCGTCCTCGATCCGAACGTACTCGTCCTTGCCAACCTCGAAGCCGCGGACGGCGTCGTTCCAGCCGACCTCGCACTCCTCGACCGGGCACCACCGCTTGTTCCGGAGCGGCGCGCCGTCCCGCGGGCAGAGGAGGCGGAAGGAGACCCCCTTGGACTCGTTGGCGAGGTACATCCGCACCGGGATGGCGACCATCCCGAAGCTGATGGCACCCCTCCACATCGACCTGGGCATCGATCGAGTATATGCGGGCATCCCCGGTCGCGGCGAGAGGGACCGGGGAAACCCGAGGTGGTCAGCCGGTCCTCACCACTGCCGGTTGGTGGCCGGGGAACTGCCGAGCAGGTCCAGACCGGGATCCTCGACAGGCACGAAGGCGGACTCCACCGCCACCCGGCCCGGGCCGATGCAGCGCAGCCAGAGGTAGCGGTTCCCCCACGACCGCCACGACTGCCAGGTCCCACCCGGGTGCTCGAAGTGGAGGTGCATGGAGACGGAGAGGTCCTTGTAGAGCAGCGCCGTGGGCTTGATGAGGATCGTCTCGCCGGGCGCGAGCCGCCGGACGAAGGCGTTGCCCTTGGCGTGGAGCAGCACCAGCCCCGGAGCCCGGGGCGCCGTGAACCGGTCCAGGTACTGGCCCATCGGGAAATGGGTCTCTTGGTCGTTGCCCTTTCGGGTGCTGAAGAAGACCCCGCTATTCACCCAGTCGTAGGCGGTGGTCCCGCTGGCGATCAGCATGGTGTGCTCGCGGACCTCGACCCCGCTGCCGACCTGGATGGGCAGAGCCACGATCTCGCCGGCCGCGTCGTGACTGAAGGCGACGTGCCCCTTGCCGGTCGCCTGGACCATCACGAGGGGCATGCCGGCGAACGCCCGGCTCCAGCCGCCCCGGAGCTTCACGGTGTCGATGCTCACCCCGTCGTCGCGGAAGAGCAGGGTGTGATGCATGAAGTAGACGGACTCGCCACCGTCGAGGGAGACGTCCGCCACCGGGACCACCGTGCCCTCGATCTGGCAGGTCGACTGGCCGAACTGGATCCGGGCCATGTCCTTGACCGCGGGCAGCTGGGTCCAGCCCGAGGTGTCCTGGATCGCCCGGACGTCGACGGGGGCACCGCAGGAGGGGCAGCTGGTGCCGGGGTTCTGGCTCGACGAGCCGCACCACGGGCAGCTGTAAGAGCCGGGGGGCGCCGGGGCTTGAGCGGGCGGCTGCGTCATGGAGGGTGGCGGCTGCGGGGGCGCGAACGGCATCCCGGGCGGCGCCTGCTGGGGCGGATAGGGTCCTCCCGGGACCGCCATCCTCGAGATGTCCGGGATGGGGATGCCAAAGGGCCCCCGCCGGAAAGGCATGGGAAAGCCCGGCTGCGGGCCCCGCCCGGGGGCTCCGGCCGGCGATCCACCAGGGGCCGGAGCCCCTGCGGGTTGGCTGCCCGGAGGCGGGGTCCCGGCGGGTGGGCCGTCCGGCGGCGTGGGATTGGCCGGGGAGCCGAAGTTCGGAGAACCCTGTCCCGGGGCGGGTGTCGGACTGGCGGAAGTGCCCCAGTTCGGGCCGGTACCGGGCGGCGGCGGCGGCGGCGGCGGGGAGGAGGCCATCTCGCCGCTACTCGGTCGCGTGGTGGACGTACATCGACTGGATGCCTATCCGCCCTGGGCCGGTCATCCGCACCATGTGCAGCCCGGCCCCGCCGAAGAGCCCGGTGGAGAGCTTCTGAGTTTCGACCGTCATCTGCACCGAGGAGTCCTTGTAGAGGTAGGCCCCGGGCTCGAGGAGGATCGACTGCCCGGCCGCGAGCTGCCGCTCGAAGACGTTGCCGTAGCCGTGGAGGATGAGGAGCCCCGGCTGCCCCGCGGCGATGAAGCGGTCCATGAACATCCCCTGCCCCCCGAAGAGGGCGGTGCGCATTCCCTGGATCCGGGTGTACGAGTACTGAACGGTGTGGGAGGCGAGCAGGAAGGCGTGCTCCCGCGCGTCCAGCTCCATGGACGGCTGGAGCGGCAGGACCACCAGCTCACCGGTGGCGTCGCGGGAGAAGGCGATCCGGCCAGGGCCCCGAGCGGTGGTCACGATGTGCGGCATCCCGGCGAACGAGCGCTTGACCATCCCCGGGAGGGGCATCACGGCGACCGGAACGGTCTCATCCTTCCAGAGCATCACGTGGTGCTCGAAGAAGATCCCATCATTCGGGGAGAGGGTGATCTCGGCGACCGGGACCAGCTCCCCCTCCACCTGGCAGGCCGAGGACCCGAAGTGGAACTCGGTCATGTCGCGCAGCCGGGGGGCCTCTCGCCACCCCGAGTCGGACACCAGGTTGCGGACGTCCAGAGGCGCCCCGCAGGTGACACAGCTCTGGGCGCCGGCCGGGCTCTGACCGCGGCACCACTGGCACTCGATGCGCTGACCGACGGCTTCCATGGGCGATTCCCCCTGTTGCGGACGGCAAAATCGTAACCACCCGGCCGCCCGTCAGGTGAGACGGATCGGGCGTCCGGGAACGGGCGGGCGGGAGGGTGTCAGACGGCGGGCGGCTGAGGTGGAGCGGGTGGGGCGTCAGGAGCGACCGCGGGCGCGACGGGAGCCGGTGCGGCGCCAACCGGCTGGCCGCACCCGGCGCAGAAGCGGGCCCCTGCTGCCAGTTCGGCGCCGCACCCAGTGCAGTGGGCCGCACCCAGTGGGCCACCGCAACTGGGGCAGAAGCGGCCCCCGGCGGGGCTGGTCGCCTGGCACTTTGGGCACTGGACCGTCGCCGCCGCGGGTGCCGGGGCGGGCGGCGCATAGCCGCCGCCGGCAGGCGGAGCCGGAGCGGCCTGGACCGGCTGCGCCATCTGCCCGCCCAGGCCGAAGCCGGCGGCCATGAACGCGGGCGAGACCGCCCCACCGCCCTGAGCCATCCCCTGGCCGGCGCCCAGCGCCATCTCGCCCGCGGCGTATCCCTGGAAGGAACCGGCGAGCCGCGAGTAGGCGGTGTCCTTGCTGAACTGCTCCAGCCGCTTCTGGGACTCGTCGTCGAGGCTGATCGTGAAGTTCCCCATCCGGGCGACGGTCAGGCCGTAGGTGGCGAGCTGCTGGTTGGCCAGCTCGATGATCGCCTTCTCGATGTCCTCGGTGTAGGCGGCGAGCCCCAGGATCGGCCAGCCGTTGCGCACGATCTGCTTGGTGACGTCGGTGCGGAGCACCTTGAGCAGCTGCTCAGCCACCCAGTTGGTGACCGCGGAGTTGTCGGTGACGTCCACGGTGCCCACCAGGTTGACGAGCAGGTTGGCGGGCTCCACCACCTTGAGGCTGTAATCACCGAAGACCCGCAGCGAGACGATCAGGGTGCTGACCGGGTCCTGGACCGAGTCGATCTTGCCCCCGAAGCGGTTCTGCGTGAACTCACGGTTGCCGATGAAGTACAGCTCGGCGCGGTAGAGGTTGCCCCCGGTGAGAGCGTCGGCGAAGATGCCGAGGAAGGGCAGCTCGGTGGCGTCGATGGAATGCCTGCCGGGGGGCAGGGTGCCCTTGACCTGGCCCTGGTACATGAACACCGCGAGCTCGTCCGGGGCGACGATCGCGTGGGTGAAGCGCCGGATCTCGTGGTCAGGCCACTTGAAGACGATCTGGCCCTTGCGGTCGTCGGGGACCGCGATGTTTTCTCGTGCTCCGGGGAAGAAGCCAGGCATGTCTGTGTCTCTCCTCTCGCTGGACCGTCAGAAGATTATGGGTTCTGGGTCGGCAGACCCAGGGCCCGGCGTACGGAACCGATCTGGAGGAGGGCCCAGAGACCTCCCGAGGCGACCGCGAGGCCAAAGCCACCCATCGCGATCAGGGCGCAGATCACCAGCACGGCGAGCGCTCCGTGCGCACCCGCCGTCGCGACCAGGATCATGAGGAGGACCCAGGCGCAGACCGCGGCCAGCGCGGCGGCAGCACCGACGACGGCCAACCCCAACCCGACCAGGGCGCCGAGGGTCCGATCGACGCCGGAGCGCGGGGAGAGATTGGGGTTTGGGTTGAACCAGGGCCTCACGGCTGCAGCTTAGTCGGCCGGGTGGCGGAGCGTCAAAGGGCCGGACGCGGCCCTGCCGCAGGCTCACGATGTAGATGTCACGGTGCCCGCCAATCCGGGGGCACGAGTACGATGTCGACACCGTGCCGCCGGCGCTCGGCGGCTGCGCCGGTGCGGGCGGCGGAGCCCTCCGACGCATCACCGGCCGCACCTCATCTCTCCCCGGAGCCGCGCCCGTTGGCCACGTCCAAGAACACCGTCCCCTCCCGCCGCCCGCGAGCCGCAGCCACGGTGCCGGCGCCCGCCGCGACGCCCACCGCCCGCGTGGTCATCGAGCAGCCGCGGCCCGTCGTGGAATGCGGGTCGTTGCCGGCCAAGGCGACCGTCGGGATCCCCCTCACCATCACCGCCTCGGTCTTCGCCGACGGCCACGACCTGGTTATGGGGTGGGTCCGGCATGGCCGGCCCGGCGCCGGCTTGGACACCAGCGATCGCTGGCAGGAGCTCCCGATGCGAACGCTGGGCGACGACCGCTTCGGCGCCGTGCTCACCCCGGCGCGGGAGGGGCCCTGGGCCTTCGAGATCGTCGCCATGCCCGACCTCTACGGCAGCTGGCTCGGCGACCTCCGAATCCGTCTTGACGCCGGCCAGGATGTCGCCCTCGAGCTGGAGGAGGGGGCACGGATGGCGGAACGGGCGGCGGCACTCCCCGGCAGGGCCGAACGCGACCGCCAGGCGCTGACCTCTCTGGCCACCCGGCTGCGCGACCCGAGCGCGACGCAGGCCCATCGCCTCCAGGAGGCGGCGCGGCCCCCGGCGGTGACGCTGATGCGGCACACCGCGGACCGCGGGACCGCCACCCACTCCGGACCGTGGCGGCTCACGGTGGAGCGCGAGCTGGCCGGGTTCTCCGCCTGGTACGAGATGTTCCCGAGGTCGGAGGGGGCGGAGCCGCCCAGGAGCGGCACATTCCGAAGCGCCGCCGCCCGGCTTCCCGCCATCGCGGCGATGGGTTTCGAGGTGGTCTACCTGCCTCCCATCCACCCCATCGGCGGGAGCTTCCGCAGGGGTCGGAACAACAGTCCGGAGGCGACCCCCGAGGACGTCGGCTCCCCCTGGGCCATCGGGGCGGCCGAGGGGGGCCACACCGCCGTCCACCCCGATCTCGGCACCCTCGACGACTTTGCCCTCTTCATGGCCGACGCCGAGCGCCACGGCGTAGAGGTCGCCCTCGACTACGCACTGAATTGCAGCCCCGACCACCCCTGGGTTGTCGAGCATCCGGAGTGGTTCTCCCATCGCGCCGACGGCAGCATCCGCCACGCCGAGAATCCGCCCAAGCGCTACCAGGACATCTACCCCCTCGACTTCGGCACCGCCGACCGCGCCGGACTCTGGCAGGCGCTCCGCGACGTCCTGCTCTTCTGGATCGAGCGCGGTGTGCGGATCTTCCGCGTCGACAATCCGCACACGAAGCCGTTCGCGTTCTGGGAGTGGTTGATCGCCGAGATCCGCCACCACCACCCGGACGTCATCTTTCTGGCCGAGGCGTTCACCCGGCCGGCGGTGATGCAGCGGCTGGCCAAGCTCGGCTTCAGCCAGTCCTACACGTACTTCACCTGGCGCACGTCCAAGGCGGAGCTGAGCGAGTACCTCACCGAGCTGTCCCAGACCGAGAGGGTCGACTGGTTCCGGCCCAACTTCTGGGTCAATACGCCCGACATCCTCCACGCATACCTCCAGCAGGGGGGACCGGCGGCCTTCCGGGTGCGCGCGACCCTGGCGGCGATGACGGCCCCCTCCTGGGGGATGTACAGCGGCTACGAGCTCTGTGAGCGGGTGGCTGCCGATCCGGGCAGTGAGGAGTACGCCGACTCCGAGAAGTACCAGCTCCGGCCGCGCGATTGGGCCCGCCCGGACAGCCTGGCGCCGTACATCACCCGGCTCAACGAGATCCGGCATCGCCACCGTGGGGCGATCGCGCTGCTGCCGGCACTGCGCGTCCAGGAGATCAGGAACGACAGCATGCTCTGCGTCAGCCGGGTGAACCAGGCGCGCGACGACGTGCTCCTGGTGGTGGTCAACCTCGACCCCCACCATCCCCAGGAGGGCACCATCTGGCTCGACCTGGAGGGGCTCGGGATCCCCGCCGACATCCCCTTCGAGGCGCACGACGAGCTGACCGGCATCAGCTATGTCTGGCAGGGACCGGAGAGCTACGTCCGCCTCGACCCTGCCCAGCAGTCGGCTCACGTCCTCCACCTCCGGCGCCGATGAGCAAGGCGGTTTCGACGCTCACCTCCGGCACGGCGGCCCCCGCGCCCGAGCCCCGGCCCGCCGGCGTGGCCCCCACGACTCCGGCCCCACAAGCAGATCCCTCCGCGCAGCCGGTCGCAGGCGACCGGGACCCGCAGTGGTTCAAGCGCGCGGTCTTCTACGAGGTGCTGGTCCGCGGGTTCGCGGACAGTAACGACGACGGCGTCGGCGACTTCCCGGGGCTGATCCAGCGCCTCGACTACCTGCGCTGGCTCGGCGTCGACTGCCTCTGGCTGCTGCCTTTCAATGACTCCCCGCTCCGCGACGGCGGCTACGACATCAAGGACTACTACTCCGTCCTACCCGCGTACGGGAACGTGGACGACGTCCGCGAGCTGGTGTCCCGCGCCCACGACCTGGGGATGCGCGTGGTCATGGACCTCGTCCTCAATCACACCTCCGACCAGCATCCCTGGTTCCAATCCGCCCGCTCGTCGCCGGCCTCACCGCACCGCGACTACTACGTCTGGTCGGACACCAAGAACCGGTACACCGACGCCCGGATCATCTTCGTTGACACCGAGACGTCGAACTGGACCTGGGACGACGGCGCTCAGGCGTACTACTGGCATCGCTTCTTCAGCCATCAGCCCGACCTCAACTACGACAACCCCAAGGTCCGCGAGGAGATGGTGGACATCTGCCGCTTCTGGCTCGACGTGGGGATCGACGGATTCCGTCTCGATGCGGTCCCCTACCTCTACGCCCGCGACGGCACCGACTGCGAGAACCTGCCGGAGACCCACGCGTTCATCGCCGAGCTGCGCGCGACCCTCGACCGCGAGTACGGCGGCGGCCGCGTGCTCCTGGCGGAGGCCAACCAGTGGCCCGAGGACGTGGTCGACTACTTCGGGACCGCGGAAAGCCCCGAATGCCACGTTTGCTTTCATTTCCCGCTCATGCCCCGGATCTTCATGGGGCTGCGCCGGGAGCAGCGCTATCCGATCACGGAGATCCTGGAACGCACCCCGGCACTGCCGACGCCCAGCTCGCAGTGGGGGATATTCCTGCGCAACCACGACGAATTGACCCTGGAGATGGTCACCGACGAGGAGCGCGACTACATGTGGCAGGAGTACGCGCGGGATCCCCGGATGAAGCTCAACCTGGGGATCCGGAGGCGTCTCGCACCACTCGTCAACAATGGGCGGCGGCAGATGGAGCTCTTCTACGGGATGCTCCTCTCCCTGCCGGGCAGCCCGATCCTCTACTACGGCGACGAGATCGGCATGGGCGACAACATCTACCTCGGCGATCGGGACGGGGTCAGGACCCCGATGCAGTGGAGCGCCGACCGCAACGGCGGCTTCAGCCGGGCCGACTTCGCCCAGCTCTACCTCCCCCCGCTGATGGACCCGGTGTACGGGTACCAGTCGGTGAACGTCGAGGCCCAACGGCGCAGCGAGACCTCGATGCTGCAGTGGCTCCGCCGCTTCGTCGCGGTCCGGCGGCGCTGGCCGGTGTTCGGGCTGGGGAGCTTTGAATCGCTCAACGCGACCAACCCGTCGGTGTTTGCGTACCTCCGCACCCACGAGGATCATGCTGTCCTTTGCGTGAACAACCTCTCGCGGTTCGCCCAGCCGGTGGAGCTGGACCTTCGCCGCTACGCCGGGATGACCCCTGTGGAGATGCTGGGGAGGGTGCACTTCCCCAAGATCCGGGAGCTGCCCTACCTGCTCACCCTCGCCCCCCACGGGTTCTACTGGTTCAGCATCGAGAGCGTTCCGTGAGGCCCGCCGAGCGATGGCTCTGAAGACCGATCCCAGCGCGGTGCAGCTGGAGCCATTCGGCATCGCCGGCCTCACCGTTGATATCCGATCGTGGCTCCTGAAGGCGCGCTGGTTCGGAGGCAGGCAGCGCCGGGTGGAGCGGGTCGAGCTGGACGACCTGGCGGTGCTCCGGGCCGCGGGCCCGACCGTCCTCTTCACCCTCTGGCGCATCGACTACGCGGACGCGCCCTCGGAGACCTACAGCCTCCCGCTGGGGGTCAGGCTGGGCCCCCACCGGATCGCCGACCTGGGCCCCGATCACCTGATCGGCACCGTGACGTCGGCGGGCGGCACGCTCCTCGTCTACGACGCCCTCGCCGACCCCGACGCCACGGTCGAGCTGTGGCGAATGCTGGCCGAGGAGCGGGAGGTCGAGACCGGCGCCGGTCGACTGATCAGCCGGCGTCTCGTCGGCATCGACCCCGAGCTCGCCGATCGTCCCCGGCTCCTGGACGTCGAGCAGAGCAACTCCGCGATGGTGCGCGGCCACCTCGACTTCCTCAAGTGGAGCCGGCGGATCGAGCCCGGTCCGAGCGTGGAGCTGGAGATGGCCCAGGCCCTCGGGGAGCGGCACTTCGCGCACGTGCCGGCCCTCCACGGACACCTCAGCTACCGGCGCGGAGACGGCGCCCCCGCTCTCCAAGCCCTGCTCCACGCCTATCTCCACAACGGCACGCAGGGGTGGACGCTGGCCCTCACCTCGCTGCGCGATCTCTACGGCTCCGCCGAGGAGGCCGGGACCGGATCCGCACGGGAGAGATGGGAGATGATCGACGACCAGGGCGGGTCCTTCGAGGGCGAGGCCGCCCGGCTGGGCACGGTCACCGCCGAGCTGCACCTGGCCCTCGCCGATCCCGAGCGCAGCGGTGTCCTCGCCCCGGAGCCGGTCGGCCCAGCGCAGCTCTCCGCCTGGGCGGAAGCGATGACCGGCCAGCTCGACCGCCTGCTGACCTCGGGAGACCCGGCCCTGGCTGCGCTGGGCGAGAGACGGGGGACGCTGGTCGCCCGATTCGACGCGCTTCGCCGCCTCGGGGAGGGCGGACTGGCGATCCGGGTCCACGGCGACTACCACCTCGGCCAGGTGATTCGAACCGATGAGGGGTGGAAGATCATCGACTTCGAGGGGGAGCCGGCAGGCGAGGTCGAGGCGCGGCGGCGGCGCTCCTCACCGCTCCGCGACGTGGCGGGGATGCTCCGCTCCTTCGATTACGCCGCCGCGGCGGCGCTGGCGGAGCGGATGCGGCCCCGCGATCCCCTCTGGCGCCACCTCTCGGCTGTCGGCGAGGCCTGGGCGGTCGCCAATCGCGACGCCTTCTGGGCCGCCTACCTGGAGCGGGTGGACGGGACCGGGCTCCTCCCCGGGGGCGGCGGCGCCCTGGTGGTCCGGCGCGCCTTCGAGGTCAGCAAGGCGGTCTACGAGGTGGGTTACGAGCTCGGCCACCGACCCGACTGGGTGGGGATCCCCCTCCATTTCCTGCTGGCGGCGACGCCGTGACCGCGCCTCTGAGCCCCTCCCTCGCCGCCGACTGCGCCCGACTGGCGGCCGGCACCCATCCCGATCCCCACCAGGTCCTCGGCCCCCATCCCGCCGGCAGCGCGATGGTGGTGCGTTTCTTCCACCCCGAGGTGGCCGAGGCCTCGGTGGCTCACCCTGGGGGGGTCGTGCCGATGCGGCGCGTCGACGAGCGCGGCCTCTTCGAGGCCGTCGTGCCCGTGAAGGAGCTGGCCGGCTACCGGCTGCGCTGCCGCACCGCCCACGCCAGCTGGGAGATGGACGATCCCTACCGCTTCTGGCCCTCACTGGGCGATCTCGACCTCCACCTCATCGCGGAGGGGACGCATCGCGAGCTCTGGCGCCGGCTCGGGGCGAGGACGATGGACCACCAGGGGGTGAGCGGGGTCGCCTTCGCGGTCTGGGCTCCCAACGCCCGGGGCGTCAGCCTGGTGAGTGACGCCAACGGGTGGGATGCCCGGGTCCAGCCAATGCGCTCGCTGGGGAGCAGCGGCGTGTGGGAGCTCTTCGTCCCCGACGTCGGAGCCGGGACCAAGTACAAGTTCCGGGTCATCCGCGCCGATGGGCGGGGGATCCTCAAGGCCGACCCGCTGGCGAGGGCGACGGAGACGCCGCCGAAGACGGCCAGCATCGTCGAGAGGAGCTCCCACGAGTGGGGGGACCAGTCGTGGCTCGCCCAGCGCGCCGCCCAGCCCCTGCTCAACCGCCCCATCTCAATCTACGAGGTCCATCTCGGCTCCTGGCGCCGGAGCCCCGACGGCCACGTCCTCAGCTACCGCCAGCTGGCCGAGGAGCTGGCCGACTACTGCGTGCAGAGCGGTTTCACCCACGTCGAGCTGCTGCCCGTGACCGAGCACCCCTTCGACGGCTCCTGGGGCTACCAGGTCTCCAGCTATTACGCACCGACCGCCCGCTTCGGCAACCCCGACGACTTCCGGTACTTCGTCGACCACCTCCACCAGCGTGGCGTGGGAGTGCTCATCGACTGGGTGCCGGGTCACTTCCCCAAGGACGAGTGGGCACTTGCCCGCTTCGACGGCACCGCCCTCTACGAGCACGCCGACCCCCGGCGGGGCGAGCAGCCGGACTGGGGCACGCTGATCTTCAACTTTGGTCGGGTCGAGGTCCGCAACTTCCTCATCGCCAACGCCCGCTTCTGGATCGAGGAGTTCCATGTGGACGGGCTGCGCGTCGACGCGGTGGCCTCGATGCTCTATCTCGACTACTCGCGGAAGCCGGGCGAGTGGCTCGCCAACCAGTACGGGGGCAACGAGAACCTGGACGCCATCGCCTTCCTCCGCGAGGTCAACGAGGCGGTCCATGGCGACTATCCCGGGGTGGTCAGCATCGCCGAGGAGTCGACGGCCTGGCCCGGGGTGTCCCGCCCGACCTCTGGAGGAGGGCTCGGATTCACCTTCAAATGGAACATGGGGTGGATGCACGACACCCTCGAGTACATGGGCAAGGACCCCATCTACCGGCGCTATCACCACAACGAGATGACCTTCGGTTTCCTGTACGCGTGGACCGAGAACTTCGTGCTGCCTCTCTCTCACGACGAGGTGGTGCACGGCAAGGGCTCGCTGCTGAGCAGGATGTCGGGCGATCGGTGGCAGCAATTCGCCAACCTGCGCGCCCTCTTCGGCTGGATGTGGGCGTACCCCGGCAAGAAGCTGCTCTTCATGGGGGGAGAATTTGGCCAGGACGCGGAATGGGCCCATGACCGCTCCATCGACTGGCATCTGGTGGGGTTCCCTGAGCATCGGGGGTTGCAGCGCCTGGTCCAGGACCTGGGTGCCCGCTACCGTGAGATCCCGGCGCTCTGGGAGCGCGATCACGACCCCGACGGCTTCCGCTGGATCGACGCCGCCAACGTCGATCAGAACGTCTTCATCTTCCTACGGCGGGACGGGGAGGGCAGGCCGGGGCTCGTCTGCCTGGCCAACTTCTCGCCGATGACCCGCCATGGCTTCCGGGTCGGCGTGCCGCTTCCCGGGCGCTGGCGAGAGGTGGTGAACACCGACTCCGAGGTGTACGGCGGCAGCAACCAGGGCAATCTCGGCAGCGTCATGGCCGAGCGGATCGGGTGGCACGGCCTGCCGTACTCGGCGTCGGTCACTGTTCCCCCGCTCGGAGTGGTGTGGCTCGCACCCGAGGTCGAGCCGGAGTGATCTGACCGGCTCGCTGGGGCCGAACGCAGGGCCGGGGTGGCACCGGGAGGCGCGCCCTGACGCGCCACCCATTGCAGGGGTTAGGGTTAGCTGGAGATATGAGGTCGGGGATTGGCCGGCCTTCCGCGACGTTGGTTCAGATGCGGGTTGATGCGCCATGGACATGCCGGCGGTTCGCAAGCGACTTGAAGGGGAGAAATCCCGCCTCGAGGGCGTGCTCGACGCGGCCGGACGGGGCCTGAGCAGCGAGGAGGGCGTCCGGCCCGACCAGCTCCCGGCCGAGCAGGCCGCCGATACCCTGAACCGGGAGCTGGATTCGTCCGTCGAGCTGCGGGTGAGATCCGAGCTTGCCGCCGTCGAAGCGGCGCTGGGCCGGCTGGACGCGGGCAGGTACGGGCTCTGCGAGGTGTGCGGCGGAGAGATTGCCGAGGCCAGGCTGGAGGCGATGCCCGCCGCCCGCTTCTGTGTCGCCGATCAGGCCCGAGTGGAGAAGGACGCGCGACTGCGCGGCGCCCACTGAGGGAGCGGGGGGCATCCGGGCGCCGACGACGATGTCATCCGGGCCCCACCGGAGGCTCCTGCGCCACCCCGCCCAGGGACGGAAGGTGAGAGCTGTGGGCGGTAGCCGTTCGGAGGGCACAGAGCTCTGGGCGATGGGAGAGGCCCTGGAGCTGGCGCGGAGCTGCGATTACGCGACCAGCCCAAACCCCATGGTGGGTGCCGTGATCATTCGCGACGGGGAGATCGTCGGCCGGGGCCGCACCGCTCCCGCCGGCGGGCCCCACGCCGAGGTTACCGCCCTCCGGGAGGCGGGCGAGGCGGCACGCGGGGCAACCCTGGTCGTCTCCTTGGAGCCGTGCTGCCACCAGGGCCGGACCCCACCCTGCACCGAGGCGGTGGTGGCCGCCGGTATCTCCCGCTGCGTCGCGGCCATGCCCGACCCCAACCCACAGGTGAGCGGGAGTGGGCTGGAGGCCCTCCGCCGAGCCGGCATCGAGGTCACGGTGGGAGTGGGGTCGGAGGCCGCACGGCTGCTCAACGAGCAGTACCTCCGCTGGGTGACGGCCGGGGTGCCCTTCGTCACCGCCAAGTTCGCCTCCTCCCTCGACGGGCGCATCGCCACCGCTTCCGGCGAGTCCCACTGGATCACCGGTGACGCAGCGCGCCACCTCGGTCATCTGCTCCGCCACCGCCACGACGCCGTCCTGGTCGGGGTGGGGACCGTGCTCGCGGACGACCCGGAGCTGTCGACCCGGCTGGAGGGGACCGTGGCCCGCCAGCCTATCCGGGTCGTGCTCGACAGCCGGCTCTCGGTCCCGCCGGCCGCGCGCGTGATCGGCAGCGACGGCAGGTGCCTGATCGCCACCGGGTCGGGAGCCCCGGCGGCTGCCCGCCGGGCCCTCGAGGCGGCCGGGGCCAGGGTGATCCCCTTCACCCCCGGTGCGGACGGGCGTGTCCCTCTCGGCGAGGTGCTCAAGCTCCTGGCCGAGGAGGAGCGCATCAGTGTCCTGGTGGAGGGCGGCGCCCGCGTCCACGGGTCCGTCTTCGACCAGGAGCTCGCCGACCGCGTGGTCGCTTACATCGCTCCCCGAGTCGTCGGCGGCGAGCGGGCACCGTCCGCCGTGGCCGGCCGGGGCGTGGCCAGGCTTGCCGCGGCCGCGCCGCTCACCGGTGTCACCGTGGAGCGCGCGGGCGACGACATCGTGGTCAGCGGGTACTGTGTTCGCGGTCAGGGCGGCGCGTCGCCGGTTCAGGGTGGAGAGTGAGCGAGTGTTCTCCGGGATCGTCACCGAGTTGGGCGAGGTGCTGGAGGAGGTCGGGCCGCAGGGCGGCCGTCTCCGGGTGGGCGCCCGCGGGCTTCCGGCCGACCTCCAGATCGGCGAGAGCGTGGCGGTGAGCGGGACCTGTCTGACCGTCGTCGAGAGGGAGGGCGGCGGCTTCACCGCCGACGTCATGCCAGAGACCGCGCGACGGACCACCCTGGGGACGCTGCGCAGGGGCGACGCCGTCAACCTCGAACCGTCGCTCGCCTTCGGGGAGCGGGTCGGGGGCCATCTGGTCAGCGGCCATGTGGACGCGGTGGGCACGGTGATCGCGACCCACCCCGAGGGCGAGGCCCGCTGGGTCACCATCGCCCTCCCCGACACCCTCGCGCGCTACACGGTCGAGAAGGGGAGCATCGCCGTCGACGGCATCAGCCTCACGGTGGTCGACGCTGGGCACGACCGCTTCACCGTCTCGCTCATCCCCCACACGCTGGCCACCACCACGGCGGGGAGCTGGAAAGCCGGCGTCCCGGTCAACCTCGAGGCGGATCTCGCCGCCAAGTACGTGCAGCGTGGCCTGGGGTGGGAAGCGGCGCCATGAGCCTGGACCGGATCGAGGACGCGGTCGCCGACATCCGCGAGGGACGCTTCGTCATCGTCGTCGACGACGAGGACCGGGAGAACGAGGGCGACCTCTGCATCGCAGCCGACCTGGTGACCGCCGAACAGGTCAACTTCCTGCTCTCGCACGCCCGCGGCCTCCTCTGCGTCGCGTGCGATGGCGAACGGCTGGACTCTCTCCAACTTCCTGACATGGTCGACCACAACACGTCGCTCCACGAGACGGCGATGACCGTGACCGTGGACGCCGCCGGGGAGGGGGTGACCACCGGGGTCAGCTCCCACGATCGGGCGGTGACCATCCGGCATCTCGCCGACCGCGGCCGGGGAGCGGCAGACTTCACCCGCCCCGGGCACGTCCAGCCGCTCCGCGCCCGCCCCGGGGGGGTGCTCAAGCGGGCCGGGCACACCGAGGCGATCGTGGACCTCTGCAAGATGTCGGGCCGGGAACCCTGCGGGGTGCTCTGCGAGATCCTCCGGGAGGACGGGGTCGTCGCCCGGCGCGCCGACCTCGACGGGTTTGCCCGGCTGCACGGGCTGCGCATGGTGACCATCGAGGACCTCATCCGACACCGGCGGCTGACCGAGACGCTGGTGGTGCGACGCGCCGAGACCCGGCTGCCCACGCGATGGGGCGTCTGGCGGTGCGTCGGCTACGAAGACCTCGTCGACCACGACCCCCACGTCGCCCTGGTCCTCGGCGAGATCGCGGAGGAGGACCCCGAGCCCGTCCTCTGCCGGGTGCACAGCGAGTGCCTGACCGGTGACGTTTTCGGCTCCCAGCGCTGCGACTGCCAGGCGCAGCTCCATCTGGCCATGCAACTGATCGCGGAGGAGGGCCGGGGAGTCCTCGTCTACCTCCGCCAGGAGGGCCGCGGCATCGGGTTGCTCGACAAGCTGAGGGCATACGCCCTGCAGGACGCGGGCGCGGACACCGTGCAGGCCAACCTCGATCTCGGCCTCCCCGTCGACACCCGGGACTACGGCATCGGGAGCCAGATCCTCGCCGACCTCGGTGCCCGGCGGCTGCGGGTGCTGAGCAACAACCCGCGCAAGTACTTCGCGCTCTCCGCGTACGGCCTCGAGGTGGTGGAACACCTGCCCCTGGTGACCCCTCCCACGCCCGACAACATCCGCTACCTCCGCACCAAACGGGACAAGCTCGGCCACCTCTTCGACCCGGCCCTGGCGGTTGATCCTGCGGACGCCGGCCGCACCCTGCCGGCCGAGCCGGGTGCTTGGCCCCCGGTCGCCGACCCCTGATCGCCGGCCGGCCGCCCGGCTGAGAAGCGTCGCTCCGCAATCGGACGGCAGGCCTGCCCCCTGGGTCCGCGGCGCCAGCGATGTGACAGGATCACGCTGATGAAGGTCGGGAACGGCGGGGGTGACGGGAGCCGTGCGGACGCCACCGGGATGCGGATCGCGATCGTGGTGGCCCGCTTCAACGAGGTGGTGTCCCAGCAGCTTCTGAGAGGTGCCATCGACGCCCTGGTCGGCCACGGAGCGGCCGAAAAGGACATCGCCGTCCATTGGGTGCCGGGGAGCTTGGAGATCCCCTTCGTGGTCCAGGAGGTGGCGATCTCGGGAGGTACCGACGCCATCGTCTGCCTCGGCGCGGTGATCCGGGGGGAGACCACCCACTACGACCTGGTCGCGGACGGCGCCGCCCGGGGAGTCGCCCGGGTGTCGCTGGAGCATCGCGTGCCCTGCGGGTTCGGCGTGCTCACCACCGAGACGCTCGAGCAAGCGATGGAGCGGGCGGGCGGCAAGCACGGCAACAAGGGGGCTGACGCTGCTCTCGCAGCCGTCGAGACCGCGAGGCTGGCGCAGGAGATACGCGGTTCCGACCGGGGAGAGCCGGGCGCGTCGCGAGCGCCGTCGAGCTGACCGGACCGGGAGCTCAGCTCGCGGAGCGCGCCACCCCGCGGGTCGTGCCGGGCAGCCGCACCGTGAAGGTGGAGCCCCGGCGCTCCACCGAGGTGGCTGTGACGTCGCCACCCAGCCTTCGGACCAGCTCCCGGCAGAGGTAGAGGCCCAGGCCCGTGCCGCCGATCCCCTCTGTGGCCGAGGTCACGATCCGGCCGAAGCGGGTGAAGAGGCGGCCCATGTCCGAGGGCGCGATGCCGAGCCCCTGATCACGGATGTCGACGACGACCTGCCGGCCCACCCGCCGCAGGCGGACCCCGATCTCGCCACCATCCGGCGAGTACTTGACCGCGTTGTCGACGATGTTGGAAAAGACCCGGAGAAGCTGAGCCCGATCGCCGAGCACCGGCGCTGGGCCCGTGCCGAGATCCAGGTTGAGGTGGTGGCGCTCGGAGCCGTCGACCCTGACGGCGGCTTCGGCGACGATGTCGGCCAGGTCGACGGGCTCGCGCGTCGGGTCGAGACGGGTCTCGTCGAGCCGGGCCATCTCGACCAGCTCGGTGACCAGCTGCATCATCAGCTCGACGCTCTGGATCGACGACCCGACGGCCTCGCTCAGCCCCTCGGACAGCTCGCCCAGCATGCCCGACTCCATCATCGAGAGGTAGCCGTAGACGATGGCGAGCGGGGAGCGCAGCTCGTGGGTGGTCAGGTTCATGAAGTCCGACTTCAGCTTGTCGAGCGCCATCAGCCGGTCCAGCCGGAGGTGCAGCGCGCTGAGCTCCTCGCTGTCGGCAGCGACGCCCGCGCGGGCGTCTTCGGCGCGCCCCGGGGTCGTGTCCCGCACCGTCTGGACGACGTGGCCAACCCGGCCACGGGGGTCACGGAGCGGCTGGACCGTCACATCCCAGGCTGCGGCGCCGTCCGCCGATGGGCTCTCCGGCTCACCCGAGGTGAGCGGCCGGACGCCCTGGAGGTGCTGTGGCTTCCCGGTGCGGACGGCCGCCGAGACCAGCGAGATGACCTCGTCCGCAACGGCGGCACCGCCGGATCCGTCCGCGGCCGTGAGGCTGTCCAGCCAGAGCCGGAAGCGCTCGTTGGCAACCTCGACCGGGCAGCCTGGCCCGACCCGCCGGATGGCGACCGCCATGGGGAGGGTCTCCAGCAGTCCCTCGACCAGGCGGTCCCCGCCGGACCCCGGGAAGCTGTCGCCGATGACCGCCGACACGGCCTCGGGCTCACCCACGGGCACGACGGCGCTGCTCGTCCTCGCGGCTTCCGGCGTCATGCGCCACCGGCGCAGAGCGCAACGCTGCCCGCGGGCATCGAAACATGATCAATCCCCCAGGCACTCTGCATCATCCGCCCCGTTGTGACACCCAGATACCCCCGACACGGGGGAGCTCGATCATAGGTCTGGCATCGCGGCATCTCCCCGCGTTGCAGGATCGCGACTCGGGCGTCAGACCGTCCGTCACAGGCCCGAATGGGGCCGTCGGGCCTCGGCGGACGGTCGGAAGGAGGCGGCGTCCAGGGCGTCCAGATCAAGGAAGCGGGTCTGAGCTAAGACAAGCGCGACTGCGGACAGCGGCGTTCAGTGGCGGAAGTGGCGCTCGCCCGTGTGGACTATCGCCATCCCGAGGGCGTCGGCGGCGGCGGTGACCTCGGCGTCTTTCTTGGACCCGCCGGGGTGGATGACGGCGCCGACGCCGGCCCTGCCCAGGGTCTCCAGGCCGTCGGGAAGCGGAAAGAAGGCGTCGCTCGCAGCCACGGTGCCCGTCACCCGCTCGCCGGCGCGCGCGACGGCGAGCTCCGCCGCCTCAACTCGGGACATCTGTCCCGCACCGACACCCAGGGCCATACGGTCGCCGACGATGACGATGGCGTTGGACTTCACGTGACGGCAGACCCGCCAGGCCACCAGCAGGTCGCCCCACTCCGCCTCGGTCGGCTGCCGCTTCGATGCGACGGTCATCGACGCCCGGTCCGCCGACACCCGGTCGCGGGTCTGCACCAGCAGTCCTCCGCTCAGGCTGCGGACGTCGTAGGCGGCGGCGCAGTCGGGACGGTCCAGGACCAGGACGCGGAGGCGCTCGCGGCGTTCCAGCCGGGCGGCCGCATCGCCGTCGATGCCGGGGCAGATGACGATCTCCAGGAAGGTCTTGGCCAGCTCCTGGGCGGTGGCGAGATCGAGCGTGCGGTTGAGAGCCACGATGCCCCCGTAGGCCGAGCGCGGGTCGCAGTCGTGGGCGCGGCGGTAGGCGTCGAGCGGAGAGTCCCCGGTGGCGAATCCGCACGGGTTGGTGTGCTTGATCACGCCGGCAGCCGGTTCGGCAAACTCGGCAACCAGGTTGGCGGCGGCGTCGGCGTCCAGCCAGTTGGTGAAGCTGAGAGCCGGGCCCTGCAGCTGGCGGGCATGGGCGACGCCCCCGGGGCCCCCCGGCACGGCATAGACGGCCCCCCGCTGATGGGGGTTCTCCCCGTAGCGCAACTCGGCGATGAGGGGCCCACCGGTGGTGAAGTACCGGCGCATGGGGCCGCCGGAGTAGTCGGCGGCGAGCCAGTCGGCGACCGCAGTGTCGTAGGCGGCCACGTATGCAAAGGCCTCGGCGGCCAGCCGCCGGTTGGTGGCCACGCTCACCGCGCCGGCCTCCCGGATCTCGGCTAGGACGTCGTCGTACTGGGAGGGCGAGACCACGACCGCCACCGAGTCGCTGTTCTTGGCGGCCGCCCGGATCATGGTGGGACCGCCGATGTCGATGTTCTCCACCACCGTCTCACGGTCGGCGCCGGAAGCGACGGTGGCGGCGAACGGGTAGAGGTTGACCACCACCAGGTCGATCGGCGCATAGCCGTGGTCGGCGAGGGCGCTCATGTGCTCGGGGAGGTCGCGGCGGGCGAGAATGCCGGCGTGGATGGCCGGATGGAGGGTCTTGACCCGGCCGTCCAGCATCTCGGGTGCTCCGGTGACCTCGCTGACCTGGCGCACCGGGATACCGGCATCCGCGAGGGCCTTGGCGGTACCGCCGGTGGCGATCAGCTCCACCCCGGCCTCGTGGAGACCGCGGGCGAAGTCAGAGAGCCCGGTCTTGTCGCTGACGCCGATGAGGGCCCTCACGTGAGCGAGTCTGCCTGAGTGAGCGGCGCCTCCGTCGCGCGGGGTGCGGCGGTAATCCGGACCACGCGACCCTCCCGCCGGATCCGTCCCTCACACCAGAGCCTCACGGCCTCGGGGACCGCGACCCACTCCTGCTCGTGGATGCGCTCGCGCAGGCTTTCGGCCGTGTCGTCCTCGAGGACCGGCACCGCGCGCTGAAGGATGATCGGTCCGCCGTCTGTGATGCCCGGCTCCAGGAGCTGGACGGTGCAGCCGCTGATCTTGACACCGTGGTCCAGCGCAGCCTCGACCGCGTGCATGCCACCGGCGAAAGCGGGGAGCAGCGACGGGTGGACGTTCAGGATGGAATCCGGGAAGGCGGCCAGGAACTCGTCGGTGAGGATGCGGTTGTACCCGGCGCAGACCACCAGCTCGACGCCGGCCAGTTGGAGTCGATCGCGCAGCGCGCGGTCGCGGGCGCGGTCGTCATGGCCGTA
>PLNE01000002.1 GCA_003141695.1 Candidatus Dormiibacterota bacterium
CGTGACCTCCCTCTTGCTGGACTGGCGGGGGCGGGGCGGCTGGTGGGAGCCGATGCTGGCGGAGGTCGGGGGCGATCGTTCGCGGCTGGTGACGCTCGTCGACCCGGGCGCAATTGTCGGTCGGCTCGGCCGGGATCCCGCCTCCGAATTGGGCCTTCCGGCCGGCATCCCGATCGTCGCTGGCGGGTTGGACCAGGTCTTGGGTGCTACGGCTGCCGGCAACATATCGCCAGGCTTTTTGACTGAAAATACGGGGACGGTGCTGGGGCTGACGACCTGCTTGGCGGAGGTGCCGCAGAGCCGCTCTGTGGGCTTGCCGATGTTTCTCCATGTGATACCAGGGCTCTACTGCGCGCAGCCGTGTGGGCAGACTGCAGGACTCGTGCTCCGGTGGCTCCGGGACAACTTCTTCGGCGATGTGCACGCGACGGACCAGTCGACCATTCCTTACGAGTCAGTTACTGCGGAGGCGACTAACATACCAGCGGGCGCCAATGGCGTAACGGTGTTACCGCACCTAGCGGGAACTCAATACCCGGAATACAACCCGGCCGCCACGTGCGCCATCGTTGGTCTATCCCTCTTTGAGGGCCGGGGCAACGTCACTCGCGCTGTGCTTGAGTCCGTTGCATTTATGCTGCGCAAAGCAGTGGAGGCCATGAGGGGGGCCGGCGTGGAGTTTGCCGAAATCGGGTCGCTCGGGAACAGCGCCTCAAGCGATCTCTGGACCCATATCAAAGCCGACGTCTGCCAACTACCGATCAGACGGTTTGAATGTCGTGAGCCCTCACTGTTGGGTGCAGCGATGTTGGTTGCTCAGGCAGTTGGGGACTTCAGCAGCCTTCCCGAGGCCTGCTCAGCAATGGTACGGTCCATCGACGTAACGCAGCCCGACCCTGCAACTAGGCACGTCTACAACCAGGCGTTCAGTAGCTACAACCTGGTCTACGAACTCCTGTATCCTGAGACTGCGAATTGAGGCAGACGGAGATGTCGCTCCCTTACCGAACCTTTGTCATTGGAGATGGCCTGCAACGCGCCGATCTCACTGCCCGCATCCTCACGCAAGAGCTTGCGGGACGTGTGTCGGTGGATGCGGTGGAGTGGGACACCTCAGATCTCGGTGGCATGTCGGACGCCGCAATGGGTGCGGAAAGGGGTTTGAGCTACCCCGTGCCAATGGAATGGCATGATCGCCTGGCACAGTGTCAGATCCTCGTCACTCACTTCTTTCCGATCCGCGCCGAGGTCCTTCGCCTGGCTGAGAGCGTGAAGATCATCGCCTCACTCCGTCACGGTCTAGAGAACGTGGACGAGAAACTGGCCCGCGAGCAGGGAATTGAAGTCATCAACAACCCGGGCCGGACGGCGGAGCCCGTCGCTGATTGGGCTGTCTGCGCAATCATCGACTTGGTGCGTGGTTACTCTCGAGCGAACACGGCTCTGCACGCTCTCCAGTGGCCTCAGCCGTTCGAGGTTGCTCCACGTGCCCGAGATCTGCGCTCCATAACCGTAGGGATTGTTGGGTTCGGCTATGTGGGCCAGGCGGTGTCTAAGCGGTTGGCGGCCTTCGGGTGTCGCCTGCTCGTTCACGATCCATATGCCTCGGAGCGGGTGGTGGCGACTCACGGGGCCGTAACCGTTGGGCTAGACACCTTACTGAGCCAATCGGACGTCGTAACCCTCCATGTACGGTTGACGCCGGAAACGCGTGGCATGATTGGAGCCAGAGAACTCGACCTGCTACAGGCGGGCGGCTTGCTGGTTAACGCCGCTTAGGCGGAGCTGGTGGACGAGCAGGCGTTGATAAGCGCCCTGTCTAGCGGGCGCCTTGGTGGCGCGGCGCTCGACGTCTTCTGGAGCGAGCCGCTAGGTGCCGAGCATCCGCTCAGGAGGCTCGACAACGCGGTGCTCACGCCTCACCTCGCCGGCTCGACGGTCAACTCGGAAGAAACGAGCGCAGTAAGGTTGGCGGCTCGCCTCCAGCCACGATTGGGGTCTTGGGATGGGGGTTGAGGGATGACCGTGAAGCACTTCCTTGCGCTCGATCTAGGAACCAGTGGAATTAAGGCCGCCTTCTTCGACTCGGTCGGGCGCCCTGCTGGCGAGGCTTCGGAGGAGTACGGCTTGCTCGGGGATTCTGAGCGCGTCGAGTGCGACGTGAGTACTTACTGGGAATGCCTGAAGGTCGCAGTCCACAAGGCAAATGCGCTTCGCCTGGAAAGAGGCTCCGGTGGTGAGGTGGCCGGGATATCCATCTCGTGTCAGGGAGAAACCTTCGTCTGCCTCGATGCTGATCTGCGCCCGCTGCGTCCAGCTATCGTGTGGCTCGATAACCGAGCGGTCGCGGAGGCGGAGGAGCTGGGCTCCATATTTAGCCCCGATGAGATCTACGCGCACAGCGGGCAGGTGGAGTGTGTGGCGACGTGGACGGCGAGCAAGCTCCTTTGGCTGAGGCGGCACGAGCCGCTGACTTTCGCATCCACGCGGAAGTTCCTCCTGCTTGAGGACTGGCTCGTCTACCGGCTTACGGGAGCCTTGGTTGGGGAACACTCGTTATACCCAACCAGTTTGCTGATGGATATTCGGACCCTAGAGTGGTGGCCGGAGATGCTCTCGGCCTTGCAGCTTGATCCCGGACGACTGCCAGAGCTGGTGCCTTCAGGCACCGTGGTTGGGGGCTTGGCTGAGGCCGCTGCGAGTGAGCTTGGCTTGGCGACCGGGACACCTGT
>PLNE01000204.1 GCA_003141695.1 Candidatus Dormiibacterota bacterium
TGCCTCAAGCGCTACGTCGCGCGTGAGGTCTTCCACGTCCTGGTTGCCCAGACTGAACTTGCCGAGGCGGCTTGACAAACCATAGAAGCATCATCTTCATGCGTCTTTACACGCAGGGGCCGTCTCAAGCCAGTCGCGACGCCCAGGACGACTATAGGTAGCCATGCCGTGAGTGACAGATCCGGGCCACGCAAAGACGGTGCCGGGATGTCGACGGCTGACACCTCGTAGGAGGGCGAGGGGACCAGGCCCTCACCAAGAGCGGCGTCGAGCAGTGGCTGAACGCCCTCGGCCGCGACGTCCTCGGCGAGGGCCGCCGGGGCTATCCGCACCTCTTCCGCCACTCGTTCGTGACCGAGCAGCTGCGGCGCGGCATGCAGCCGATTCTGGTCGCCAAGATCGTGGGCCACAGCAGCCTCGAGATGGTGGACCGCGTCTACCAGCACCTCTCGGTCTCGGACGCCCATGAGGCGCTCATGCGGTCCCTGGCGGAGGATCGGTAATGTCGTCGTCCACCCGCGCCCGTCCCCCGTGCCATCACCCTACCAGGACAGCGGCAGGATAGACCGCGTTCGCCGCCTGGGCCGCAGCCCGCGGGCAAGAGCTGCAGCAGATTCCTCACTCACAAGGCGGGCCGCCTCCACGGTCGCCGACCGTTGTTCGGCACTCCAGTCCGCTAGGCGGCGGGCCAGTTGCTCCGTCAGCCGACGACACCTGTCCCAGTCGTAGGACTGCAGCTTCGTATGAGCGCATAGAAGCTCCCATTCCTTCGTTGCCTCGGCGCTGCTGAAGCGCTCGTAGAGGTGGGCGAAAACACGTCCCACCGACGGCGCTCGCCAGTCGGAGTAGCTCAAACCCACGACCATGAGGACAGCCAGTCCGCGGGTAAGTTCATTCAAACGCTCGCTCTTGCATAGCGGCTCCCATGGTTGGAGCCCCATCCGTACAACGCCTTCGTCCGGCTCGATTACCTCAGCGATGACCATCAACTGGCCCACTGGTAAGCCATCCATCAGAAGTGCCGCGAGGGCCGGGCCCTGAACCAGGAGAAGGTCGTGCCAGCGGCCAACACTCTGCATGGCCTCTGACCCCAATACCGCAATGAGAGCCCCAACAGCGCCCCTTCGATCCCGCTCGAGCAGCAATTCCCAGACAGCCCGGACGCGGCTGAGGGGTAGCGTCGCTGTCTCCAGCGCCCGACACGCTGCGATGGCGAAACTCGTCGCGAGAGTCGCGCCCTGCGAAGCGCCAGTTCCCAGGGTCACCCGGATGTCCCGGTTGGGAAGCTGCATCCACGCCTGCCACAGTTCGCCATCAAGGCGGCGACGGAGTATTGACAGGATCAGTTCCGGAGCGACCCGTGCGACAGTAGGCATATCCACGGGTTGACAGATATCCGCAATAGCCCCGCCAACCTCAAGCCGCGCTGTCTCAGCCACAGCGGACTGCCCGCCTTCCCGTCTCGGATTGGCGCTCGCCACCGGCGCCGCACGGTAGGTGGCGAGAGCAGTGGCGGGCGATCGCGACCATACAAGCTCCGTCCACCTTCCTATCAGCACATCTTCGGTCGCGACCGCTGTGGCCAGCGGCCCTGCCACAAGCTCGCGAAGCACTCGCACCGGAGAGACCTTTACCGCCACCGCCGCTTCTGGAGGGCGAAAAAGGAAACGCTTGAGCCGACGCATGCGGCGAGGCTGCGGCGCGAGTCGTCGAATCTCATCGCCGAGCAATGGCATAACCTCAGCGGTTGAAGAAGCGTCGGCTGCCAAGGCCAACCAGATGCGAGTCAGAGCCGCCAGCGTTGAGCGTCTTGAGCTTCCGGCGGCTGAGAATGTGACGTACTTGCGGAAGGTCGTGGAAGGCATCAAGAGATCATCTACGAGGAACCGCCCCTCCGCCGATGGATGTCCATCGTCACTCGCCCTTGACCCACGGAAAGCGCTTCCCCTGCCTACTGGCACGACACTCAGGTCGAAGCTCCTCAAGCTCAGGGAGCGTGGCTCCAAGGCACCGACGCAAAAAGAAAACTGGCGGCGTAGTTGTGGCCATTGCTGATCCCAGATTCCGAGCACAAGAGCCTCGTGGACGTGAACATCCTTGGCCTCTAGGCAAACGGGAGTACGATCCGAGTGGTACAGCTCGTCGAGCAGCCCTGCCAGCGCCGCAATTGGTACGCTGGTCATCACACCCGGACGCTCCTGCGACAGATCGGTGCGTGGCGGTCCCGGAGCCTGCAGCGGGGTCTTGTAGGCGTCTATTGGCCCGCTGGGTCGATGGAGCCACCCGATCAGGTCACGAACCAAAGCTCGGTTGTCGAGCAAACCATCCTCAAGAATGACGGTGTGGGTCCAAACGCAGTTGGGACGTGGTAGCTCCCACGCATACCACGTCCGCGCGAGTGCATACCTCCCATCGGGGACTGGGTACCCGGTAAGGTAGCCATCGATGGACGGATCTGGCCTTGAGCCAGCTGCATCGCTCAGTCGGTCCACTAAGCGACGTACTTCCCCGAGGAGAGGAGCGGAGCCGGCCAGAAGGCGGTGACCGCCGTCATAGCCGTGCAAGAATTGCTGGATAGGCGGCGGCGATGCCTGTCCCCCGTCACGCTGTGGTCGACGGTCGTGCTCGGTCATGCCCCCGTTGCAATCCATTGAAGGGGGGTCGATATGTCGCCAGTGCGCACGCCAGCAGAATCCACGAGAAACGCGCGAGTGGCTGGATCGAACGTCGCCAATTCAGACGCATCGGCACTCCCCCCACGCGCGGAAAGCCCATAGATCCTAACCGACTCCGTGGGCAGACTGGCGGCGAGATACTGATTGAGCAGCGGCATGCGCGCCGCTAACCAGCGGGCCGGTGGGAGTCCTTCCGCCTCCACCAAATCCCAGGCGCTTACGATCACGCCAATCCGGGGCGAGCTCAATTCCGCTCGAGCCCACAGGCGCCGACTCGTAATTGTCTGAAGAAGATCCACCGCCTGAACCTCCGCGGGTAGCTTCTTAAGGTCAAGCGCTAGCAGCTCATCCTGATCACCCGGGACCTCAGGCTGGATGCCCATACGAATGGCGTCCACAAGAGTGATCCGAGGTCGCAACTCGTGCGGGTGGAGGAAAAGGAGCAAGCCGTCGGCCGCGGTGAGGATGACGTCGACTTCCTGCGTCACGCGCCGATGCACAAACATGTCCTCAAAGGATTCTCCGGACAGGTCCGGGACCTCCAGAACTACCTCCCTGCCGCCTAGATCAATGTCCAGGAGGATCAACTCACCACTGTCGCGTGAGGTGTGACCGACCTCCTGACCATGGAGCCAGGCCTGGTGGATCTCATGAAGATAAACGGCAGCCCTGGGCAGGCATCGAAGGCGTACGCACGCCTCAACCGTCGGCTCCTGGATCAGGTTCCAGAAAGCTGCGAGGAACGTCGTCTTCCCGGTGGAGGGCATCCCCACAAGGCTGATCCGTAGCTCTGAGTTCATCATGGCACGGGATGTCCTGCCGACAGAAACGCCTCTAGCACGAGGCCGCCCGGCACCAGCGCTAGCGGCGCATCCGCCCTCCCGAACGACAGCAAGCGAGCGGGATCGCGAATCGTGCCCTCGAGTGTTGCCTCTAGGAACTCTGCTGTGCCCGTCCCCTCCTCCAACTCGCTGCCGGCATCCGGACGGGCTGCGCATGTCATGAGTCGTACATCGGGGACTACCGATTCCAGTTCGGCCTGAAGTCGGGATACGATGTTGCTCATGTCCGCCACCCCGACGCAGTAGTCCCACTTCGTCACCAGGGCTACCACTCGTGCAGTGTCGCGGACAGAGGACCGCTCGATCATCGCTCTGAGAGCCGTGCGCGCCTCAGTAATCGTTGAGTATCGACGGAGGGGATCCGCCAATCCCTCCCCGTCGACAAGGAGTGCAAGGACGTCTGTGCGTGCCAACAAGAAGCTGAGAGGACCGGGCTCGTCGGCCGTCACGAGCTCCTTGAGGTGCTCCCCGGAGATGTCAGCCATGAGGAGGTCCCGTCGACTGCCCAGCCCGGCCCCGACGGTCTGAACTGTGAGATGGAGGAACAGCCGTTTGGCATCCCGCGACGTCCGGTCCTGCCGCGCTCTAGAGTTGCCGGACCCAAGACTCGCCTCGAAGCAACGCTCCTCGAATCCCAGCAGCGACAGAGACCCCGCGAAGCACCGCTCACCTAGTGGGCCGAGGCAGAGGCGTTCATACAGCCCCGCTAACAGTGTCGTCTTGCCAGTACCGACGTAGCCGATCGGAAGTACAACGAGAGCGCTCCTGCAGCTGAGAAGCGCAGTGGCTTCGTCAACCGTCAGCGCCGAGCACGGGCTAAGCGAAAGAGGCTCCGCGCCGTCGCCGATCGGGTGACGGCCCCGCAGGTCGCCCGAAGACGCCAGCGCGGACACTTCCAGGCCACTCATGGCCGGGGCATCCTCCGCGTCCACCTCCTCCTCTTCGACGGGCTCATACTCCGGGCAATCGAGTAGCTCGGCATGTCCCAGAGCGCACTGGCCAACTCCACCACGAACTGGGCAGGCCTCTCGGTTGCATGCCCCAGTAGGAGCCCCGTTAGCGCCAGAGGATGGCAGCGGCACAGCCCCCGATTCAGGTGACTGATCCATCATGGAGCTTCTCGCTTGGAACGGACCAGCAGGATCTCGCTGTAGGACTGAGATACGAGCTCCACAAGTTGAATTGCCTTGCCGTGAGCGTTCCCGCTGAGCGGCCGGCCATGCACCTGCGCCAAAATGGGCGTTAGATCAAGGATAGCCTCATCCATGTCGGGTGCTGTGACAGTCGCCGGGAATTCGCGCACTGCCTCCTGAAGGGTGACGGGGCGGTGTTCAACGGCGCTGCGGAGACCGACGGTTACGAACTGACTCAGTAGCCGGTGAGCTGCCGAGGGTCCCGGCAACATGCGAACAAGCGCGGCGAGCTCCCAACCCCCTATCAGGGCTGCAGTCGACGGGGGGAGGTCACCCCAGGCGCAACGGAGTGTGCTGCTGCCCCCAGAAAGTAACCACGAAAGCATTGTAGTGTCTTCTTCGAGACGAGCGAGGGTCGTGACATGCCAGCTTTGAAGTGCCTGTGCGTGCCGGGCCGCGCTCGTGAGAGCAGCATCTGCTGCCTGCCCAAGCTCGGCGAGTGCTTGCCGGACGGGCGCCAGCTCGGCGGCCGAATCGATCAAGTCCGTCTGGGCCTTAGTCCAGATAGGTCGTGCGGGTGATCCGGCTGGGGGCGACGTCCTGTCCCTAATGGAGGCTGACCGCTCAAGCAGGAATCGGGCACTCTC
>PLNE01000093.1 GCA_003141695.1 Candidatus Dormiibacterota bacterium
TCGATCATGTGGTGGGGCGTCGGCTTTGCCCTCGCCTTCGGCGCCGGGAGCGGTTTTCTCGGCCACCTGAACGGCGGTGGCGCCGGTTTCTTCCCCTCGTTCACCCCGGGTTCGACGCTGGATCTCCCCGCCCTCCACGGGTCGGACGTCCCCGCCGCGGCCAAATTCTTCTTTGAGTTCGTCTTCTGCGCCATCTCCCTCGCGATCGTCTGGGGGACGATGCTGGAGCGGACCAAGTTCATCGTCTACATCCTCTTCGCCGTCCCCTTCGCCGGCTTCATCTACCCCCTGATCGCCCACTGGGTGTGGGGCGGCGGCTGGCTGGGGGCCGGCCTCGGCGTCCAGGACTTCGCCGGATCGGGCGTCGTCCATCTCACCGGCGCCACCGCCGGCTTCGCCGGGCTGCTCCTCCTCGGGCCGCGCATCGGGAAGTACGGCCGCGACGGCAAGCCCAACGCCATCCCGGGGCACAACATGCCGCTCGCCCAGCTGGGGGTGCTCATCCTCTGGTTCGGGTGGATGGGCTTCAACCCCGGCTCCACCTTCCAGGCCCTCAACCTGCACTTCGCTGACGTCCTCATCGTCACCAACCTGGCCGCGGCCGCCGGGGCGCTCTCCGCCATGACCGTCATCTACTTCCGGCAGAAGAGCCTCGACGTCGGCATGATCGGTAACGGCGCGATCGCCGGGCTGGCCGCCATCACCGCTCCCTCGGGATTCATCCAGCCGTGGGCGGCCCTCATCGTCGGTGCCGTCGCTGGGGTGATCGTCGTCTTCGGCGTCTACTTCATCGACAAGTTCATCGACGACCCCCTGGGCGCCCTCTCCGCCCACGGGCTGGCCTGCGTCTGGGGCCTCCTCTCCTGCGGCCTCTTCGCCGACCCCTTGCTCGCCAAGGTTGACGGCGTCGGCCGGGGAGGGCTTTTCTACACCGGGAACTGGGCCCAGCTGGGCGCCCAGGCGGTGGCGGTGGTCTCCATCTTCGCGACCGTCTTCTGCCTCTCGTTCGGTCTCTTCTGGGCCATCAAGAGGACAGTTGGGCTCAGGGTGAGCGAGCGCGACGAGATCGAGGGCCTCGACATCAGCGAGCACGGCATGTGGGGTTACCCGGAGAGCTTCATGCCGGTGCCCGGAGGGGCCTATATTCACCCTGACGCCATTGCCGGGGCGACCAGCCAGCGACTCGCCTCGGTCTCGGGAGAGAGGACGACATGAGGAAGGTGGAGGCCATCATCCGGCCGGACCGGCTCCAGGCGGTCCAGGACGCCCTCGATACCCTGGGGACGTCCGGGCTGACGATCACCGAGGTGCTGGGCTGCGGCCGCCAGCGCGGCTACACCGAGATGTACCGGGGCACCCGCATCCACATCTCCCTGCAGCGGAAGGTCAAGGTCGAGGCGGTCGTGGTCGATTCGAGGGTGGAGGCGGTCGTCGATGCGATCGCCGCGGCCGCCCGCACCGGCGAGATCGGCGACGGCAAAATCTTCATCCTCCCGGTCGAGGAGGCCGTGCGCATCCGGACCGGGGAGCGCGGTGAGGTGACCATCCAGCACCTCGAGGCCGAGCACTGGGGCCACTGATCGGACGGCGTCCCGGACGCTCCCTCCCCTTCTCCGGGCGCGGCTGAGCCGCGCCGGGGGCATCCTCCCGCCCCCACCTTCCTGAGCGCTCCTCCGGGGCATTCGCGGGGTATCCAGGGGCCCTGCATCCTTGTGGGCTCCTCACCTGAGCGCGCTGTGCGCCCCCTGCCGTCGAGGGGCGGCGGGCCGGGCTACGCGCACGCCCTTCAGCCCACTTCGCGCACAACCCGAGCGCCTGGGGGACTGTGCGCTGAGCACATATAAGGACGTTGGCCGTGGCAAATACGATGTCACGACATAGCAGCGTCCAGACCGGACGGCACGGGGAGGTTCTGATCTGATGCTTCTGGCACAACTAATAACGCCAGATCCGAATTGGCTCAACTCGGGGGACAACGCCTGGCAGCTCACCTCCGCGACCCTGGTGGGGCTGATGAGCGTCCCGGGGTTGGCGATCCTCTACGCGGGCATCATGAAGCGGAAGTGGGCCGTGAACTCGGCCATGATGGTGCTCTACGCGTTCGCGATGACCCTCATCGTCTGGACGCTCTTCGCCTACAACATGAGCTTTGGGCACCCGGGGATCGGGGCGGTGGTTGGCCAGCCGGGCACCGTGCTGAGCGCCAACAGCCTGGAGATGCAGGCGCAGATCCCGCTTCTCAACGGGCTCGTACCGCCGATCCGCTTCCCGCTCAGCACGCTCGTCTATTTCCAGTTCGTGTTTGCGGCCATCACCGTGATCATCCTGGGCGGCTCACTGCTCGGCCGGATCAGCTTCAAGGCCTGGGCGCTGCTGGTCCCACTCTGGATCACGCTCGTCTACTCGGTCGGCGCCTTCAGCATCTGGGGCGGCGGGTGGCTCTCGCAGATGGGAGCGGTGGACTTCTCCGGTGGCTACGTCATCCACGTGGCCGCGGCCGTCTCCGGCTTCACGGCGGCGGCGGTGATCGGTCCGCGGCTGCTACGCGACCGGCAGCACACCTCACCGAGCAACCTGATCATGGCCGTGGCCGGCGGCGGCCTGCTCTGGCTGGGGTGGAGCGGTTTCAACGGGGGTGACACCTACTTCGCCAACCCGGACGCAGCTGCGGCCGTCCTCAACACCCACCTCTGCACCGCGACCGCGCTGTGCACCTGGGTGATGTGGGACGCCCTCCGGTTCAAGAAGGTAAGCGTGGCCGGGGCCATCAACGGCATGGTGGCCGGGCTGGTGGCGATCACTCCGGCAGCCGGTTACATCGACGGCTATGCCGCGCTGGCGCTGGGCCTGCTTGCCGGCACCCTGCCCTGGATCACCATCAACGTCGCGCCCAGGTTCGCGCTCTTCCGGCGCGTGGACGACACCCTGGGCGTCATCCACACCCACGGCGTGGCCGGGGCGATGGGCGGCCTCTTCACCGGCGTGATGGCCGACCCCAAGATGCTCGTGTACTACGGGCCCAACCACAATGGCGCGGGCGCCTCGGTCGTCACCGGGCTCTGGTACGGCAACCCGCACCAGCTCCTGGTCCAGTTCTTCGCCCTGCTCTTCATCATCGGGTACGACGCGGTCGCGACCTTCATCATCATCAAGCTGATCGGCCTGGTGGTGCCGCTGCGCGCACCGGATGCCCACCTCGAGGCGGGTGACCAGCTGATCCACGGTGAGGTCGCGGTCGACCTGGAGCCCTACCCCGGGGCACCCCACCTACCGGTTCCGGCCGTGGCCGGGGCCACCTGAGAGCGACATCAACTGAATCGACCGGGGGCGTGCGCATCGTGCGCACGCCCCCAGCCGCCATCCCCTGAAGCCCCAGTGGAGGCGCCGACCATGATTGCGAGATCCGACAGCCAGATCGCCGAGACCTTCAAGACCACGGCCGTCGAATTGGCGGGAGACCTCTGCCAGGCGAGCCGGCCCCTGCTGCCAGTGCTGCAGGGGAGCATGCTGCGCGTCGACGAGCTGTGCGTCACCTCCGGTCTGGAGCGCCAGAGCCCCCTCGCCGCGACGGTCATGGCACTCGGGCCCGCAGTTGCCGCCGCCGGCGCGAGCGTCTCGGGCATGGGCAGGATGACCGCCGAGCAGGCGAGCAGGCTGGCAGGGGTGGCGGAGAGCGTTGTGGATGTGGCCATCGACGCTCTGGACGCTCTGGACACCTTCGGCGATGGCGGCGAACCGGCAGTGGCTTTCGCGCATCGATTGGCACACGCCACCCACCTTGCCAGCGCTCTGGCCGGCGGCCCGGTCGTCGCGCGGGAGGGCATCGCCCACGGCCATCCTCCCCGCGCTCCGGCGTTGTGGCCCGCGCTGCTCGGGGCGCTGAGCACGCGCATCGTCGTCAAGCAGCACTGGAAGGACGGTCCCGGGCTCTCCGCCTGGATGCACCGTGTCCAGGCCGCCTCCGCCTGTCGTGACGCGGCGGTCCACAGCATGAACGCGCACGCGGTGGTGGTCGCCACCCGGGCGGAATCCTCCAAGGAGCGTCTCCTCCGCTGCCTGACCTTCGCGAGCCTCTACTGCGGCTTCGCCATGCTCGAGCGTCCCCCCTGGGCGACCCCGTGCACGGCCGCGCGCGCCCACCGGACCGTGGTCGACCGCGGCCCGGTGCCGGTGCAGCTCCGGCGGAGGCTCGTCTACCCCTTCAGACCGGGCGGGCAGGGCGCGGTGGCGCTCATCTGACCGGGTCGGTACCCGAGAGCTTCCCCATGGGCCCCCTGTCCCCGTGCCGGGCAGGGGGCCTTCCCCTCTCGCGATCGAAGAGAGAGCGTCGGCCTTTGCTAGACTCCACCCCGCATGACCTACATCGTCACTGAGACTTGCGTCGACCTGAAGGACAAGTCCTGCATCGAGGTCTGCCCCGTGGACTGCATCCACGAGACCGACGATGACCGGATGGTTTTCATCGACCCGGACGAGTGCATCGATTGCGGTGCATGCGTCGATCCGTGCCCCGTCGACGCGATCTTCGCCGAGGAGGACGTCCCGACGGCCCAGATCGCCTACGTCGACATCAACAAGTTGTACTTCAAGGACAAGGCGGCCGCTCGGGACAAGCTCGACGAGGTCAAGCCGCGCGCCTAGCGTCCTGCCCGCCCTCACGCTGACGCGTGCGGTCCGGAGTAGCCGCCCGGCCTGGTCATTGGGCCGGCAGTCACGGTGTCTGTGCATTCAACGCAAATCGCCAGCTCCGACTTTGTGCTTCACGCACAAACGCCCAACCGTGCCTCTCGTCCTCCGAGTCCATGGCAGGTCCGCCCTGTAACTCGTTAGGCTCACTCAGTTGTGATAGCAGAGGCTCGGCCCGTGGGGCCGCGCCGGCGGCCAGCGGTTGCAAGGGGAAGTGGATGGCAGACGAGACCAAACAAGCAGGCGGGGCCACCCCGAAGGACGTGATCAAGCGGGCCAAGGATGCGGGCGTCAAGTTCGTGGACGTCCGCTTCACGGACCTGCCCGGCACGTGGCAGCACTTCAGCATCCCGGTGAGCGAGCTCACCGACGACCTCTTCGAGAACGGCATCGGCTTCGACGGCTCTTCGATCCGCGGGTTCCAGAAGATCTTCGAGAGCGACATGCTCCTCTTCCCGGACCCGGGCCGCTGCTTCATCGACCCGTGCCTCGAAGTCCCGACGCTCGCCATCGTCTGCGACGTCAAGGACCCGCTGACCAGGGCGTCGTACTCGCGCGACCCGCGCTACATCGCCCGCAAGGCGGAGGCCTACCTCGCTAAGTCGGGCGTGGCGGACCTCTCCTACTGGGGCCCCGAGCTCGAGTTCTACATCTTCAACTCGGTCCGCTTCGACCAGAACTCCCACGAGGGCTACTACCACATCGATTCCGATGAGGGCATCTGGAACAGCGGTCGCGACGGCGCCAACCTCGGCTACCGGCCGAAGTACAAGGAGGGGTACTTCCCCGTCCCGCCGGCCGACCAGCTGCAGGACCTGCGCAGCCGCATCGTCCTGAAGATGCTCGAGTCCGGTCTGGACATCGAGGTGCACCACCACGAGGTCGGCACCGCCGGGCAGACCGAGATCGACATGCGGTTCGGCTCCCTGACCGCGATGGCCGACAACGTTCTGCAGTTCAAGTACATCGTCAAGAACGTCTGCGCCCAGAACGGCTACACCGCGACCTTCATGCCCAAGCCTCTGTTTGGTGACAATGGAAGCGGGATGCACGTTCACCAGTCGCTCTGGAAGGCCGGCGTCCCGCTCTTCTACGACAAGAACGGCTACGCGCTGTTCAGCGACCTCGGGCGCTGGTACATCGGTGGCCTGCTCAAGCACGCGCCGGCACTGCTCGCGCTTGCCGCGCCGACCACCAACTCCTACCGCCGCCTGGTCCCCGGCTACGAGGCACCGATCAAGCTCGCGTACAGCGCGCGCAACCGCAGTGCCTGCATCCGGATCCCGACCTACAGCGATTCGCCCAAGGCGCGGCGCCTGGAGTTCCGTTCCCCCGACCCCACCTGCAACCCGTACCTCGCATTCAGCGCCATGCTGATGGCGGGTCTGGACGGCATCGCCAAAAAGACCGAGCCGCCCAAGCCGATCGAGGCCGACCTCTACGAGCTGGAGGGCGAGGAGGCCGCCCAGGTCAAGGATCTCCCCGGGTCGCTGCCCGAGGTCCTCGACGCCCTGGAGGCCGACCACGACTTCCTGCTCAAGGGGGACGTCTTCACCCCCGACCTGATCGAGACCTACGTCGCCTACAAGCGCGAGCGCGAGGTGGACCC
>PLNE01000103.1 GCA_003141695.1 Candidatus Dormiibacterota bacterium
GCGATGACGCGCTGCTGGACCGCGGTGCGGTGATAGATGCGGATGCGCGCCCACGCCACCTTGCCCTGAGCGTCCAGACGGTAGGTGTAGTAGCCGTAGGTCTTTGACTGGAGGCGCTGCCCGTCGTGCCGATGCACCTGCGGGCGGTCGGGGACGACGACCTGGCAGGGGGGGAGGCCTGCCTCCCGGCTCAGCTCATCGATGAGGTGCTGGGCGATGCGCTCCCGCTCGGCGGCGTCCTCACCGGCGCCGAGGATCCGGAGCGTCAGCCCCCGGGCGATCGGGGTCGGACGTACCGGCACGCCGGTGGCGGCCTGGCTGCGACGGTAGCTGGACTCGGAGAACCGCCTGGCGAACATCCGTCCGCAGTATAGGTGCTCGGACTAGACTGGGATGCCCGCACCGGGCTGGCGGAATCGGTAGACGCAGCGGTCCTAAACACCGCGGGGGCGCTGCCCCATCCGGGTTCGATCCCCGGGCCCGGTACTCTCTTCACGGCGCCCGGTGGCGGTCTCGAGTGCGCCGCATTGACCCCGCCACGCGGCCCGGGCGTGACTGGGAATCGGTACACCCGGGTACATTGATGACAGGGAAGTCTCTCCTTCGAGGCACAGGGATGATCGATCGCGTCAGCGCACTGGTCGCCCGGGCGATGGACGCCGGGGTGCGCTGGCAGCTTGCCCGCCTCCCTGTCGAGACGCCCGCCGCCGGGAGCTGGGAGCCCGCCGACCCCCACGCGTTCTGGGCGACCAGCCGGCTCCACGAGCCCGCCGAGGTCACCGCCGGTCCGGTGCTGCGCCACGGCGCCGATGGGGTGGAGGTGCGCAATCTGAGCGGGCCGAGCCGGGGGCCGGGGACCGACCCGGGCAGCCGGCAGTTGGAGGCGACCGCACGCCTCCGGCCCGGCCGGCGCGACCTCCCCTTCGTGCTGTTCGTCCACGGGCTGGCCTCGCCCAGGCCCTGGTACGAGGAGCACCGTTGCCGGGCGCTCACGGCGAGAGGAGCCCATGCGGCCCGCATCGACCTTCCCCTTCATCTCCGCCGGCGCCGGCCAGGCAGCCGGAGCGGTGACGGATTCATCCAGGCGGACCTGACCTGGACCCGCGAGATCGTTCGCCAGTCGGTGGAGGACTGCGCGGCGGTGCTCGCCTGGGCGCGGCGCGAGGTGAGCGATCGGGTGGAGGTCTGCGGGACCTCCCTCGGCGGCCTCGTCGCCCTGCTGCTCGCCGCCCAGGTGGAGCTGGACGGGGTGGTTGCCCTCGCCCCCTTCTGCGACCCCGCCTCCACCGTCCTTCACAACCTGCCGCGGCGCACCCGGCGCGCGGTCGGGCTGGACGGCGGCGGGGGAGGGGTGTGGGGCCCCGACCGTGACCAGGCGCGACGGGTGGTGGAGGCGGCTCTCGCCCCCATCGTGGCCCGCACCTTCAGCCCCCCGGCCACCCCCGGGGAGCGGATCGCGATCGTCCGCCCGACCCTGGACGGGGTCGTCGGTGACGCGCCGATGGCGGAGCTTGCACAGGCGTGGGGGTCGGAGCTGTGGAGCTACCCGCAGGGGCACGTCTCGGTGCTCAACGCCCCCGGCCTCGCCGGCCGGGTGAGCGACTGGCTGCTCACCCCGCACGCCGGCCTCACCGGAATCGCCGGGCGTGGGACTGCCGTCCTGAGGACCCCGGGGATCCAGCCCGCCACCTGATCTCTGCTCGCATACTGAGCCGATGCCCGTCCCTGAAGCGCAACCGGCGGCGGCTCCCCCCTTCGTCCCCGCCTCGGTGCGCCGGTTCCGATTCCTGGGATGGCGGTTGGAGCTCGCGACCGGCCTGATCGATCTCGGCTACGCATTGGACGGCGACGAGCTGCACGAGCAGGTCGAGCTCGGGGGCCCGATCGCCGGCCTCGACCCGGCTCGGATGGCGGCACTCGAGCGGGCCGTCGCCCTTCTCCACCTCATCGCCGGGGTCAGCTACTACAAGACGTGTTTCGCCCCCGAGATCTCGATCGAGACGGACCTGCCCGACCCCGATCTGGCCGCCTTCCTCCACCACCTTTACACGCGCGGTCTGGCCGAATGCCGCTTCGTGAACGATCTCCAGGGGCGCGAGATAGCGCCCTTTCCGAGCGCGGCAAGCGCAACCCCGAAGGTGGGGCCGGCGGGCCTCGGCGACCGGCCGCTGGTGCCGATCGGCGGCGGCAAGGACTCGATCGTGACCCTGGAGGCCGTCCGCGGCGCCGGCCGGCAACCCCTCCTCTTCAGCGTGGGCAGCGCGCCCGCGGTGGTCCGCACCGTGGAGGTGGCTGGCCTTCCTCACGTCGCGGTCACGCGGACCCTGGACCCCCATCTCCTGGAGCTCAACCGCCGGGGCGCCCTCAACGGCCACGTCCCGGTGACCGCCGTCGTCTCCTGCCTGGCCCTCATCGCCGCCCTGGTCCACGGTGCCGGCGCCGTGGTGATGGCCGACGAGCGCTCCGCCTCGGCAGGCAGCCTCACCTGGGACGGCATCGAGGTCAACCACCAGTACAGCAAGAGCTGGGACTTCGAGAGGCGCTTCGCCGCCATCGTCGCCGGCCACGTCGCCGCGGATCTCGGCTACTTCTCCCTGCTCCGGCCGTGGTCGGAGCTGGCAATCGCTCGGCGCTTCGCCGCCCTCCCCGCCTACCACCGGGCCTTCGTCAGCTGCAACCGCGCCTTCCTGCTCGACCGGGACCGGCGCACCCCCAGCTGGTGCGGTGACTGCCCCAAGTGCCGGTTCGTCTCGCTGGCGCTGGCCCCCTTCCTGGATAGGGACAGAATTGTCTCGATCATGAGGAGCGATCTGCTCGGCGACCCCGCCCAGCTTCCGGGCTTCGCCGCCCTGCTCGGAATCGAGGCTGACAAACCGTTGGAGTGCGTGGGGGAGGTGGAGGAGTCGAGGGTCGCGATGCGCCTGCTCACCGACTCGGAGGGCTGGCGCGATGCCGCGGTGGTGCGGGCCCTGGGCGCCGACCCGCGGGTGGCCGGGCTCTCCCAGGCGACCGTCGATGCGGCGCTGGCGCCCGCGCGGGAGCACGCCCTGCCCGTTGCGTACAGGAAGTTCGCCGATGCGCTTGGATGAGCTCGGGGGCCGGTGGGTCGGACTCTGGGGCTTCGGGCGCGAGGGCAAGGCGACACTCGCCGCGCTGACCGCGATGGCGGAGCCGCCGGCCGGCATCGCCATCGTCACCGACGCGCCGCCGACCGAGGCGGAGCGCGCTGCCGGGGCAACCCTCCCCTGGCTCAGCGGCGAGGAGGGGATCGCCCGGCTCTGCACCTCCGACGTCGTGGTCCGCTCTCCAGGAATCAGCCGCTACCGCGACGATGCCCTGCGGATCGCCGCCGCCACCCAGGTCACGACGGCGACCAATCTCTGGGGGGCGGAGCACGCCGGCGAGACGGTCATCGCGGTCACCGGGTCCAAGGGCAAGAGCACGACCAGCTCCCTGATCGACCACCT
>PLNE01000131.1:0-33359 GCA_003141695.1 Candidatus Dormiibacterota bacterium
CCCACAGCGCGGAGGAGGCGCTGCTGGCGGCCCAGCAGGTCCACTTCGACCTCGTGCTCCTTGACATCAACATGCCGGGCATGGACGGTCTGGAGGTCTGCCACCGCCTGCTCGCCACCACTCCGGGAATCCGGGTGCTCATGGTCACGGGGCGCGATTCCGAGGAGGATCCCCTCCGGGCTGCCGCCGTGGGTGCCCGTGGGCTGCTCACCAAGCCGATCTCGCTCGCCTCTCTGCGGGACGAGATGCTGCGCGCCCTGGCCAGCTGAGGGTCCCGCCCGCCCCCGGCGGGGAATAGAGTCCGCGGGTGCGCGAGGTCGAGCGCCACTCCCTGGGGAGTGGCGGCACTGGTCTCTTCTGGCGGCGCTGGTCATCCGATGACGGGGTGTCCGCGGCCCGAGTTGTGATCTCCCATGGCTACGCCGAGCACGGGGGACGGTACCGACACGTTGCCGAGCGCCTGACCGCGGCGGGTCTGGAGGTGGTCATCCCCGACCACCGGGGCCACGGGCTCTCCGAGGGGCGGCCGGTGAGCGTGGCCCGGTTCGACGCCTACGTCGAGGACCTCCACCAGGTTGTCCTGGACGCCGCCACCGAATTCGGGGGCACGCCGACCCTCCTCCTCGGCCACAGCATGGGAGGGCTGATCGCCGCCGTCTACGCACTCCGTCACCCCGAGGAGCTGCGCGGCCTGGTGCTCTCTGCCCCGGCTGTGGTCTCTACCGGGGTCTCGGCACCGGCCATCGCGATCGGCCGCCTGCTGGCCCGGGTCGCCCCCGAGATGGGCATCGTCAAGCTTCCCTTGGAGAGGATCTCCCGCGACCCGGAGGTCGTCGCCGCCTACATGGCCGACCCCCGCGTCCACCCGCTAAGGTTGCGGGCTCGCCTCGGCGCCGAGATGCTGCGCGCGATCGATGAGGTCGCTGCGGGGCTCCCCCGACTGACGATGCCGGTGCTGGTGATGCAGGGGAGTGACGACGCCCTGGTCGACCCCTCCGCCGCCGCCTACGTGTATGACCGGGTGGGAAGCCGCGACCGGACGATCCGCATCTACCCCGGTCTCTACCACGAGATCTTCAACGAGCCCGAGCGAGACCAGGTGCTCGACGACCTGGTCCAATGGGTGCTGGCGAGGATCGCCCCGCCCCCGTGAGGAGGCGGGCGGCGCGCCGCCCCCGCCGCAGGGCTCCCATGGCGGTGCTGCCCCCGCTCGCGGCTTGGCGACCCCGATCGGATTTGAACCGACGATCTCCACCTTGACAGGGTGGCGTGTTAGGCCAGGCTACACCACGGGGCCGCAGAGTCCCGGAGTGTACCAGCGGGAACGGAGCGAGGCGGCGAGAGCCACAGGCTCTCGACCCCGAGCGTAGGCCCCAGCTGGTACGGGGAGCGAATACCAGCGGGAACGGAGCGAGGCGGCGAGAGCCACAGGCTCTCGACCCCGAGCGGGGCGCTCTGGGCCGGCCGGCCCCGCCCTCACCGCCCATCGGCGCGCGCCCGCCGGCGGCTGAAGGGGCGGCGGCGATCGGCGGCTATGCTGCATCCGTGATCCGCCTCTTCGACACCGCCAGCCGGTCGCTCCAGCCGCTCGATGCCGGCGAGCGGCCGGTCCGCCTCTACGTCTGCGGCATCACCCCCTATGACGGCGGCCACCTCGGCCACGCCTTCGCCTACCACACTTTCGACGTCCTGACCCGGCGGCTTCGCAGTCTCGGTCACCCGGTACGAAGCGTCCGCAACGTCACCGACGTTGACGACGACATGATGCGGGTGTCGGCGGCTCGGGGGATCGGTTGGCGGGAGCTGGCCGACCAGGTGGTCCGCGACTTCGACCGGGACATGGGCGCCATCGACATCCTGGCGGTGGATGCGGCGCCCCGCGCCAGCCAGCATGTTCCAGCCATGGTTGACTGGATCTCGCGAATCGGAGAAGCCGGCATGGCCTACGCGGTCGACGGCTGGGTCTACTTCGAGGTCGCCAAGCTGCCCGCGTACGGGCGCCTCTCCGGGCTCAGCGTGGAGGAGATGCTGCGCCTCTCACGCGAGCGAGGCGCCGACCCCGACGACCCCCGCAAGCGGGCTCCGCTCGACTTCGTCCTCTGGCAGCCATCGCAGAGCGGTGAGCCGAGCTGGACGTCGCCCTGGGGAGCCGGGCGTCCCGGGTGGCACATCGAGTGCTCGGTGCTCTCGACCGCCGAGCTGGGCATTCCCATCGACGTCCACGGAGGCGGTGACGACCTCATCTTCCCCCACCACGAGTCCGAGATCGCCCAGGCTGCCGGAGCCGGCATCTCCCCCTATGCGCGCCTCTGGGTCCACGTGGCGATGGTCGGGTACCAGGGCGAGAAGATGAGCAAGTCGCTCGGCAACCTGATCTTTGTTCGCCAGCTCCTGGAGAGGGTTCCGGCAGCGACGGTCCGGCTGCTTCTCGCAGGCCACCACCACCGCGCTGCCTGGGAATACACCGACGCCGATCTGGACGCGGCGGAGGCCCGCCGCCGGCGCTATGCCACCGCCGCTCGAGCCCGTCCAGCCCTGGAGAGCGCGGAGGCCGACGGCTGGCGGGCGAGCTTCCTGGAGCGGATCGACGACGACCTGGATGCACCGGGGGCGCTGCAGGTCGCCGACCAGCTGGCGGATCGGCTCGCCGCGGGCGGGGCCGCGGGACCCGAGGACGGGGCCGCGCTGCTCGCTCAGCTGCTGGACCTCGTCGGCGCAGCCTCGGCGGTCCAGCCCGCCCGCTGACGGCGGCGCTCCGGACCGGCCCCCGCCGGGCCGCTCAGCCCGGCTTCGCCGCTGCGGCAGCGTCAGCGCTGCTGAAGGCTCTGGTCGATGGCCCGGTTGGCCCGGACCGCGGCAACGATGTGCTTCTGGAAAAAGGCGTAGAAGAGGCCTCGCTGGCTCCGGTCGGTCTCCTCCGTGACCTCGATGCCCCGGCGGTGGCGTTCGATCCACGGTGGTACGCCCTCGGCGATCACCCCCGAGCCGACCCGGACCCGGATGGTGGTCTCCTCATCGTCGGAGACGAAGACCGCGACCACGAGGCGCAGCCCGGTGTGGTCGACCAGCTTCCAGCCGCGCTCGTAGCGCCGGCCTCCGGAGCGATCCGCGTGGGTGGAGACCACCGGCTCCCGGACGAAGGTCTCCCCTTGCGTGGCGCTCTGCACCAGCGTTGCGGCCACGAAGGCGTCGAGATCGCGTGCCACCCAGTTGACCAGCGAGGGCGCGCGGTTGTCGACGTCGGGCATGCCCGAGGGATGGTCGAAGTAGCCGATGGCGGCGATCGTCCCGGCGTGCCGGCGGCAGTAGACGATCCCCCCCACGGTGGCCCAATGATTGGGGCACCAGGCCGTGTCGCAGCGCCGGCCCCTCCGGTCGACGTAGTGGCAGAGCACACCGTTGTGGTTGAGGCAGCCCCGAGCGCGGCAGGCGAGGTCTCCCTCGGTGGCGGGAAAACGGGCGATCGGCGGCGAGGAGGAGGGCACCACCGAGGCCGACGCGAAGGACGTCACCGGCGGAGGCGCCATCCCGGCGGCAGCCGGCGGGAGAGCCGGCACCTGGCCACTGACACCCTGGGGCGGGGGAGCGACGGGGGGCACGCTGGACGGCGGTGGCAGCGGCTCCGAGGGAGCCGCTCGGGCGGGCGAGCCGGTCCCGTGGTCACCGCGACGGAACAGCGGCATCACCGCGTCCTGTGCCGCGATCGCATGATCCCCATCCTACGCCGGCTCCGCCACCTTGCTGAGGGCGGCGCGGAGATGGCGCACCTCCTCCATCAGGGAGGCGAACTGGTCGAGGGTCAGGGACTGCGGGCCGTCCGAGAGGGCCTCGTCCGGATTGGGGTGCACCTCCACCAGGAGGCCGTCCGCACCCGCGGCCAGGGCGGCGAGCGCCATGGGCCTGACCAGGTCCCGGTGCCCGGTGGCGTGGGAGGGGTCGACCACGATGGGGAGGTGGGAGAGCGAGTGGATCAGGGGCACTGCGCTCAGATCGAGGGTGTTCCTGGTCGCCGTCTCGAAGGTGCGGATGCCGCGTTCGCAGAGCACCACGTCCGGATTGCCATGGCTCACCACGTGCTCGGCGCTGAGCAGCCATTCCTCGATGGTGTTGGAGAGCCCGCGCTTCAGGAGGACCGGCTTGCCGGCGCTGCCGACCGCCTCCAGGAGGGCAAAGTTCTGGGCGTTGCGCGTGCCCACCTGGAGCATGTCGGCGACCGCTGCCACCTGCTCCACGTCGCCGGGGCTCAACACCTCGGTCACGATCGGGAGGCCAGTCTCCGCCCTTGCCTCGGCGAGGTACTCGAGGCCCGCCGCTCCGAGGCCGCTGAAGGAATACGGGGAGGTGCGCGGCTTGTAGGCACCGCCTCGAAGCAGTGAGGCTCCCGCCCCCTTGACGGCGCGGGCCGTCTCCAGGAGCTGGTCCCGGGACTCCACAGCGCAGGGGCCGCCTGCGACCGCGAAGGGCGCGCCCTCCCCGATGCGCACTCCCCCGACGTCGACAACGGTCGGCTCGGGGTGCCATTCCCGCCCGACCTGCTTGTACGGTTTGCTCACCGGGACGGCGGCCAGGACCCCGGGAAGGCCCACCACCGCGTCCCGGATCTGTCCGGGGTTGCTTCCCAGGACCCCGATCGCCAGCCGATCGGTGCCGGGCAACTCGATGGGGCGGTACCCTCGCTCCCGAACGTGCCGGATGACGTTCTCCACCTCGTCCCGGGTGGCCTGGTGGCTCATCAGGATCAGCATGCGGGGATTCTCGCCCATGAGGCTCACGATTCGGGGCAGGAAGCAGATCGCCCCTCCCCGGCGGGCCGACCCCTACCGGCTCGGGGCCGATCTCCGCGTCCCGCTTGCGACCCTGCTCGACCAGGACCCGGTGGCGAATGTCTTCCTGAGGAGCGAGCTGCGGCTGGGCGCGTCCCTCGACGGCTGGTGGGGGTTGGGGGAGAGGGGCCAGCTCCGGGCCGTGATGATGACCGGCTCCGTGGTGGTCCCATGGATTCCCAATGCCGGCGACATCCCGGCTTTTGCCGGGGTGCTCCGGCAGCACCTCCCCCGTCTCATCATCGGCCCGGCCCCGGCCGTCCGAGACCTGGCCGCGTCGATCGCTTCCCGGCTGCGACCGGTCGAGGTCCGGGATCCCCAGCCGGTCATGGTCCTCGACGGCTCGATACCGAGCCGGAGCGTGCCCATCCGCCGCGGCCGCCGCGACGATCTCGATCGCCTCACCGTGGCGGCCGCCGCGATGCATCGGGAGGAGATGGGCGTCGACCCGCTGACGCTCGACCCGATCGGATGGCGGCACCGGATGGCGACCCTGATCGATCGGGGCTGGTCCTACCTGCTCGTCGAGGGCGGCGAGATCGCCTTCAAGGTCGAGCTCTCCGCCTGGACCCCGGAGGTGGTCCAGCTCCAGGGGGTATGGACCAGGCCTGAGCTCCGCCGCCGGGGCTTGGCCACGGCGGCCCTGGCCGCCGTATGTGCCGAGCTGCTCACCGAGGTGCCGGTCTGCTCCCTCTACCTGAACTCCTACAACGAGGCGGCCATGAGGCTCTACCGCCGCATCGGCTTTCGCCAGGTCGGGGAGTTCGCGACCGTCATCTTTTGATCAGGGCTGGAGCTGGCACGCCCGGGGTAGGATGTGGCGGCCGTCCGGCGGGCCGGGTGCCCGAAACCGGGCGGCGGGGATGATTCCAGACTCAGGAACGGTTCTTTCATGCCACGGCCCGCGGGGGGAGACGGACGCTACATGGCGGGCCTGGACGGCCTCCGGGCCGTCGCCGTGCTCGCCGTTGTGCTCTATCACCTGAATGTCGGCTGGGCCTCGGGCGGGCTGCTGGGCGTCGGCGTCTTCTTCGTCCTCTCCGGTTACCTGATCACCGACCTGTTGCTGGCCGAGCGTGAGAGGGAGGGTGCCATCGCCCTTGGTCGCTTCTGGCTGCGCCGGGCGCGGCGCCTGCTCCCCGCGCTCTGGGTGATGCTGGTGGTGGTCACCCTCTGGATCGTCTTCCTCGAGCCCTCGCAGCTGGCGGGTGTCCGTGGCGCCCTGCTCGCGGCCCTCCTCTACTTCAGCAACTGGTGGTACGCGTTCCAGCACGTCTCGTACTTCGCGAGCTTCGGGCCCCCCTCGCCACTCGGCCATCTCTGGTCGCTGGCAGTCGAGGAGCAGTTTTACCTCGTCTGGCCGCTGCTCCTCATCCTCACCCTCCGATTCGTGCATCGGCGCTGGCTGCTCATCGGCCTGGTGGTCCTGGGAGCCATCGCCTCCGCCTGGGCGATGGCCGCCATCTTCCAGCCGGGCAGCGATCCCACCCGCGTCTACGAGGGCACCGACACCCGGGCGTTCCAGCTACTCATCGGCGCCTCGCTGGCCTTCGTCTGGCCGAGTCGCCGGCTCAGCGGGTCCCTATCGGCGCTCCGGCGACGCGGCCTCGATGCCCTGGGCGTGGTCGGGATCGCCGTCATCGTCGTCATGGTGATCGACACCAACGAATACGAGACGTTCCTCTACCGCGGCGGGATGGTGATCCTCTCGCTCGCGACCCTGGTGGTGGTCGCCGTGCTCGCCCATCCGTCAACGCTCCTCGGCCGGATTCTCGGTGCCCCGCCGCTGCGCTGGATCGGGGTGCGGTCCTACGGCATCTACCTCTGGCACTACCCGATCATCGTGCTCACCTCTCCCGCCGTCGGCACTGCCGGCCCGGTTCTGACCCTGGCCCAGGCGGGTGCGACCGTGGCCGCGGCGGCGCTCTCGTGGCGGTTCGTCGAGGAACCGATCCGCACGCACGGGTTCCGCGGCGTCTTCGCCGGCCTCACGGCTCCACGCTGGTCGGTGAGGGGTGTCCCGATGGGGCTCTGGGCCGGGGTCGGCGCGGTGGGGTTGCTGCTCGGGGCCTCCAGTCTCGGGCTGTCCAGGGCGGTGTCCGCGGCCCCCACGGCGAGCGTCATGTCGCTGCCCGCGAGCCTGGTCGTGGCACCGAGCCCGACCACCGCCCCCGCCGTTCTCGGCCTGCCGCACGAGAGATGCGGGCCATCGCCCACGACACCGGTCGCGGCCACCATCCCGTCGCCGTCCGGCTCACCTCCCGCGCCCAGCTCTCTGGCGGTGACCGTCGTCGGGGACTCGATCATGATCGACGTCGCTCCGGACCTACATGCCCTGCTGCCCAGCGCCTACATCACCGGGCAGGTTTCGCGGCCGATGTCGGCGCTCCCCGGTCTCCTGGCCCAGCTCAACGCCTCTGGGCAGCTGTACCCCCGCCTCGTCGTCGAGCTGGGCACCAACGGTCCAGGCTGGGATCCCAACCAGATTGCCGCCCTGCTGAACTCCCTGCATCTGCAGCAGGTGGTGCTCGTCAACGCCGGCAACGATCCCGGGCACCCAGATTGGCCCGCGATCATCAATCAGCAGCTTCTTCAGGTGGCCGCCACCGTCCCCGGCACCACGGTCGTGGACTGGTACACGGCGAGCGCAGGGCACCCCGAGTACTTCATGTGGGGCGACCTCTCCGGTGACGGAGTCCACCCGGGGCCCATCGGCTCCGAGGCCATGGCCGTCCTGATCGCCCAGGCGGTGGAATCCTGGCCTCCGCCGCCGTCGCCCGCTGCGCCGGCCAGCCCAACCGCCTCCCCCGGGCCGCGCTGCCACGCGTGAGCCGGCCCCTGCAGGAATCAGATGAGGTGCGCCTTCCAGGCGATCAGCACGGCGGCGGCGCGGTCACTGCAGCCGAGCTTGGCGAAGATGTTGCTCACGTGGGTCTTCACGGTGTTCTCGCTGACGAAGAGGCGCTTTCCGATCTGAGCGTTGTTGCAGTGCTCGGCCATCAGTCGCAGCACGTCCAGCTCGCGGCTGGTGAGGCTGTACTCGGGTGGGCTGTGGGACATGAGCGTCGGGTCGAGCAGTGATTCCCCGGCGGCGACCGCGCGGATGGCGTCGGCCAGCTCCTCGAGGCTCGCGTCCTTGAGCAGGTAACCGCGGGCCCCGGCCTGCAACGACGGAAAGATGTAGTCCTCGTTGCGGTAGGTGGTGAGCACGATGACCTTGGCGTCGGGGTCCTCGGCACGGATCCGCCGGATGGCTTCGATGCCGTCGACATTGGGCATCTGAACGTCCATCAGGATGATGTCGGGGTGGGTCTCGCGGGCTCGCTCGATCGCCTCCGCGCCGTCAGTCGCCCGCGCCACCACTCGGATGTCGTCCTCGACCTCCAGCATGGTGCACAACCCGTGAAGGACCACAGGGTGGTCGTCTGCGACGAGGACCCTGATCACACCGGCACCGCCGTCTTGGACGTCGCGCCACCTGTCCCGGCCTCCGCGGCCACCGGCAGATTCACGGTGAGGGTGGTGCCGCGGCCGGCGACGCTCTCCACCTGGAAGCTCCCTCCCGCGATGCGGGCCCTCTCGGCCATCCCGACGATGCCGAAGGAGCCGAGCGGCAGGGCCGAGGTGTCAAAGCCGTGGCCGTTGTCCCTCACCGTCAGCTCGACGTGGTCGCCGAGATTTCGCAACCGGACGGTGACCCGGGAGGCTCCGCTGTGGGCGGCGATGTTGGCGAGCGCTTGCTGGGTGATGCGGAGGAGTGTGACCTCCGACTGCGGTCGGAGCGCGGGCGGGGGCGCCATGTGTTCGGCCCGCAGCCTCGCCGCGATCCCGGTGCGGTGCCGGAACCGCTCCACCTCGTTCTCGGCGGCGGCGACCAGTCCGGTCGAGCTGAGGGGGGCCGGGCGGAGGTCCCAGACCGATCGCCGCGCCTCCGCGAGGGCCGAGCGCGCCAGCTCCTGCGCTGACGCCAGGGCCGGGAGCGACCGGTCGGGATCGCGACTCACCAAGGCCTGGGCCGCCTCGAGCTGGATCACGATGCCCGTGAGCTGCTGGGCGAGAGTGTCGTGGATCTCGCGGGCGAGCCGGGCCCGCTCCTCCAGGACGGCCATCTCCCGGCCCTCGTCGGAGAGCCGGGCGGTGCTGAGGGCCAGCCCGACCTGGTTGCCGATGGCCATCAGCAGCGCTGTCATCTCGGGTCCGGGCGCGCCGGTGGCGCGCAGGCCGAGGGCTCCCAGAGGGCCGGCGCCCGTCCCCATGGGAAGCCCGATCAGCACCCCATCGCCGTCCTCTCGGGTGACCAGCTGGTTGCCGGTGATCGCCGCGACGGCGACCGCCTCCAGCTGGGGTGAGCGCTCATCCGGCTCCGCCCGGCTCGCCATCAGGCCATCCCGCCCGATCCGGTAGCCGCGGCCTCCGGTGGTGGGCAGGACCGCCCGCACGGCGTCGAGCGCCCCCGCCAGGATCGCCTCGGGGTCCAGCGATCGGGTCAGCGAGCCTGCCAGCTCGTTGAGGGCGAGCAGCTCCTCGTTGCGGACGCTCAGTTCCGCGGTCCGTCTCGCCACCTTCTGCTCCAGCTCCCGGCTGGCGGCGAGGATCACCTCCCGGGAGGCGTTGATCTCCCGGCGCATCCGCTCCAGGGAGTCCGCCAGATCGCCGACCTCGTCCCTGCCCTGAGGCGGCACGTTTTCATCGGTGTGGCCCTCGGCCAGCCGCTCCGCCGAGGCCGTCAGCGCCCGTACCGGTGCAACCACGAAGCGGGAGAGCACCGTGGCCAGGACGAAGGACACGAGCAGCAGCAGCACGACGATCCAGATGGCGCCCTGGACGATGCTGTTGAGCTTCTGGCTGATCGCCAGACTGAGAGCGTTCTTGTTGGGCTCGAAGTTCGCTTTGGGGGCGGAATCGACGACGATCCATCCGTCTGAGCTCAGGGTGGTGACGGGGGCGACGAAGAAGAGACGTTCCACACCTCCCACCGTCTCGTCGATCGGGGGAATGCCGGCGTCACCGGTCTCGGCGGCCTTCAGGGCGGCCAGCAGGTTCGACCCGTCCTTGCCAACTGGCTGGGGGAGCTGCTGGCCAACCTGGAGGCTCCCCGTGAAGTCCTTGCCGGTATCCGACCCGGCGATCACCTGATTCCTGCTGCCGAGGAGGAGAGGGTAGGAGCCGGTCACCGAAGGTGCCTCGGAGATCTGGCTGGCGAATTGGGCGAGAGGCACGTCGGCCCCCACCACCAGGCCCTCCCCGTCCTGGGCGTAGACGGTCACCATCAAGTTGTTGCGCTGGAGCAGGTTCTCGTACGGCGCCGTCCAGCCCGCCTGGATGGTCGCGGCCGGCGTCTGGGGGGGGGTGGGGGAGCTGCCAAGTCCGATGAGGAGGCTTGTCTTGATTCCCTGGGGATTGCCCGCCAACCCCTGCACCTGGGGCACGGGGACGTCCCCCGGACTCACCCAGACAGCATTGTCGGTCTGGTCCATGATCCAGACTGCGTCGACCGAGCTTCCCACCTTTGCGACGTCGGCCAGCTGCTTGTCTGCGAAGCCACTGAGGCTCGCCAGCGTCTCCGCCCGCGTCTGCACACCCTCGTTGCCCGAGGTGGTCCCGACGAGCAGCTCGGCAGCCGTTGACGAGACGGTCGTGACCTCCCAGACGCCGTCTCCCACCTCCGAGTACGCGAGATCGTTGGTGGCAGTGGGCGTGCTGGTGGGAGCGGAATTGACGGAGGGGGACGGGCTCGCCGTGCCCGTCGGACTGCTGCCGGAGGTGCCGGCGCCCGCGGCCCCCGGTGACGGAGTGGGCGCCGCCGCCTTGGTGGTGGCCGTGGCCAGCGCGGCAGCAAGACCTGCCACCTTGCCCTGCAGCGCCTGCAGGTTGCCGTTGATGTCCGTGCTGGCGGTCCCGCCGAGCTCGGTCTGGAACGTGTTCTCCTGGTTGGTCACGAGGCCGTTGACGGCCCCGTTGATGGTGCTCTGGGTGATCCCGTGCAGATCCACCGCTGTGAGCACGAAGAAGGCGCCCGCGGGCACCAGGGCGACCACCAGCATGGCGGCCAGGAGCCGGTCACGCAGCCGCCGTCGGGGATTGAACAGGGACAGCGTCAGCCGAGGACGCTTCATTCCCACCTCACCGGACCGAGTCGATGATCAGCCCCGAGTATACGGCCGCCCCTCGGGCCACGAGAAAGCGCCAATCGACGCGCCTTCTTGGAGCTCTCGGCACCCAAGCCTCTAGAGTCACCGATGCGTGAGGAGATTCCCAGCAGCAAGCGTCCGCCGTCCGCGATGAAGCCGCGATGAAAGAGATCGCCGAGCTGGCCATCGATGTCGCCGTGTCCAGCGGCGCGACCTACGCGGACTGCCGTGTCGTCCAGCGCGGCATCCAGGCGCTGACGGTCAAGGACGGCCGCTTCGCCGCGGTCTCCTCGTTCGAGGACGAGGGGATGGGCATCCGGGCGATCGTCGACGGGGCGTGGGGCTTCGCGAGCGTTGACCGCCTGGACTCCGACAGTCTCGGTGACGCGGCCCGCCTGGCCTGCCGGATCGCGCGGGCCTCGGCGCGGCTGCGCCGTCAGCCTGTGCGGCTCGCCCCTGCGCCCGTCGTCACCGGCGGGTACGTGACCCCGATGGAGCGTGACCCCTTCGAGGTGACCCTCGGGGAGAAGATGGATCTGTTGATCAGGGCCGACGAGGCGATGGGCGCGGTGGCCGGGGTGACCACCCACGAGGCTTCCCTGGAGTTCGTCCGGGAGCACCGCTTCTTCGCGAGCAGCGAGGGGTCGCTGGTCGACCAGGTCATCGTCGAGTCCGGGGGCGGCATGGACGCGACCGCCACCAGCGATGACGACGTCCAGACGCGCAGCTTCCCCAACAGCTTCGGGCGCCATCAACTCTGCGCCGGCTATGAAGCGGTCGCCGCCATGGACCTCGCCGGCAACGCCTCCCGGATCGCCGCCGAGGCGGTCGCGCTGCTGAGCGCCCCACCCTGCCCAACCGGCCGGATGACAGTGATCCTCGACGGCACCCAGGCCGCACTGCAGGTCCACGAGTCCTGCGGCCACCCCACCGAGCTGGACCGCGTCCGCGGGGACGAGGCGGCCTACGCCGGGACCTCCTTCCTCACCCCCGACCTGCTCGGACGCTTCCACTACGGCAGCGAGCAGGTGACGATCACCGCCGACGCGACCACGCCCGGAGGGCTCGGCACCTACGGATGGGACGACGAGGGGGTGGCGGCTCAGCGGACCGTCCTGGTCGACCGCGGCGTCTTCCGCGGCTACATGTCGTCGCGGGAGACCGCCGCCGACTACGGCTGGACGAGCAGCGGGGCGATGCGCGCCGAGTCCTGGAACCGCATTCCCCTGATCCGGATGACCAACGTCAACCTCGAACCGGGCGAATCGAGCCTAGAGGAGATGATCGCCGGCACTGAGCACGGCGTCTATCTGGAGACCAACCGCTCCTGGAGCATCGACGACCGCCGTCTCAACTTCCAGTTCGGCACCCAGAACGGATGGGAGATCCGGGACGGCAAGCGCCTGCGCCTCGTCAAGAACGCCCTCTACGCGGGACGGACACCGGAGTTCTGGCGGTCCTGCGACGCCGTGGCCGGGCCCGCAGAGTGGAGGCCCTGGGGCGTCGTGAACTGTGGAAAGGGGCAGCCCGGCCAGGTCATCCACGTCGGCCACGGCGCTGCGCCCTGCCGCTTTCGCCGCGTGTCCGTCACGGCGTCGTCGTGATGAGCCCGGCGTCTCCGGACGATCTCCTGGCGCTCGCCGACGCCATCCTCGAGCGGGTGGGGCGAGACGTCGCCGAGGTGACGGTGGTCCAGCACGAGGAGGCGCTCACCCGATTTGCTCGCAACCAGATCCACCAGAACGTGGCCGCGAGCTCGCGCCGGGTCCGGCTCCGCCTCATGGGCGACGAGCGGGTCGGAGTCGCCGAGATTCGCGGTGAGGTCGACGACCTGCAGGGGCGTCTGATCGCGGCGGCCGAGGCGGCCCGCGAGCTGGCCCCCGCCGGCGATGTCACGCCACTCCCCCGCCCCGACGCCGGGTCGGACGGCCCCGTCGCCCACTCCCCGGCCACCGCCCTGTGCACTCCGGAATGGCGGGCGGGGCAGGTGGGGACTGTCGCCGCCGTCAGCGCCGTGGCCGGCTTCGAGGCCTTCGGAGCGCTCCAGACGTCACTGACCCACACCGCCATCGCCAACAGCCAGGGGGTGCGGCGCCACGCCGCGAGCACCTCGGCCAGCCTGATCTGCGTGGCCCGGGGGGAGAACGGCTGGGGGTACGCCGACCGCCACCACCATGACATCGGCCGCCTCGATGCGGAGCAGGTGGCCCAGGAGGCGGTCGAAACCTGCGGCCGCAACCAGCAGGCCACGGCCCTGGACCCGGGCGTCTACCCGGTCGTGCTCTCTCCATATGCGGTTGCCGATCTGGTGGGGCACCTGGCCGATCTCGGATTCAGCGCCCTGGCCCACCAGGAGCACCGGAGCTTCATGCGCCCCGGGGAGCGGCTGATGAGCCAGTTGGTGAGCATCGCCGACGACGCCAGCCATCCCGACGCGATGCCGTTCCCGTTCGACGACGAAGGGGTGTCGACGCGGGGCGTCAGCTGCATCGAGGAGGGGGTCTGCCGCAGCTTCCTGCACGACAGCGCCACGGCGCTCCGGGAGGACGTCCCCTCGACCGGCCATGCCCTCCCCATGCCCAACACCTTCGGCCCCTGGGCACGCCACCTGGTGGTCACGGCCGGAGAGAGCAGCCTCGACGACCTGATCGCGGCCTGCGACCACGGGCTCTACGTCACCCGCCTCTGGTACGTGCGCGACGTCCATCCGCTCCGCACGGTGATCACGGGCATGACGCGAGACGGCACCTTCCTGATCGAGAACGGGCGGCTGGGGCGCCCGGTCCGCGACCTCCGGTTCACTCAGAGCATCGTGGATGCTCTCTCCGACGTGAGAGGTGCCGGCCGGGAGAGGTCGATCGAGCTGGACGAGAGCGAGCGCGCCCTGCTGGTCCCCGCCCTCGGCCTGGGCAGCTTTACGTTCACTTCCTGAAGCAGGCCCCACGCGGCAGGCCCACGCGGCAGGCCGGGTGATCGGTCGCGGCCGGGTCCCGGGCGCTATGCTCGCTCCGCCGTGGCCCCACGAGTCTCCCCCGCCGCGCCGATCCGGAAGGTACTGATCATCGAGGACTACTACGCCCTCGCCGACATCGAGTCGCTGCTCTGCACCATGGAGGGCCACGAGGTCAAGGTGGCCAAGACCGGCGACGAGGGGCTGGCCGCCGTCGCCGAGTTTCACCCCGACCTCGTCCTGCTCGACCTCATGCTCCCCGGCGAGCTGACCGGGACCCAGGTTCTGGAGCGGATCCGTTCGGACCACGGCCAGACCCCCAAGGTTCTGGTGGTCAGCGCCCTGGTCAACCCGGCGACTGCGGTCCAGTTGGAAGCCTTCGGCAACGTCCAGACCCTCGCCAAGCCCTTCAAGATCAAGGACCTCAGCGCCCGCATCCAGGCGATGCTCGCGCAGTAGCGCAAAGTTGGGTCTTGCCAAGTCGCGCTAAGACGCGGAACATACCCCGGCAACCGGGATGGCCGCCATGGGGATGGGAGTTCCCGGCTCACGCGAGGTAGGCAGTCATGGCTACAGCTGTCGACGTCCGACTGTCCACGCCGGTGCTCGACACCGGTGCGGCCCTCGGAGACAGGCAATGACGGCCGTCACCCAAGCCGGAGGTCCCCCAGGGGGCGAAGTTGACGAGGGTTTGAAGCGCGACGTCGGCTTCCTGGGGCTGATGTGGGCCTCGGAGGGATCGATCATCGGCTCCGGATGGCTGTTCGGGGCCCTGACCGCCACAATCCTCGCCGGCCCCGCCGTGGTCTTCTCCTGGATCATCGCCTCGCTCATCGTCATCCTCCTCGCCCTCATCCACGCCGAGCTGGGCGGCATCTTCCACGTCAGTGGTGGGACCAGCCGCTTCCCGCACTACGCCTTCGGCAGCCTGGCCGGAGCGTCATTTGGCTGGTTCTCCTATCTCCAGGCCGCCACCGTCGCCCCGGTCGAGGTCCTCGCCACCGTCCAGTACTTCTCCACGGTCTCGTGGGCCTCCGGCTGGTTCCAAATCGACCCCGCAACGGGTGCCGGTACCTTGCACGGTGTCGGGATCGCGGTGGCGCTCGCCCTTCTGGTGGTCTTTGCCGCCATCAACCTGGCGGGCATCAAGTGGCTCTCGAGGAGCAACACCTGGGTCACCAGCCTCAAGGTCTTCGTCCCGATCCTGGCCATCGTGGTGCTCGTCACCACCCACTTCCACATGGGCAACTTCACAGCCCTGGGTGGATTCTTCCTCAAGGGCGCCAATGTCCCCATGACGATCATGAAGGCGATACCGGCCGGCGGCATCGTCTTCTCGCTGCTCGGTTTCGAGCAGGCGGTGCAGCTCGGCGGTGAGAGCAGCAACCCGCGGCGGGACATCCCCCGCGCGGTCATCGGGGCCACCCTCATCGGGGCTCTGATCTACGTCCTCGTCCAGTTTGCCTTCATCGGCGCTCTCGCTCCGGCGACGCTGGCCCACACCTCGACCATCGCCGGCCAACACATCGCGGCCACCTGGGGGAATCTCGGAACCAACAACGTGGCGCTTGCTGCCTCCCCGTACGCCACCCTGGCGACCATCGCCGGACTGGGCTGGCTCGCGGTGATCCTCCGGATCGACGCGGTGATCTCCCCCGGGGGGACGGGGCTCATCTACAACACCACCACCTCACGCCTCTCCTTCGGTCTCAGCAAGAACGGCTTCGTGCCCCAGGTCTTCGAGGCGACCAGCAAGCGAAACAAGGTGCCAGTCTTCGGCATCATCATCGCGGCCATCGTCGGCGCCCTCTTCCTGCTCCCCTTCCCGGCGTGGAGTGCGCTGATCGGCCTGGTCACCAGCGCGTCGGTGCTCATGTACGCGGGTGCGCCGCTCGCGCTCGGTGCACTGCGCCACTCCAAGCCGCAGCTCCGCCGTCCCTACCTGCTGCCCCTCGCGGCTGTCCTCTGCCCGCTGGCCTTCGTCTGCGCCAGTGAGATCGTCTACTGGGCGGGCTGGTCGACGTACAGCACCCTGATGGTGGCCGTCGCCATCGGGTACGTCCTCATGCTCATCTCGGCCGCCTTCAAGCTCAACCCCAACGCGCCCAAGATCGACTGGATCGCGGGGGTCTGGATCTTCCCGTACCTGATCGGGATGGGTGTCATCTCCTTCTTCGGACAGTTCGGCACCGGGGGGATCATCGGAGGAGTCGGTCCGTTCAAGCACTTCATGGTTGGCGGCACCGGCTTCATCCCCGGGGACGTCGGCATCCCCTTCTGGTGGGACCTTGCAGTCGTAGCCGTGTTCAGCCTCATCGTCTACTACATCGCGATGCACTTCCGCCTTTCGGAGGCGCAGGTGGACGGGTACGCCTCCCACCTCTACCCGCCCGAGGGTGAGATCGCGGCCTGACGGCCTGCGCTCTGTACTGACCGACTAACCGTCGTCCGGCCCCGCGAGAGCGGTGCCGGCTCAGGTGGGGAGGGCCATCGGGCCCTCTCCACCGCGGCGGGGCGTGTCGCGTCGGTCGCCGCGCCCTTGGTGCCGGTCGGCGGAGTCCGGCGAAGGGAGCCATCACCCCGAAGTCAACCGGCATCACGCTCGCCGGCGAGGGGAGATCCCACACCCCGCCCCTCCATCCGAGCGTAACCGCCGGACGCCCCTGGCGTTGGACGCAAAGGGGCCGTTGGTTCCAGATCGAGCACACAATGGGGCCACCAAGATGCAGCGCTGGTCGATTGGCGGTTTCGCGACGCTCGTGCTCGTGCTGGCGTCCTGCGGCACGGGCTCGCACGCTCCGAGCGCCACCACCACCCCGACGACCAGCAGCCCATCGACCGCCGTCACTGCCACAGCGAGCCCCACTTCCACACCCGCGGCGGCCGGCACTCTCGCCGCGTGCGCCACCGCTGCTCACCCGACACCCACATCCGCCCCGGCCGGGCCGATCCTGGCGGTTCTGGGCCAGAACGTGAACCCCCAGCTGCTGGAGCTGGTCGACGCGAGTGGTGAAGTGGTCAATCAGACGTCCGTGGGCCAGGTCTCGAGCTCGGGCTCGGCCATCGGGTCGAAGCCGCTGGGCGTCGGGCCTGCCGGCGCCTACCTCTACAACTCCACGAGCGGAGAGGTGTCACTGCTGGGGCTGACCGGGGAGCCCGAGAACATCGGACAGGTGACTCTCACCGACCAATTCGACGACGTCAGCTTCGCCGTGTCGCCCAGCGGGCAGTGCTGGATCCTCTCCGACACGTCGTACGACAGCGCTGGCGACGGGAGCAGCAGGCTCTACGTGGCGGTGGACGGTGCTTCTCCAACGCTCCTCACGACTCTCACCCGACCGGTCACCCTGAACGGTGGCTTTGGCGGCGGTTACCGAGTCCTGCGCTGGGAACCGTCCGGCGTTCTGCTCGGGACCGACCCCACGGGAGTCGGCGGCGCTGGGCCGTTTCTCAACGACGGCTACACGCTAGCAACCGTGGTGCGCCTGGATCCCCTCACCGTGACGCTCTCCTCGTCGCTCTGTGCGAGCGGGCGCTTCGGGGATGTGGCGCCGGATGGGACGGTGGCGTGCGTCACCGATGAGGGATCGGACGCCGAGATCGCGGTCACGCCGTCCCAGGGGTCGCCTTCGAGCATCGCCACGGGCATCAAGCTCGCCGGTCACGTGCAATTCGTCGGCGGCTCGTCCCTGCTCACCTACTGCACGAGCGATGAGAATCCCGCGGCCGACGGCGCCGGCTGGACGGAGGAGCTCTGGACGGTCGACCTCGGGACTTCCGCCACCTTGCCCCGGCAGTTGATGAGCGGTGACGGCTCATGGTGCGAGGGCGGGGTCGTCGCCGGTGCGGACGCGCTGGCAGTGCCGGTGGGAACGGGTGGGGGAGAAACGCCGTCGATCGAGATCCTCAATCTCACCACCGGTCAGGCGACGGCGACCATAGCCTCCGCCGACGCCGTCTACGGCGTGCTCTGACGCCAGCGACGGCGCGCCGGTCTGGCTTCAGGCCTTCTCCACGGCGGGACTGGACGTCTCAGGCGCCTTCTCCGGCGTGCCCGGGCCCGCTCCGTCGTCGAAGCGGCTGCCGTAGACGGCGAAGTACCTCGCCTCGGGGTGGTGGAGGACGATCGCCGCGGTCGACTGCTCCGGCACCAGCTGGTACCCCTCGGTGAGGGTGACCCCGATCCGCTCCGCCGGGACGATCCGGAAGAAGACCTGGTGGTCCTGGAGGTCGGGGCAGGCTGGGTAGCCCCAGGAGTAACGGCGGCCCTGCTCCGGGCCGAGCCCCAGCTCGCGGCGGATGTGAGCGTGGATGTATTCCGCGGTGGCCTCGGCCATCTGGGTGGCGAAGCCGTGGACGCGGAGCATGTCGTCGTAGTCGCCCTTGACCTGCAGGTGGTTGGAGACCTCGCTGGCTCGGGGCCCGGTGGTCACCACCTGGAGCGCGATCACGTCACGCTCGGCGCCGACCGCCAGCTCCCGCGGCCGCACATAGTCGGCCAGGCAGAGGCGGTGCTGCTCGCCCTGACGCGGGAAGCTGAAGCGCGCGATCTCGCGCTCGTGGTCCTCGGGGTCGAAGACGATGACGGAGTCGCCGTCGGCCAGTGCCGGCCAGTAGCCGTAGACCGCCTGCAGGTCGAGCCAGCCCTCCCGCTGCGCCTCGCGCATCGATCTCTCGAGACGGGGCTCCAGCTCGGTGCGCACCAGCTCGTCCCACTGTTCCGGATCGTGGACCCCGCGGAACTGCCAGCTCATCTTGAAGAGCGAGTTGCGGTCGATGTGGGGATACACGGCCTGGACAGAGATGCCGGTCACCACCTGGGGGCCCCAGAAGGGTGGCGTGGGGATGGGTGCGTCCGTCCGCGTGTCACTGCGCGCGTTCACCACGACCTTGGGCAGCTCCGCCTTGGCGGCCGCCTTCGCCCGCTCCTGCTCGCGGAAGGTCTGCGCCTCGGCGTGGACGCGCTGCACCAGCGGCGCGCGGCGCTCCGGATCGACGAGCTGGTCGCAGGTCTCCAGCCCCTCGAAGGCGTCCTTGCAGTAGAAGACACCGGGCTCGTAGGCCCGCTCCGCGTCGAGGTAGAGGATGCGCCGGCCGAATCCCCGGTTGATGGCGGCGCCACCGATGATCACGGGGTAGCCGAGGCCGCGGCGGTCCAGCTCCTCGACCATCATCGGCATCTGCTTGCTGGTGCTGACCAGCAGCGCGCTCAATCCGATCACGTCCGCATCGACCTCGATGGCCTTCTCGACGATCGTCGTCAGGGGAACCTGCTTGCCGAGGTCGTGGACGGTATAGCCGTTGTTGCTGAGGATGGTCTTGACCAGGTTCTTGCCGATGTCGTGGACATCGCCGAAGACGGTGGCCAGCACCACCTGGCCCTTGGTGTAGCCCTCGGTCCGGTCCAGGTACTGCTCCAGGTGGGCGACGGCGCGCTTCATCACCTCGGCGCTCTGCAGGACGAAGGGGAGGATCAGCTCCCCCGCCCCGAAGCGGTCGCCGACATCCTTCATGGCCGGGAGGAGGATCTCGTTGAGCACAGTGATCGCGCTCCGGTCACGGAGCGCCTCGTCGATGAGCGCCTCGATCCCCTCCTTGCGGCGGTGGAGGATCTGAGCGTGGATGCGCTCCGGTGGGGCGAGCCCGGCGAAGGGATCGACCTTCTCTGCCCCGACCCGCTCGGTCACCCCTGAGAAGTGGTCGATGTAGCGGGAGAGCGCATCCGCCCGCCGGTTGAAGATGAGGTCCTCGGCGAGCTGCCGCCGCTCCTCGCTCACTTCCGCGTAGGGGACGGTCTGAGCGGGGTTGATGATGGCCGCGTCGAGGCCGGCCTCGACGCAGTGGTAGAGGAAGACGCTGTTGAGCACCGCCCGGGCCGGCGGGGTCAGACCGAACGAGACGTTGCTCACGCCAAGCGAGGTGAGCACCCCGGGTAGCTCCCGCTTGATGAGGCGGATGCCTTCGATCGTCTCCACCGCGGAGTCGATCCACTCGGCGTCGCCCGTCGCCAGGGTGAAGGTGAGGTCGTCGAAGAGCAGCTGGTGGGGTGCCAGGCCGTACTCCTCGCAGGCGATGTCGCGGATGCGGCGTGCCACCTCGACCTTGCGATCGCGGGTTCGGGCCATCCCCTGCTCGTCGATGGTCAGGGCGATGACGCACTGCCCGTGGTCGCGGACCAGGGGCAGCACGGCGTCGCAACGGGCGCGCCCATTCTCCAGGTTGACCGAGTTGACGATGCCGCGGCCCGGGTAGGCCTCCAGGGCACGTCGGATCACCAGGACATCGGTGGAGTCGAAGACGAGCGGCGCCTCGACCGCTTGCTGGAGGGCCTTGACGGCTGCTGACATCTGGTCGCCCTCGTCGCTCCGTTCGGTTACGGCGACGCAGACGTCGAGAGCGTGGGCTCCGCCCTCGACCTGGCCCAGGGCCACCCGGACGATGCCGTCGTAGTCGTCGGCGAGCAGCAGCTCCTTGATCTTCCGGGACCCCTGCGCGTTGACCCGCTCACCGATGAGCAGGGGCTTCGGCTCCTGATCCAGGTCGGTGGCGCGGATGCTGGAGGCGAGACGGGGGCGCTCCTCGACCTCACGTGCAACCGGGGTCGCACCGCCCACGCGGCTCACCAACGCGGCGATGTGCGCCGGGGTGGTGCCGCAGCAGCCGCCCACCACGTTGATCCCCAGGTCGCGGACAAACTCCTCGAGCTGATCGGCCATCGGGTCCGGCTGCATCGGGTAGTGGGCGCGACCGCCGACGTTGATGGGCAGGCCGGCGTTGGGGATGCAGGAGATGGGCAGCCGGGTGTTCTCGGCGAGGTAGCGGATCGGCTCACGCATGTACTCGGGACCGGTCGAGCAGTTGAGCCCGACCACGTCCACCCGGAGCGACTCCAAGATGGCGAGGACGGCGGCGATGTCGGTGCCGAGGAGCATCCGGCCGGAGACGTCGAGCGTCGCCTGGGCCTGGATGGGGACGTGGCGCCCTGTGCTGTCGAAGGCCTCGCGCGCTCCGAAGATGGCCGCCTTGACCTCCAGGATGTCCTGGCTCGTCTCGATGATGAGCAGGTCGGAGCCGCCGTCGAGCAACCCCTCGGCCTGCTCACGGAAGGCCGCGACCAGCTCACCGAATGTGATCCGTCCCAGGCTCGGGTCGCTGCTCGCCGGGAGGTAGCCGGAGGGCCCCATGCTGCCGGCGACGAAGCGGGGCTGCTCGGCGGTGGAGTGCTCGTCGGCGAGGCGTCGTGCCAGTCGCGTCGCCTTCTCGTTGAGCTCCCGCGTCCGCTCCCCGGCACCCCATTCGGCCAGGCGGAGGGGGGTCGCCTGGAACGTGCAGGTCTCGATGACATCGGCGCCGACCTCGAGAAAGGAACGGTGGAGCCGCTCGACCAGGTCGGGGCTGTGAAGCACCAGGCCGTCCACCCACCCCTCGAGCGCCGCCCCGCCGAACTGCGCCGGTGTGGGGTCCATGGCCTGGAGATTGGTTCCGACCGCCCCGTCGAAGACCAGCACGCGCCGGCTCAGGGCGTCCAGGTACGGCGCCACGGGGGGGCTGGGGGTCGGAGGTGCGTCGTGGATGGGGGAGGCTTCGTGCATGCGCGTGGGTGAGAGGAGGGCTGGGTGCCGGGTGCTGCCGACGGCGGCCGTGCTACGCTCGGCTTTCGGGCCGGTCCTGTCGATCGGTTCCATTCACTATACGAGGAGACACTTTGGCGCGACGTCCACCTCGACCAGGCGTCACCCGCCGGCGCAGCCCGGTGCGGCGGCGTGACCCCACTGACACCACCAACTCCCCCGAGGTCAAGGAGGAGACGATTGAGATGGATGCCACGGTGGTCGAGCCCCTGCCCAACGCCATGTTCAAGGTGCGCCTCAAGACCGGGCAGGACGTCCTCGCCTACACCTCCGGCAAGATGCGCAAGTTCTACATCCGCATCCTGATCGGCGATCAGGTGAGGGTGGAGCTGAGCCCCTACGACCTGAGCCGGGGACGGATCACCTTCCGCTACAAGTAGTCCGGCCCGCGGTCGCGGAAGTAGGCGACAGTCGCCTCGAGGCCGGCGTCCAGCGAGAAGCGGGGGCGCCAGCCCAGCCGGGACGCTGCCAGTGACGCGTCCAGGCAGGAGCGCTGCTGCTCCCCGAGCTTCCCCGGTCCGTGGGCTGCGGGGGTGGACACCCCGATGATGCGGGCCAGCCGCCGGTGAAGCTCGTTCACGTCGCATTCGGTGCCCGTGCCCACGTTGTAGGCGCCGGGCGGCGCGGCGATCGCCGCCAGGTTGGCCGCGACCACATCGGCAACGTAGACGTAGTCCCGGGTCTGGGTGCCCTCCCCGTTGATGATCGGAACCTCGCCCTTGAGCATCCGCTCGGTGAAGATGGCCACCACTCCCGCCTCGCTGTGCGGGTCCTGGCGCGGTCCGTAAACGTTGCCGTAGCGGAGCGCGAGGAACTCGACGCCGTAGACCTGGCCATAGACGCCGCCATACATCTCCGCCGCGGCCTTGGCGGCGCCGTAGTTCGAGGCGGGCCGCTGCGGATGGGTCTCCGGCGTCGGGATCGCCGCGGTGTCGCCGTAGAGCGCGCCTCCGCTGCTCGCGAAGACGACGCGGCGCACTCCTGCGGCAGCGCAGGCCTGGAGGAGGTTGACGGTGCCCAGCACATTGATCCGGGTGTCGAGCAGCGGGTCTGCCAGCGAGCGCCGGACATCGATCTGGGCTGCCTCGTGGAACACGATCTCGGGGCGGACCTCGCCGAGGATGCCGCCCAGATCCTCGGTCACATCCGCCTGGACGAACCGTGCGGCGGTCGGAACCTGGGAGCGCCGCCCCCGTGAGAGGTCGTCGAGAACGGTGACCTCGTGACCGGCCGCGAGCAGGGCTTCGGAGAGGTGCGAGCCGATGAAACCCGCCCCCCCGGTGACCAGCGCTCTCACACCACGGAGGGCGTCACGGGGCGGGCCTCGTCCCGCACCACCCGGCCTCCCGGATGCGCCTTTCCCTGCGCGGCGGCGTCCCGAGAGATCCAGAGGTGGACCAGGGCGAAGACGATGAACCCGATGATGAGCAGGCTGCCCCAGCTGATGCTGCCGTCGAGGAGGGCGATCGAGATCGCCAGGGTCTTGGTGAGGCCGGCCACGATGACGAGGGCGGTCGCCACGCCGGCCTGGACCAGGCCCACCCCGCCGGGGGTGAAGGGGACCGTGGTCAGCAGCGCCGCCACCAGGGCCACCAGGACAAACTGCGATGGCCCGACCCAGCTGCTCAACCCGAGGGCGGCGATGACCAGCCCGAGACGGCCCGACTCGCAGGCCCAGACGGCCAGGGTCAGCCCGATCAGGGTCGGCCATCGGCGCAGCGAGGTCACCGCTCCGCTGCGAAACGATTCGTAGCGGCGGAATATCGGATTGGGCAGCAGCCGGAGCAGGCGCGTCCCCCGGCCGGCTCGCATCAGCACGATGACCCCGATGCCGAACGCGCAGAGGAGTCCGCCGATGATGACGTAGGGGACCAGGGCCCCCGAGTCCTTCTTGTGGAAGATGTAAGCCCCGGACACCAGGAGCAGTGCCACCACCACGCAGAGGTCGAGGAGGCGCTCACTGACCACGGTCCCGAATGCCTTGCTGCCGGGGATGTGCTCCCGGACCCGGCCGAGATAGGCGCGATAGACGTCCCCCATCTTGGCCGGGACGATGCAGTTGACGAAGAACGACGCCAGGACGAGCGGGGTCAGGCGGCGGGCCTTGCGGACCTCCCCGGAGTTGGCGAGGAGCACCTGCCAGCGGAGGCCGCGAGCGACGAAGGAGAGGTAGTAGACGACGATGGCGAGGAGGTAGAGGGAGAGGTTGGCTTTCCGTATCTTGTCCCAGGCCTCCCCCCAGGGGATGTCCGCACGCCACACGACCACTCCCACGATGAGGATCGCGGCAGCGATCGAGATCAGGGTTCGCTTGGTCAGGAAGCGGCCGCCAAGGGCCGGAGGTGTCTCGCCTCCCAGCTCGTCGGCCGCAGGCGTGGCTCCGCTCACGGTGGCACGCACCCTAGCACGACGCCCCTGACAGGCTGGTTACGCCGCTGCGGCAGGATCGCCCCGTAGGGGGATCACTGCTTGACGCGGCTGATCAGCGGCTGCCGATGGGCGGGGGAGGACCCCATCCCGCCCGCATCTCGTTCCGCCAGGATGCGCGCCATCTGGTCGAGGTGGGTGTCCGCACCGGAACGAGCCCCGACGGGCCGGCTGTCCCACTGGCGCAGCTTGAAGACGCCCTTGAGGGACGAGTAGGGAATGCCCAGGGTCCGCACCTCGGGGGATCCGGGCTCCACCGCTCTCCAGAGGCCGCCGAAGCGTCCGAGCCGGGAATCGGGGGCGACCGAGGCGCGCAGCACCTGGCCGTCGACGAAGTGGAAGGCGGCCCGGTCCCACCCCGCGAGGTCCCCGGGTGCCGGCGCGGGCTGACCCACCACGAACTGCCGGATCGCGGTGAGGGGGAAGAGCGCCCGCTCGTTGTTCGGATCGGCGCCGCGGACCTCGGCCTCGACCAGCGGGCAGTCAAAGCTCAGATCGCTGACCTCGGCGTGGACGATCTCTCCATCCAAGAAGCTGATCAGGACGAGCGGCACTGATGGAGCGTATCAGGAGCGGCGGAGCTTCGCACCCGGCCTGTTCAGTTCACTCCGGGCATGAGAAAGGCCCCCGGGAGCAACGCTCCCGGGGGCCTCAGATGCTGGGATCAGATCCCTCAGGGTGCCGGCGGTGCTGCCGGTGCCGCGGGAGCAGCCACCGGGGCGACGCGCTTCACCGCACGCTTGACGGTGCGCTTGGCTGACGGTGCGCTTGGCTGCCGGTGCCCGCTTGGCCGCGGTGCGCTTGGATGCCGGTGCCCGCTTGGCAGCGGGTGCGCGCTTCGCGACGGCGCGCTTGGCCGGCTTGGCCGCCGTTGCCCGCTTGGCAACACGCCGCTTCGCGGTGCGCTTGGCCGGCGCACGCTTCGCAGTGCCACCGCGCACTGCCGAGGCGACTTGTCCAATCGCCTTGCGCAACTCGCTGTCGATCTTCTCGACCGACTTCTCGAGGCCCGCGAGTCTCTTCTCCAACTCGCCGACGGGCAGTGCCTTGACGAGACCCTGAACCGCCTTGAGGAGATCTCCGCCGGCGCCGCGCGGTGCCGCCGCGCGGGCCCGGCGAACCGTGGCTTTGACGGCTCGCTTTGCGGTGCCGCCCTTGCTTCGTCTGGTCCTGGCCATATGCTGAGAGCCTCCGTTGGTTGTAACAGCCAGCGTTCTGCCGGCTGCCAGTCCTGCGTTTTGGACAGGGAGCGGATAATCGCCCCCGTCAGGATTGTCACATAGCATGCAGCCTACATACACAGATGTCAACGTGCGAGGGCGATCGTTACCACCGCAAAGGTGCTCGCGGGTGCCTTCCAACGGGTGCATTCCGCCGGGCTACGCGACGTTGGTGACGCCATGACAGACGCGCTGACGCGGCTCGCATGCGCGCGGCGCGGGTCGGCGCGTGGCACCTGACACCGCACGCGCCGCGACCGCAGACCGCCGCTCGCTGTGTGTGGAGGCTCTCAGCGCTCGGCTCCCGGCCACGTCTCACCCCACATGAGACGCGTCCGCTGCGCCGCGCGCCGGCCGTCCTCTCCCGTCAATCGAGCTGGCGGAACCAGAGTGAGGTTGGACGCAGCCCGGAGCGGTCAGGCCGCATCGCGTAGTCGGGAATCACCCCCACCTTGACCCATCCCATGTGGGCGTAGAGGTGCTCGGCGTCGCTGCCCGTCTCCGTGTCGAGGATCAGCAGCGTGCGTCCCAGGGCCCGGGCCTCGGTCTCCAACTGCTTCATGAGGCGCGCGCCCACGCCCAGCCGCCGCGCGGAGCGATGGACCAGCATCTTCTGCACCTCGGCGCGGTGGGTGGCGTTGGATTGCCAGGAGAGCACCAGCTGCACGCAGCCCACCAGCCGGTCCTCGAGGAAGGCTGCGAGCACGACCCGGCGACCCAGGTCCATCTCGTTGAGCACGCCGGCGAACCAGTCCCGGGCCTCGTAGTGGGCGAGCGGAGCGACGAAGCTCACCGACGCGCCTCCCTCCACGGAGTCGACCAGCAGGTCGGCGAGGTCGTCGAGGTGACGACGGGCGGAGAGGGCGTCGAGGCGGCGGATGACCACCTCGGGCCGGCGCCTGGCGGCGGGCTCGGGCACTGCAGTCACGGCAGAAGGTTACATGCCGGGTGAGCGGGTGCATCATCAACGCTGATGCCGCCAGTTCGCACCCCCACCTATCGGGCGATGGTTCTGCGCGAGCGAGGCGCTCCGCTCGCCGTGGAGGAGCGTCCCGTGCCCGAGGCCCGCGGCCACCAGGTGGTGCTGCGGATGGCGGCCTGCGCCGTTTGCCGCACAGATCTCCACGTCGTGGACCGCGAGCTGGACCGCGGTCTCCTCCCCATCGTGCTCGGGCATCAGGTGGTGGGCAGGGTGGTGTCGGCCGGCGCGGAGTCCATCCTGCAGGTGGGAGAGCGGGTGGGCCTGCCGTGGCTGGGCTCGGCCTGCGGAAGCTGCGAGATGTGTGCCACGGGTCGCGAGAACCTCTGCGCCTCTGCCAGCTTCACGGGCTGTGATGTCGACGGTGGTTTCGCCGAGCTCACCCTGGCCGACTCCCGCTTCTGCCTCCGCCTGCCCGGCGGGTACTCGGACGTCCAGTCGGCGCCGCTGCTCTGCGCCGGTCTCATCGGCTTTCGAGCGCTCCGGATGGCGGGCCATGCTTCGCGGTTGGGGCTGTACGGCTTCGGCAGCGCCGCGCACCTGATCGCGCAGGTGGCCCGCCACCGTGAAGCCGCCGTGTACGCCTTCACGCGGGCCGGGGATCTCGCCGGCCAGGAGTTTGCCCGCAGCGTGGGGGCGACGTGGGCGGGGGACAGCACCGGCCCTGCTCCCGAGCCGCTCGACGCTGCGATCATCTTCGCTGCGGCCGGCGAACTCGTGCCCCTCGCGCTGAAGGCGGTGCGGCCCGGGGGCACCGTGGTCTGCGCCGGCATCCACATGAGCGACATCCCCCGTTTCCCCTACTCGCTGCTCTGGGGAGAGCGCTCGCTCCGCTCCGTGGCGAATCTCACACGGAAGGACGGTGCCGAGTTCATGGCGCTGGCGGCGGAGGTGCCGATCGACGTCCTGACCGAGGTGCTCCCCCTGGCCCAGGCGGACCGGGCCCTGGAACTGGTCCGGACGGGTCGGGTCCGGGGGACCGCAGTCCTGGTTCCGGACTGAGCGAGCCGGCCTCAGGCGGGGAGCGGCAGTGGCGCAGGCCATCCGCCAGTCGCGGCGCGCTCGCCGGGAGGTGTGGGATCCTGGCGAGCGGGTACAAATGTCCCCATGAGCGAGCACAGCGCCGAGCTTCTTCCGATCCTTCCTCTTGACGAGGTCGTCGTCCTGCCCCACATGACCGTGACCGTCGCGGTCCAGGGGGAGGCCCAGCGCGCCGCGATCGAGGCGGCCAACCAGGGCAACCGCCTCGTCCTGCTGGTCCCGCGCATCGAGGGCAAGTTCGGCAGCATCGGCACCGTCGCGCGCGTGCAGGAATCGGGCAAGCTGCCCACCGGGGCCGAGGTCTCGATCCTCACCGGGCAGTACCGCGCCCGCCTCGGCGCCGGGCAGGCAGACGTGGGCGGCGCGCTCTGGGTGCAGGTCGACCCCGCTCCGGACGACGAGACCCCCTCCGAGGCTGTGGTCGAATTGGCGCGCGAGTATCGCGCGCTGGTCGAGAGCCTGCTGGAGATCCGCGGTGCCAGCGGTGCCATCCAGTTCCTTCGCGAAGCCCGCGCCCCCGGACACCTGGCCGATCTCTCGGGATACTCCCCCGACTTCAGCCTGGCCCAGAAGCTGGAGATCCTGGAAGCCCTCGACGTCGAGAAGCGGCTCACCCTCGTCATCGCCTGGACCAAGGAGGCGCTCGGCGAGGCCGACCTCAAGGACCGAATCCGCACCGAGGTGGCCGAGGGGATGCAGAAGACTCAGCGCGAGTTCATCCTGCGCCAGCAGCTCGAGACCATCAAGAAGGAGCTGGGCGAGGGCGGCGACGACGTCGTCTCCACCTATCGCAAGCGGCTCGCCGACGCCGGCATGCCGGAGAAGGTGGCGGCCGAGGTGGAGCACGAGATCGACCGGCTGGAGCGCACCAGCGAGCAGAGCCCCGAGCACGGCTGGATCCGCACCTACCTGGACTGGATGCTCGACCTCCCGTGGAACGTCCGCTCCGACGACAATTTCGACCTCAGGGCGGCTCGCCAGGTGCTGGACGTGGACCACACCGGGCTCGAGGACGTGAAGGACCGGATCATCGAGTTCCTCGCGGTTCGCAAGCTGCGCCAAGAGCGCGGGCTGGAGGTGATCGGCGGGCGGGGCTCGGGCGCGATCATCACCCTGGTCGGCCCGCCCGGCGTGGGCAAGACCTCGCTCGGCGAGTCGGTGGCGCGCGCCCTGGGGCGCAAGTTCGCCCGGGTGTCGCTCGGCGGCATCCGCGATGAGGCCGACGTCCGCGGCTTCCGCCGAACCTACGTGGGCGCCCAGCCGGGTCGCATCGTCCGCGCCCTCAAGGAGGCGGGCACCAAGAACCCGGTCATCATGCTGGACGAGATCGACAAGGTCGGCGCCGACTGGCGCGGCGACCCCTCTGCGGCGCTCCTCGAGGTGCTCGACCCGGCCCAGAACAACACCTTCCGAGACCACTACCTGGAGGTCGACCTCGACCTCTCCGAGGTGCTCTTCATCCCCACCGCCAACGTCTCGGAGACCATTCCCGCGCCGCTCCTCGACCGGATGGAGCTGATCCGGCTCGACGGCTACACCGAGCAGGAGAAGCTGGCCATCGCCCGCGACCATCTGCTCCCGCGCCAAGTCGCCCAGGCGGGGCTGCGACCGGAGGAGATCGAGGTCAGCGACGACGCCATCCTCAAGGTGGTCACCGACCACACCCGCGAGGCGGGGGTCCGCAATCTGGAGCGCGAGCTGGGCCGGATCACCCGCAAGCTGGCCACCCGGATCGCCACCGGCGCCGTGGACACGCCGGTTAAGGTCGGATCTGACCAGATCAGGGACTACCTCGGCAGGCCCAAGTTCGACAATGAGGTGGAGGAGAGGACCGCGGTTCCGGGGGTGGCCACCGGGCTGGCCGTCACCGGGGCGGGCGGCGACGTGCTCTTCGTCGAGGCGGCTGCCAGCGGATCCGATGGCAACCTGACCCTGACCGGGCAGCTGGGTGACGTGATGAAGGAGTCCGCGCAGATCGCGCTCTCCTACGTCCGTTCCCACACCGAGCGCCTGGGGGTCAGCGCCGAGGCCGCGGCCAAGGGCTTCCACATCCACGTCCCCGAGGGGGCGGTGCCCAAGGATGGCCCCTCGGCCGGGGTGACCATGACCACGGCGATTGTCAGCCTGCTCACCGGGCGCCCGGTGCGGAGCACCGTGGGTATGACCGGCGAGGTCACCCTGCAGGGGCTGGTGCTGCCCATCGGCGGGGTCAAGCAGAAGGTGCTCGCCGCCCACCGCATGGGGCTCACGGAGGTGATCCTGCCACGCCGCAACGAGAAGGACCTCGACGACGTGCCCGAGAGCGTCCGCACAGCGATGACGTTCCACCTGGCGAGCCGCGTCGACGACGTGCTCGCCGTCGCCCTGGAGCCGCCCCGCGCGGAGACCGGCGCGGCCGCCTGAGCCGCCGGCGGGCCCCGGCCGGAGGTCGCGCTTTCGGACTGTTTCCACCCCGTCGTTGCCGCTGCGGACCGGATCGTCGATAATCCGGCCGACTCGTGCCGGATCGACCGGCACGTCCCCCGTGGTGGGGATGCCGGGCCGGGTCGCTGGGAGCGTGGACCAATGGCCGTGCAGACCATGCCGTCAGGCGGGCTGTGCCGCCGCGTCTTCGCCGCCGCCCTCGGGATCGGCGCCATCCTGGCGGCCCAGGGTGCCCTGGGCGCGCCGGTCAAGGCCGCCACCAGCGCGCCGGTGATCCGGACCCATCCGATGATTCCCGCGACCTCCCCCGTCGGCCCCGCCGAGTCGCCGGAGAACACCGGCGTCCCGGGCTTCCAGACGACGAAAAACTGGTCCGGCTACGCGCAGACCGGGGGCGTGTACCAGTCGATCACTGGCTGCTGGGCCGTGCCCTCCGTGACTCCCGGCACCTCCGTGCCGGCCTACTCGTCCGCCTGGATCGGAATTGACGGGGACGGCAACGGGGATCTGATCCAGACCGGGACCGAGCAGGATTGGTCCTCGTCGACCGGGCAGGCGCCGTTCGCCGCCAACTACTTCGCCTGGTGGGAGATCCTCCCCTATACGGCGACCCCGATCCCGATGTCCATCACCCCCGGTGATCAGATGTGCGCCAGCATCGGTGAGATCGGGACGAGCGGCCAGTGGACCATCTCCCTCACGAACGAGACCAGCGGTGGGACGTTCAGCACCCAGCAACCCTACGCGGGGCCAGCCGATTCGGCCGAGTGGATCGTGGAGGCCCCGTTCGCCACCGACGGCTCCTACAACTGCGGGCCCTGCACCCTCGCGAGCTACGGCCTCACCACCTTCTCTCAGGCGACAGAAGATGGGGCCGACCCAGAGCTGACCCCGACGAACGGGCTGGAGATGGACCAGCCCCTGGGCACCGTCGTCTCCATCCCCTCGGACCCGGACAGCTACGGCAACGGCTTCAGCCTGGCCTACGGGTCAGCCCAGCCGCTGCCGCCGACGAACATCCCGGGTGGCGGCTACACCCTCGACGCCTACGGCGGTGTCCACAATTTCGGCGACGCCCCACCCGTGTCCGCCACCGCGTACTGGCCGGGCTGGCAGATCGCCACGTCCATCGCCATGGACCCCTGTGACACCTCTGGGCAGTATTCCGGGTGGGTGATGGACGGCTTCGGCGGGCTGCATCCCTTCGCCGCCGGCGGCACCCCCATGCCCGCCATCCCCGCCATCACCGGCTACTGGCCGGGCTGGACCATCGCCAACGACTTCGTCGCCTTCTGCATCACCGTGGGCGGCGTCCAGCACGCCGCCGGCTGCGTTCTCGACGGCTTCGGTGGTCTCCATCCCTGGGCCGACTCCAGCGCGGTCATCGGCGACGTCCCCTGCAACGGCACCGGCTACTGGCCCAATTGGGACATCGCCACCAAGATCGCGGTGGTACCCGGACACGACTACGGGTACGTGATGGACGGGTTCGGAGGGCTGCATCCGTTCAATGGGGCGCCCTTCTACGCCCCCTCCGGGTACTGGCCGGGCTGGACCATCGCCCGCGGGATCGTCGCCACCGCCACTGGGGGCTACACCGTGGACGGCTTCGGGGGCATCCATCCCTTCGGCAACGCCCCGGCGATCACCCCGAGCGGCTACTGGCCAAACTGGGACATCGTCCGTGGCATCGCGGTGGCCTACGGGGGCACCGGCACGTACACGCTGGACGCCTTCGGCGGGGTCCATGCCGCCGGGGGTGCCACCCCCGTCTCGGCGGGTGGCTACTTCCCGAACCAGGCTGTCGTCATCGAGATCGTCAGCGCCCCCTGATCCCGTCGCCGAGCCTGGGCGACCTCGCGGGGGCTCTGCCGGGGGCCACCTATACTCGAATTGCCGTGAGTGACCTGGCCCCGCTAAACGACGAGATCGATACCCTCATGGCCAGCCTGCGCGCCGAGTCGCGCGACATCCGGGTCTTCTTCCAGGTCTTCGCCGCCAAGCTGCTCGCCGCCCTTCCCGACGCGGTCGAGATCGAGCGCGAGGGCTCGCTCTTCGCCCGGAGGCGCCCGATCCGGAGGATCAACGTGCGGGTCGGTGACGACATCCTGGAGGCTGAGATGACCCGGGACGGGCTGGTCTGCCGCGAGGTCCAGGTCCTCAACGGGTTGACCGACGAGATCAGCTTCGAGGCCTGGATGCGCCTGCTCGCCGCGTCGCTCCGGCAGAAGACCCGGAGCACCGCCGAGGCGAGCGCCGTCCTACGCGCCCTCCTCACCTGACACCCCACCAGATGTAGTGGGCGGGCCTCCAGGTTCCCACCAGATGGGGGACGGGGCTCGAGAGGCCTCTGCTACCATTCGGCGATGGGAGAGCACCTCGTGCGGCCGGCCAGACGGGGGGTCGGAGGGAGGCGAGATGGAGGTTGAGCTGGGGCGCTCCAAGCGCGCCCGCCGAGCCTATGGATTCGATGAGGTGGCCCTCGTCCCCGGACGGGTGACCATCGACCCCGACGAGATCGAAGTCGGCATGAGCCTCGACGGGATGACGCTTGCCATCCCCTTTCTGGCGGCCGCCATGGACGGGGTGGTGGACGTCGGGTTCGCTGTCGAGATGGGCCGGCTCGGAGGGCTGGCCGTCCTCAACCTGGACGGCGTCCAGTGCCGCTACGAGGACCCCTCGGAGGTGCTCGAGGCGATCGCCGCCGCCCCTCCGGCCGAGGTCAACGTCCTGCTCCAGAAGATCTACCAGGCCCCCATCCAGGACGGCCTGATCGGCCAGCGGATCGAGGACATCAAGAAGGGTGGCGGCCCCTGCGCCGTCTCCACCATCCCTGCCCAGGCCGCCCGCCGTGCCGGGATCATCCAGGAGGCGGGTGCGGACTGCCTGGTGGTTCAGGGCACCGTGCTCACCGCCCGTCACATCAGCCGCGCCCACAAGCAGCTCTCCTTTCGCGAGCTGACCTCGCAGCTCAGCATCCCGGTCGTGGTCGGCAACTGTGTCGACTATGCGACCGCTCTGGAGCTGATGGACACCGGCATCAAGGGCCTGCTGGTCGGCGTCGGTCCGGGCGCCGCCTGCACCACCCGCGCGGTGCTCGGCGTGGGGGTGCCCCAGGTCACCGCGACCAGCGACTGCGCGGCGGCGCGCGACGACCATCTCCGTCGCAGCGGCGAGCACGTTGCGGTCATCACCGACGGCGGGATGCGCCTGGGCGGGGACGTCACCAAGGCCTTCGCATCGGGCGCCGACGCCGTGATGATCGGCTCGGTGTTCGCCTCGGCTCGGGAGGCCGCGGGCCGGGGCAATCACTGGGGGATGGCCACCCCCGACCCCAACCTCCCCCGGGGGACGCGCATCCGCACCGGGGTCAAGGGCTCGCTGGAGGAGATCCTCTTCGGCCCGGCTCACGTCGATGACGGGTCGATGAACCTGGTGGGTGCCCTGAAAAGCGCCATGGGGGTCTGCGGCGCACGCACCATCTCCGACTTTCAGGAGACCGAGATGGTGGTCGCGCCCGCCATCAAGACCGAGGGCAAGGTGCAGCAGCGCGAGCAGCGCGTGGGCATGGGGGTTTGACGATGGGCACCGGCGTGGCCCAGTGCCCGGCCTTGAACCCGGACTTGAGGCCGGCGGCCGGCGCCCCGCCTCCGGAGCCGGCCGCGCACGACGGCGTCCTGGTGCTCGACTTCGGGAGTCAGTACGCCCAGCTCATCGCCCGGCGGGTGCGCGA
>PLNE01000131.1:33404-33916 GCA_003141695.1 Candidatus Dormiibacterota bacterium
GGGATGCAGCTGCTCGCCCACGACCTGGGGGGCGCGGTGGAGCCCGCCAGCCGGCGCGAGTACGGCGCCGCCCAGCTCGAGATCGACGAAACGGCCGGGATCTTCGAGGGCATCCCCTCCGAGACCGCGGTGTGGATGTCCCACGGCGACATCATCACCGGGCTCCCCGAGGGTTTCCGGCCCATCGCCCACTCGCTCAACTCACCCTACGCGGCGTTCGCCGGCCCGCTCGGCCGCTTCGGCATCCAATTCCACCCCGAGGTGGTCCACACCCCGGCGGGCAAGCAGCTCCTCGCCAACTTCCTGACCCGCGTCTGCGAGTGCTCACTGACCTGGGAGCCCGCCGCCTTTGTCCAGAGGGCGGTCGCCGACATCCGTGCCCGGGTGGGGAGCGGCCGGATCCTCTGCGCCCTCTCGGGTGGGGTCGACTCGGCGGTGGCGGCCACCCTGGTGCACCGGGCCGTCGGTGACCAGCTCACCTGCGTCTTCGTGGACAACGGGCTGCTCCGGCG
>PLNE01000224.1 GCA_003141695.1 Candidatus Dormiibacterota bacterium
TCGCCGCCATGCTCTTCCCCGAGAGGTTCTGACCCGTGGCGCTCGACATCATCGCTTTCATCGTCACCTACGGCGCGGTCTTCGTGGGCGCCTGGTTCGTCGGCCACTACATGGTCAAGGTGTTCCAGGGCGAGCGTACCTTCCTCCATTTCGCACTGCGGCCGGTGGAGCGGGCCATCTACAAGGTGAGCGGGATCGACGAGGAGCACGAGCAGAGCTGGAAGGGCTACCTGGTCGCCATGCTCCTGGTGTCGGTGATCGGGCTGGTCTTCACCTACGTGATCCTGCGCATCCAGGGCAGCCTGCCCCTCAACCCCGAGGGCTTCCAGGGCTTGTCGCCCGCGCTCGCCTTCAACACGGCGGTGAGCTTCACCACCAACACCAACTGGCAGAACTACGCGGGCGAGCAGACGATGAGCTACCTCTCTCAGATGCTCGGCCTCACCTTCCACCAGTTCCTCTCGGCGGCGACCGGCATCGCGCTCGCGATCGCGGTCATCCGAGGTGTGGCGCGGCATAGCGCCAAGACGATCGGCAACTTCTACGTCGACATCGTCCGCTGCACCCTCTACGTCCTCATCCCCATCGCCGTGGTCGCCACCGTCATCCTGGTCGCAAGCGGCTCCATCCAGAACCTGAACGGCTACACGCCGGTCACGACGCTGGAGGGTGTCGGTCAGACCATCGCCCAGGGCCCGGTCGCGGCCATGGAGGCGATCAAGGACCTGGGGACCAACGGCGGCGGCTTCTTCAACGGCAACTCCGCGACGCCCTTCGAGAACCCGACCGGGCTGACCAATGCGCTGGAGATCTTCCTGATGCTGGTCATCCCCTTCGGCCTGGCGGTGACCTTCGGCAAGTGGGTGGGCAACGTCAAGCAGGGCATCGCGCTCTTCGCCGCCATGGCCATCATCCTGGTGGGCGGCGGGGCCTTCGCCGCCAGCCAGGAGCAGGCCGGCAACCCGGCCCTCAGCTCGACGGCGGTTAGCCAGGTCGCGACCGGCAACGAGTCGGGCGGCAACCTGGAGGGCAAGGAGGTGCGCTTCGGCGCGGTCCAGTCGGCGCAGTTCAACACCGTCGCCACCGGGACCAGCACCGGGTCGGTCGATGGCGCCACCGACAGCTATACCCCCCTGGGCGGCATGGTCCCGATGGTGCTCATCGAGCTGGGTGAGATCACTCCCGGTGGTGTCGGCTCTGGCCTCTACGGCATGGTGGCCTTCGCCATCGTCGCGGTCTTCCTGGCCGGCCTGATGGTGGGACGGACGCCCGAGTACCTCGGCAAGAAGATCGAGGCGCGTGACATCAAGTACGCGGCGCTCGCGATCCTCATCCTGCCCCTCTCCATCCTCGGTTTCGCGGCGCTGGCGGTGCTCACCCCAGCGGGTCAGGCGGGTCCGCTAAACCCCGGTCCCCATGGCTTCAGCGAGATCCTCTATGCCTACAGCTCGACGACCGGCAACAACGGCAGCGCCTTCGCCGGGCTCTCCGGCAACACCCTCTTCTACAACACCACGCTGGCCGCGGCCATGTGGCTGGGCCGGATCATCTTCGTGATCCCGGTGCTGGCCCTGGCCGGATCGCTCGCCAAGAAGAAGATCGTGCCCGCCGGCGCGGGAACCTTCCCCACCGACACCCCTCTCTTCACCCTACTGCTGATCGGCACCATCCTGATCGTCGGTGCCCTGACCTTCTTCCCGGCGCTGGCTCTCGGTCCGATTCTCGAGCAGCTCCAGCTCCACGCCGGCATCCTCTCTCACCCGTAAGGAAACAGCGGTCATGACAGTCATCGCCAGCACAGGTGGGCTTCCCCAGCCGCGGAAGCGGCGCCGGCAGAGCAGCCTGTACGACCCGGCCATCCTGGTTCCCGCCATCGGGGCGAGCTTCCGGAAGCTCAACCCCCGCGTCATGGCCCGCAACCCGGTGATGTTCGTGGTCGAGGTCGGTGCCGTGATCACCACCTACGTCTTCATCACCGGCTTCTTCAACCATGGGGACCAGGGCTTCGTCGGGCAGGTCTGCCTCTGGCTCTGGTTCACCGTGCTCTTCGCCAACTTCGCCGAGGCGGTGGCAGAGGGACGGGGCAAGGCCCAGGCGGCGAGCCTCCGGCGCACGCGTTCGGACACCATCGCCCGCCGCCTGGTGGGCGGCGCGGGTGGCACCGAGGAGCGTGTCCCCGCTCCTGAGCTGCGCAAGGGCGACATCGTCGTCTGCGAGGTCGGGGACATCATCCCGAGCGACGGCACCATCGTCGCGGGGATCGCGTCCGTCGACGAGTCGGCGATCACCGGCGAGTCGGCCCCGGTCATCCGCGAGGCGGGCGGCGACCGGAGCGCGGTCACCGGCGGCACCAGGGTGCTCAGCGATCGCATCGTCATCGAGATCACCCAGAACCCCGGCGAGACCTTCATGGACCGGATCATCGGCCTGGTCGAGTCGGCGTCGCGGCAGAAGACCCCCAACGAGATCGCGCTCAACATCCTCCTGGCCAGCCTCACCGTCATCTTCATCATCGCCGTCGTCACCCTGCAGCCCTTTGCCCTCTTTGCCGGAGCCTCGGTCTCCGTGACGGTGCTGATCGCCCTGCTGGTCTGCCTCATCCCCACGACCATCGGCGCGCTGCTCTCCGCCATCGGTATCGCGGGCATCGACCGCCTCCTCCAGAAGAACGTGCTGGCGATGTCGGGCCGCGCGGTGGAGGCCGCCGGCGACGTGGACGTGCTCCTCCTCGACAAGACCGGCACCATCACGCTCGGCAACCGCCAGGCCACCGAGTTCATCCCCGCACCCGGGGTGGAGATGCAGCGCCTGGTGAAGGCGGCGGACCTGGCGAGCGTCGCCGACGAGACCCCCGAGGGGCGCTCCATCGTCGCCCTGGCCCGGCGCATCGGCATCGCCGAGGAGCCGGACATCCACTCTTGGGCTTTTGTCCCCTTCACGGCCACGACCCGGATGAGCGGCGTGGACCGGGGCACCCTCAGCATCCGCAAGGGCGCCGGGGACGCGATCGCCTTCTGGTGCTCGGCCGACACGAGCCGCGAACTGCCGCCGGCGGTGCGCGATCAGGTCGAGACCATCGCCCGCAGTGGCGGCACCCCGCTCCTGGTCGCCGAGAACCGGACCGTGCTGGGCACCATCCATCTCAAGGACATCGTCAAGCCCGGCATCAAGGAGCGGTTCGAGGACCTGCGTCGGATGGGCCTGCGCACGGTGATGATCACGGGTGACAACCCGCTGACCGCCAAGGCGATCGCCGAGGAGGCGGGCGTCGACGACTTCCTCGCCGAGGCGACCCCCGAGAACAAGCTGGAGCTGATCCGCGCCGAGCAGGCGGGCGGCAAGCTGGTGGCGATGACCGGTGACGGGACCAACGACGCACCTGCGCTGGCCCAGGCCGATGTCGGCGTGGCCATGCAGAGCGGCACTCAGGCCGCCAAGGAAGCGGGCAACCTGGTCGACCTCGACAGCGACCCGACCAAGCTGATCGAGATCGTGGAGACCGGCAAGCAGATGCTGATCACCCGGGGCGCGCTCACCACCTTCAGCGTCGCCAACGACGTCGCGAAGTACTTCGCCATCATCCCGGCGATCTTCTTCACCTTCCCCGCTCTCAAGACGCTCAGCGCGCTCAACATCATGCATCTGCACAGCGCCCGCAGCGCCGTGCTCTCCGCCGTGATCTTCAACGCGCTGATCATCGTCGCCCTGATCCCGCTGGCTCTCCGGGGCGTCAAGTACCGGGCCGTGGGCGCCGCGGCGCTGCTCCGCCGCAACCTCCTGCTCTACGGGGTCGGTGGGATCATCCTTCCCTTCATCGGCATCAAGGCCGTCGACATCGTGATCACCAGCCTTCACATGATCTGAGCTGAAAGAAGATGTTTAGCAATTTCCCCAAGCAGCTGCTCATCGCGGTGCGGATCACCCTGGTGATCGCCGTCCTCGGAGGCCTCATCTACCCGCTGGTGATGCTGGGCGTGTCCCAGGTGGCCTTCAACGGCCAGGCCAACGGCGGCCTGATCAAGAACTCCAGCGGGACCGTGGTCGGAGCCAACCTGATCGGCGAGTGCTACTACGAGACCAAGGACGTGTCCGGGACCGCGGTCTTCCAGACCACCCAGTACCAGGGGCACACCTTCTACACCGTGGACCCCCGCTACTTCCAGGGGCGCCCCTCCTACTCCGTGCAGACCACCTCCAGCGGAACCGAGGTGGTGCTGCCCCTCAACCCGCCGTGCGAGTCCAACAACTCGCAGGGCAGCAACCTCGCCCCCAGCAACGCCCTGCTGATCGAGCAGGTCGACACCTACGCCGGCTACCTGCACTGTGTGGGCATCGACACCGCCGGCTCCTTCACCGCCGGCCAGCTGCAGCAGGCGGTCACCGACCCCAGCGCGCACTGCCTCAGCGCCGGCGCCAAGACCACTCCCATCCCCGTGGACTTGGCGACCGGCGACTTCACCAGCTACGACCCCGACATCAGCGTCGCCGCGGCGCTGGCCCAGGTCAACATGGTGGCCGAGGCGCGGGGGCTCAACCCGGCCAAGGTTCACGCGCTGGTGGAGGCCAACATCACCGGCCGCGTCCTCTGGATCTTCGGTGAGTCCGACGTGGACGTCCTGCAGCTCAACCGGGCCATGAACCAGGCGTTCGGCGCCCCCTCGGCGCTCGGGTGACCGAGATGTCCGGCGGTGGCGCCGGGATGCACGGGCCGATTGATCCTGCCTGGGTACACTGGAGGCCGTAAGAGCCCGCCCCGGGCCTGACCGGCCGCGTGGGCGAGAGGGCGATGAGCAAATCCCGCAGCGAGCCACCCACCGTCGCCGGAGATGAGGCGACGGCCTCCGCCCCCGGGGCGATGGCCGGTCCCCCCTCCCCGCCGCGGGGCAAGCTCAAGGCCTACCTGGGCGCGATGCCCGGGTCGGGCAAGACCTTCGCCATGCTCCGAGAGGGCCGGGATCGCCGCGACGGCGGCGAGGACGTGGTGATCGGGTTCATCGAGACCCATGGCCGGGCCCGCACCGCCGAGGCGATCGGGTCCCTGGAGGTGCTGCCGCGGATCACCGTCGACTACCGCGGCACCCAGCTCTCCGAGATGGACGTGGAGGCAGTCCTCGCCCGCCGCCCCCAGATCGTCCTGATCGACGAGCTGGCCCACACCAACGCTCCCGGGGTGCGCCATCACAAGCGCTGGGAGGACATCGAGGACATCCGCGAGGCGGGCATCGACGTGATCACGACCATGAACATCCAGCACCTCGAGTCGGTGAAGGACGTTGTCGAGCGGATCACCGGGATCACCGTCCACGAGACCGTGCCCGACACCGTCCTCGACCGTGCCGATGAGGTCCAGTTCATCGACATCACTCCGGAGGCGCTCCGCAAGCGGATGAGCCACGGCAACGTCTACCCGGCGGAGCGTGTCGACATGGCGCTGCGCAACTTCTTCCGTCCGGGCAACCTGGCCGCACTTCGCGAGCTGGGGCTCAGGCTGGTGGCGGAGCGCGTCGAGGTGGAGCGCGGAGGCATCCAGGCACCACCGGAGGACGTCCTGACCGCGGTCTCCGGTGGGCCCTCGGCGGAGGCGCTGATCCGGCGCGGGGTGCGCCAGGCCCGCCGGCGGCGCGGCTTCTGCACTGTCGTCCACGTGCGCTCCATCGAGGACGCGGCCGGGGAATCCGGGCCCGAGGCGCCCTGGCACCGGCTCGCGGTCGAGCTGCAGACCTCGGTGCTGGAGCCGGAGTCCCACGACATCGCTGCCACCCTGGTGGCCATCGCCCGCGAGCGGGGCGTTCGCCACGTGGTGATGGGGGAGCCGCATCCCCGCGGATTCCTTGCCCGAATGCGCCCGACAGTGGTCGACCGGGTGATCGAGGGTCTCCCCGACACCGACGTCCACGTCATCGCGCGCTACGCCGCCGCTCCCTACGCCCCCCAGGACCGGCCCGATCCCGACTCCCTGCTGCGCAATATGAGCGTGGGCCGGCCTCGCGGCGGGCTCCGCCTCCACATCAGCTACGCTCGCGGAGCCGGCGCCACCACGAGGATGCTCGACGAGGCCCGGCGCCGCGCCTCGCGGGGGACCGACGTCGTCGTCGGCGCGGTCAGCGGGGGAGGAGCCGCCCGGCTGGGCAGTCTCACGCTGCTCGGCGGCCCCGGATCGCCGGCGTCCCGGGGGGTGCTCGACGTCGAGGCGCTGCTCACGCGCAACCCCGATGTCGTGGCCGTCGACGACCTCGCGGGATTGACCACCACCGGCCGGCTCGTCGGCAACGTCCTGCCCCGCATCCGTGCCGCCGGCATCAACGTCATCGGCACCGTCCACCTGAGCGACCTGCACAGCGCCGTGGGCCTGATGGGGACGCTCCTCAGCCGCCCGACGGACCGGCCGATCCTCGACGACTCCTCGGTCGACGCCGCCGACGAGGTCGAGCTGGTCGACGTCCCGCCCGCCGAGCTGGAGGAGAGGCTCCGCCAGGGGGAGATCATGTCGCCCGGGGAGGCGATCAAAGCCCTCCAGGGTGAGTTCCGCCCTGAGGTGCTGACGGCGCTCCGGGAGATGGCGCTGCGCCGGGTGGCCGAGCACTGCGACCGGCGTCTGGTCGCCTACATGAGCACGGCGAAGATCAACGAGCCGTGGGAGGCGCGCCCCCGGGTCCTGGTCCTGGTCCCGCCGCAGCCCGGCCAGGACGCCGTCATCCGCCGTGCCGCGGCCCACGCCGCGCGGCGGGACGACGCGCTGACCGCGGTCTCGGTGCGCCGCGGCTCTCGCAGCGACGACGAGAAGCGGCTGCTCGGCGGATACGCCACCCTCACCCATCAGCTGGGNNACCGAGATCCTGGTGATGCGGAGCGGCCGCAACAGCAGCTCAAAGACGCTGCGCCGCCTCATCCGGCTTATGGCTGACGTCGACGTGCACGTGGTCGCCGCCAACGACGCGTAGGGCCCCGCGCCACTCCGAATCGTCCGGCCCGGCCTCAGCTCCGCTGATCGGTGGCGGATGCCGCGGGGAGGGTGAACGCGAAGTGCGCTCCCTCGCCCTCCTCCGGGTCCTCGATCCACACCCGGCCGGCGTGGGCCTCGACCAGGCCCCGGACGATCGCCAGCCCCAGCCCGGTGCCGCTCGGCACCGCACCGTGGACGTGCTCCTCCGTCTCCCCGTCGTTCACACCGCGTACGAAACGCTCGAAGATCCGCTCCCTCTGCTCCACCGGCACCCCGGGGCCCTGGTCGATGACGCGGACGACGACCATGGAGCGCTTCCCCGGAGCCGCCTCGACGGTGATCGGCGTCTCCGCGGGCGCGTGGCGGTCGGCGTTCTGGAGCAGGTTGTCGAGGATCTGACCCAGTCGATCCCAATCGGCGAGCACCTCCAGCCCGTCGGGAGGCAGGTCGATCGCCACCGGCCGGCCCGGGGATGCCCGGCGCAGCCGGCCGGCCGCGGCCTCGACGGCGTCGCCCAGATCGATATCCACCGGGTCCAGGGTGAGGGCATGCGCCTCGATGCGGGCCATGTCGAGCAGGTCGGAGACGAGCCGCTCGAGGCGGCGGGCCTGGCCGATGATCGCCTCCACGTCGGCGTGCACGGGGGCTGGGAGGCGGGGGCGGTCCAGCAGGTCGGTGGCGCCGGTCAGGATGCTCGCCAGCGGGGTGCGCAGCTCATGGGAGACATTGGCGAGCAGGTCGCTGCGCAGCCGGTCCGACGCCTCCAGCACCCGCACCTGCTGCTGGGTCTGCGCGAGCCGCACCGCGAGCGCCGCCGCCTCCGCCTGCTCGCGCTCCAGCTGCTCCAGCTGCGCATTGGTGTGGCGCAGCTGGGCGGTGAGCCGCTCCGCCTCGATCTGGGCATGGCGCCGACCCGAGCCGACGCCGCCGGCTGCCATCGCGACCGCGGCGAAGACCACCAGGTCGATGAGGTCGCTGGGGTCGGCGATGGTGAGGGTGTGCACCGGGGGGACGAAGAAGTAGTCGACGAGCGCGAAGCTGAGTGCCGCGGCGGTGAGCGCGGAGGGGAACCCGGTCAGGGTGCCGAGCACCGCCACCAGACCGAGGTAGAGGAAGACGTACTCGCGCGCTGAGGCGGATCCGACCGTGCTGAGGAGCGCGGTGATGGCGATGGGCCCGCCGATGGCCGCGACCAGCCCGGCCAGGGCTGTGAGATGGCCGCGCCGGCTGCTCCTCGCCATGGGTGCGATTGTGCGTTGCGGCAGGGTCGGTTGGGGACCGGCCCGACTACCGGGGCGGAGTGCTGTCCAGCTCGCGGGTCACGTCGTCGCCATGCAGCCGGAGCCGCCGGGCGCGCAGTCCCCGCTGGATGCCGCGGACCTCCGGCACCGCCGCCAGGGCACAGACGGCCGCCACCGCGACGAGCACTCCCCCCAGCCATTGAGGGCTGAGCAGCAGCGCCGTGACCCCGGCGGCGAGCAGTGCACCGCAGCAGCAGACGAGCACCGCGACGACCATCACGAGGCCGGCGATCTCCGCCGGCTCCCGGGCCGACGCCACCCGAACGCGGACGCCCTGCATGTCAACCACCGGCCGGCCCCCCTGCCGGGAGCGGACGAACTTCCGAAGCAGGGGTGCGAGCAGGATCGCGGCCAGCCATGCCCAGCGCAGCGACACGAGTCCATGCTAACCGGGGTGCCCGCGGCAGCGTGGTACATTCGCCCGACAGTTCACTCGGAGGGAGAAGATGGTCCGCGCCTACGTGCTCATCAGCGCCACCGCCGGCAAGTCGCTGGAGGTCGCCAACAAGCTCCATGGGCAGGAGGGGATCCTCAAGGCCGACCCGATCAGTGGCGAATACGACGTGATCGCCGAGGTCGAGGCGCGCGACATCGCCGGCATCGGAAAGCTGATCGTCGAGAAAGTCCAGGCCGCCGAGGGCGTCTTCAAGACCATCACCTGCCTGGTCATCCAATAGGGGCTGCGGCAGCGGTCACCTCGGGAGCATCCGGCCTCGCCGGGCTCATCTCACAGTCGGCGGACCGGCTCCGCAGCAGCCCGGGGCTGCGCCACTCGCTCTACGGCTGGCTGGCGGTCGGGCTCGTCACCGGCGAGGCGTTCACCCTGGTCATCGCCCAGCTGCATGGCGGCGGATGGGTGGTCGCCGGCCTTCTGACCTTCGGCTGCTGGCTGGTGGTGGCGTTGGTGATGGCCGGTGGCGCCACCATGCTGGTCCGCCCCGACGGCAGCCGCGTCGACGTCTACGGGGTGCCCAACGGGCTGTCGGCGATCCGCGCCTGGCTCTGCCCGCCGCTCCTGCTCTGCACCGCCTGGTCGCTGCCGGACCGGCTCGGGCTCATCCTCTGGATCTTCATCGGCGGATCGGTGGGAATGCTGGACGCCGTCGATGGCTGGGTCGCCCGCCGGTGGGGCCCGGTGACCCAGCTCGGCAAGGCCATCGACCCCGGCACCGACGCCCTTTTCTTCAGCGTCGGTGCCCTGGGCAGCGTCTGGCTGGGCATCTTCACCTGGTGGCTGGCCGTCCTCATCGTGGTCCGCTACATCGGCCCGCTGCTGCTCACGCCGGTGGTCTTTCTCCTCCGGCGGCGGCCCGAGCTGGTGCGGACCAATTGGGGCCGCTACAGCACCATGCTCACGGGCCTGGTCCTCTTCGTGTGCATGCTGGTCAAGGTGTGGGGCGGGCCCGTCACCCTCGCCAACCTGGTGGTCGGCCTGCCCCTGCTCGTTCCCACCACCCTCCTCCATTTCCGCGCCCTGATCGAGAGGGTGGTCTCCGCGCCCCGCGTGCCAGGCCCGAAGAGAGCCCCGGCCCCCTGACCGGCCGAGGGGCCGGAGCCCGTCCCGCGCTCATAATCGGGCCGCCGTGCGTGCTGTCATCAAGGCCTCCCCCCGCCCCGGTGTCTCCATCACCGACGTCCCCGAGCCCTCCGCCGGCTCAGGCGAGGTACTCCTGCGGGTGGTCGCCGCCTCGATCTGCGGCACCGACATCCACCTCTACGACTGGAACCCGTGGGCGCGGGCGCGGGTCCACTTGCCCCGGGTCATGGGCCACGAGATCTGCGGCGAGGTGCTCGCGCTCGGTGATGGGGTTGAGGGCCGGGCGCGGGTCGGGGACCGGGTCGCGGTCGAATCCCACCTCGTCTGCCACCGCTGCCCCGCCTGCCTGCGCGGCGACTTCCACGTCTGCGCCGGCACCAGGATCCTGGGCGTCGACGCCGACGGCGGCTTCGCCGGCCTGGTGGCGCTCCCCGCCGAGAACGTCTGGCCGGTCGGCCCCGAGATGGCCCCGGCCGTCGCCGCCGCCATGGAGCCCTTCGGCAATGCGGTCCACGCCTGCTCGTACGGGGAGTTGAAGGGCGCCACCGTCGCCGTCTTCGGCTGCGGCCCGATCGGGTGCGCCGCGGTGGCGGTGGCCAAGGCACGGGGGGCGGCCAGGGTCATCGCGGTGGAGCCCAACCGGTACCGGCTCGAGCTGGCCGGCAGGATGGGGGCGGACGCCCTCATCCAAGCCGGGGAGGGGAGTGCCGAGGCGGAGGTCCGCCGGGCGGCCGGTGGCGAGGTCGACTGCGCGCTGGAGATGAGCGGGGCCTCGGCGGCGGTCGTCGCGGCCATCCGGTCGGTCCGCTCCGGCGGGTGGGTCGCCCTGCTCGGCATCGGCGACCAGCCGACCAGCCTCGATCTCTCGCAGGACGTGGTCATGCGCGGGGTCACCCTCCACGGCGTCACCGGCCGCCGGCTCTTCGCCACCTGGGAGGAGACCTCCCGGTATCTGAAGAGCGGCGCGATCGACGCCGAGGCGCTGATCACGCACCGCTTCGCCATGGCGGACATCGAGGAGGCGATCCTGCTCATCAAGTCCGGACGCTGTGGCAAGGTGTCGCTGCAGCCATGACCGAGACCCCGCGCCCCTCCGACGCCGTCCAGGCGCTCGACCGGTCGCTCTCCGCCGACCTCGACCGGCTCCGCGAGGAGGGCCTCTACCACCCGCTCCGCGTCCTGGAGTCCCCGCAGGGGCATGAGGTGACGATCGGTGGCCAGAGCCTGATCAACCTGAGCAGCAACAATTATCTCGGCCTCAACACCCACCCTCGCTTGATCGAGGCGACCGTCCAGGGAGCGCGGAAGTGGGGCGCCGGCACCGGCGCTGTTCGCACCATCGCCGGCACGCAGTCGGTCCACGAGCAGCTCGAGGCGCGCATCGCCGCGTTCAAGCGCACCGAGGCCGCGCTCGTCTTCCAGAGCGGCTACGCCGTCAACGTCGGCGTCCTCAGCGCGCTCCTCGAGGAGGGCGATGTCGTCGTCAGCGACAAGCTCAATCACGCTTCGATCATCGACGGCATCCGGCTCACCAAGGCGGACCGCATCCTCTACGAGCACTGCGACCTCGACGACGCGGAGCGGGCGCTCGCCGAGGCGCAGGCCAAGGGCTACCGGCGCATCCTCCTGGTCACCGACGGCGTCTTCTCCATGGACGGGGACATCGCTCCCCTCCCCGGCCTGGTGGAGCGTGCCGAGCATCACGGGGCGGCGGTGATGGTCGACGACGCCCATGCGACCGGCGTGCTCGGAGACCACGGGCGGGGGACCACCGACCACTTCGGCCTCCACGGGCGGGTGGCGCTCAACATCGGCACCCTCTCCAAGGCGGCCGGGGTGGTGGGGGGATACGTCGCCGCCAGCCAGACGGTGCGCGACCACCTCATCCAGCGGGCCCGCCCCTTCCTCTTCTCCTCCAGCCCCCCGCCTGCGGTGGCCCTCTCCTGCATCGCGGCCATCGACGTCCTGGAGTCGGAGCCCGAGCTGATAGAGCGGCTGTGGGAGAACACGCGCCACTTCAAGCGGGGGCTCTCCGAGCTGGGCTTCGACACCGGAGCCAGCCAGACCCCGATCACCCCGGTCATGTGCCGGGAGGCATCGATCGCGACCCAGCTCTCCGACCTGCTCATGGAGCGCGGTGTCTTTGCCCAGGCGATCGGCTTCCCAACCGTCCCCCTCGGCAGGGCCCGGGTCCGGACCATCGTCACCGCCACCCACACCCGGGAAGAGCTGGACCGCGCCCTGGACGCCTTCGCCGATGCGGGCCGCCGCCTCGGGCTGCTCCACGGGTGAGCCGGCGAGAAGGGATGGTGCCGCCTCCGCCGGGCTTCATCCCCATCTCCGGCGGACGCGCATTCCACTTCCGTAACGGCCCCCAGCCGGTCGGCTTCTGCTGGGTGACACCTCGAGGGAGGCGCTGACATCGCACGTCGCACCGATGCCGAGCTCGAGGAGGAGCGTCAGCTGATCCTGGCCGCGCAGCAGGACAGGGCGGCGTTCGCGCCGCTCTACGAACGCTACGTCGACCAGATCTTCGCCTACACCTACACCCTCACCAGGGACCGGGAGCTCGCCGAGGACGTGACCGCTGCCACTTTCGCCAAGGGTTTGGAGGAGCTCCCGCGCTTCGAGTGGCGCGGCGTGCCCTACTCGTCCTGGCTCTACCGCGTCGCCTCCAACCTGGTCGCCCGGCAGCGCCGCCGGCCGGCCTGGATCGAGCTGGCTCCGGGGTTGGCGAGCGACGAGCCGTCGCCGCTCGACGAGGTCGAGAAGAACGACCGGGCCGCCGAGGTCCGCGCCGCTGTCCGATCCCTCCCCGACGATCAGCGCCAGGCGGTCGGGCTCCGTTTCGCCGGCGAGATGCACAACCGCGAGATCGCCGAGATCATGGGCCGCAGCGAGGGGGCGGTGAAGCTGCTCACCTTCCGCGCGCTGACCACTCTGCGCAAGCGCTTCGGCGCGCCGCTGCCCGAGGAGACGCGCCGCGCTGCAGGACTCCACGGGAAGGCGCACCGACAGCGCCCGCCGATCCTCCCGCCGGATCTGGCCGAGGGCCGGGGATGATCGACGACGTCGAGCGGCTCGATGCCGCGCTCAACCGCCAGCGGATCGGGGCGAGCGTCGAGGACCTCTCGCCCTCCCTCCGAGGCCTCGTCCAGCTCGCCGCGGAGATCGGCGACGCCTACCGGGTGGGCAGCCTCACCCCCGCCGACCGTGAACGCATCTACGCGGAGTCGCTGCTCCGGCTGGAAGCTGCCCTGAGAGCGCACCGCCACCTCTGGCAGCGCATCGACGGCCGCGGCGCCGCAGTGATCGGGGGCGCGGCCGCGGTGACGGCGGTGGCGGCGGCCATCGGAGTCCGGGCGATACTCGGGCACTGCGGCCATCGACTCCGGCCGGCGGCAGTCTAGCAGTCGCGTTCGGGGCTTCCGGAGGGGGACAGGCCGGGCGGCTCGCGATACAGTCGCCGTATGGCCACTGACGAGGAGCCCGATGCTCTGGACGACCGCGAGCGCGCTCGCAACCGGCGGCGAGACCGGAAGCAGCGTCCCCGCATGGTCGTCGACAACGCCGGGGTGAAGCGGGTGCTCCAGGCCCTGGCCTTCCGGAGGCGCCGGGACAGCTCCGGGCAGGCCGAGGGGCCGCCGGCGCCCTGAGGCGTGGCCGCGATCTCTCGCGCCATGCTGCAACAGGACGTGACGGCCGGACCCAGGCGCCACCGGCGTAGCCGACAATGGGCCGATGTCCGAGACGGGCGCCCCCGCGCCTCCGCCGGGATACCCGCCGCCCGGCTCACTGCCGCCGCCTGGCGGGAGCCCGGCTCCCGGGTACGGCCCACCCCCCGGGTACGGCCCGCCGCCGGGTTACGGCCCACCCCCGGGCTACGGCCCACCCCCGGGCTACGGCCCACCCCCCGGGTACGGCCCACCCCCGGGCTACGGCCCACCCCCGGGCTACGGCCCGCCGCCCGGTTACGGCCCACCCCCGGGTTACGGGCCTCCCGGTCCCGGCTACCCTCCCGCCGGCTTCCCTGCCTGGGCCTGGGCGCCCCCGGTCACCGGCTCGGGCAGGTTCCGGGCCCAGTCGTTCGGTGAGCTGCTGGACTCGACGTTCACGGTCTACCGCCGGAAGTTCCTGATCATCCTGGCGATCACCGCCCTCTTCCAACTGCCCTACCTGGCCGTCGAATTCCTCTTCGAGCGATCCGCGCTCGGGACCCTCCTCAACTTCTCCTCGCAGCCCCAGTCGACCACCTCGACAGCCGCCCTCAACGCGCTCGGGCCCGTGCTGACCGCCGAGATCACCATCCTCGCCATCTCTCTCGCCTACTACCTCCTCCTGCTGCCCGTGGCCCAGGGGGCCGTCATTCGCGTGGTGAGCGACGAGTACCTGGACCGGCCCTCCGGCGTGGGCCTCGCGCTGAGCACGGCGTGGCATCGCATCGGGGGACTGATCGGTTACGTCCTGCTCGAGCTGGGGATCTGGTTCGGCCCTCTCGTCGTCGTGGCCGGGTTTGTCTTCCTCATCGCGATATCGGGTGGTGGCGTGGCCGCGGTCGCGGTGATGTTCCTGCTGCTTCTCGTCTGGTTGGTCTACTTCCTCTTCACCTACATCAGGATGTGCCTCGGCATCCAGTCCGTCGTCCTGGAGCGGCTCTCGCCGGTGGCCGCCCTCCGACGGAGCATGCGGCTGACCCGCGGCTCCTTCTGGCGGATCGTCCTCTTCTACATCGTCATCGCGGTGGTGAGCGGCATCTTGAGCGACGTCCTCAGCCTGCTCACCGGCCTGGTGGTCAGCGGTGCGCCCATCGCCACCAGGGCGGCTATCGAGGTGCTCGCCTCCGGTGTTGTCCAGATCTTCACCTCGCCCTTCATCCTCATCCTGCTCACACTCGTCTACTACGACATCCGGATCCGCCGCGAGGCCTTCGATATCGAGATGCTCGCCCAGTCGCTCTGACCGTGATGCCTGGCCGCCGCCCTCTCCTCGTCCTGCCGCTCCTCGCCGGCGCAGTCGCCCTTCTGGTGGGTGCCGTTCCCGCCGCGGCGTCGGGCTGCAGCACCGATTACGTCGCCCAGCTCCGCCAGGTCCGGAACGACCTCGAGGCGGGCTCGGCCATCCCGTCGGCGGTGCGCCAGCTCCAGGCGCTGGCGTCCGCCGACGGGGCGGCGGCCGGGCTCGATCCGGTGATCTCCGACCTCCAGGGCGGCGACCTCGCGGGCGCCGAGGGACTGCTCGGCACCGAGGTCGCGACCCTCCAGAGCCCGGGCGGTTCGGGCTGCGGCGCCGAGACGGGCAGCCAGAGCCAGGCGCTCTCGGGCGTGTACCACTCACCGACCTTCGCCAACCTCGATCAGCCGCCTCCCTCGGACTGGGCCCAGCAGCTGCTTGACGACATCGGCAACTTCCTGAGCAGCGTGGTCGGAACCATGGGGCCCCTGTGGGTCATCCTCGTGGCGGCCCTCATCCTCGCCGTGGTGGTGGCCTTCGCCATCTGGCGCGTCCGCCAGGTGATCGCCTCGGGGCGAGAACCGACGGTCGGCCCGGGGTCGGTCCCGGTCGAGGCCGACGCGGAGGCGGAGTGGGCGGGGGCGCTCGCGGCCTCTGAGCGTGGCGAATTCCGCGAAGCCATCCGTCGCGCCTTCCGCAGCGCCCTGGTGAGCCTCGTGCAGCGCGGGAGGCTTCCGGTGCAGCCGGCGTGGACCACCCCTGAGCTGCTCGCCCACGCCGGCGGCGACCCCGAGCTGTCCGCCCGGCTCGGGCCGGCCGCGGCGGGATTTGACCGCGCCTGGTACTCGGAGGGTCCCGTCGATGCCGACCGCTGGGAGGCGGTGCGGGGCGAGTGCCAGGCGATCCGCGCGCTCTCCGGCCGGAGCGGCCCACCGGCATGAGGCGCTCCAACGTCACCCCGGTCGCGATCCTCGTCGCGGTGCTCGCCATCCTGGTCGTGGTCCTCGTCATCGCCGCCCCCGGCTCCGGCGGGGACGACGACTACACCAGCACGGGCAACGACAAGGTCGGAACCCTCGCCCTCTACGACTGGCTCCAGGCGATCGGCGACAACGTCAACCGCATCGACTCCGAGTTCACCCTTCAGGACACCGACGTGCTGATATCGGCTGCGCCCCTTGACGAGTACGCCTACACCGCGAGCGACGACGCGATCCTGACGGCCTTCTTGCGCGGTGGTGGAGAGGTGATCCTCGCCGTCGGCGACCCCGACGCGGCGGCGGCGGTGCTCCAGCCGCTCGGGATCGACGCGGAGGCCTCGGACGCCAGTGCCGCCTCCCCCAGTCAGCCGTACCCGGGGAGCATTGGCGTCGGCAGCGTCCCGCTCGTCCCCTCTGGGGACTCCCCGCTCGGGAACGTCTGGGCGTTCTCCGGCGGCGGCCACCTCGTGCCCCTCCTGGGTAGCGCCGCGGACCCTGTGGCCGTCGCCGTCCAGGTCGGCGCCGGCCGTCTGTACCTCATCGGGAGCGATTACCCGCTGAGCAACGACGGGCTCCGGCGGGGGGCCTCGGCCCCTTTCATCCTCGGGCTGGTCCAGGACGCTCGCGGCACCCGGGTCGGCTTCGACGAGATCCACCATCTCGGCGCCGCCGGGACCTCGGACCAGGGCCTGACCGCGGTCTTCCAGGGACCCCTCCTCGCCGCCGTCCTGCTCGCCCTGGTAATAGCCCTGGCCTACCTGGTCACCAGCGGGCGCCGGCTTGGGCGGCCGCTGCCCCGGCGCGACCCGAGACGAGTCCCGAGCGTCCTCGAGCACATCGACGCGGTCGGCCACCTCCTCTCGCGCACCCACGAACGGGGGGCGGTGGCGGCGCGCTATGCGGAGGAGCTGAAGCTCCGGGTGGGCAGGGTGACGGGGGTGGAGCCGCGCCTGTCCGATACCGACTTCATGGCGGCGCTCTCGAGTTTTGGTGAAGAGCGGGCGCGCGCGGCGGGCGTCCTCCTCGGGGAGGCGAGGGTCATGGCTGCCGGCCGTCCCTCGGAGAGCGAGCTGCTCGGGCTCGCCCGCCGTGTCGACGCGCTCGAGGCCCAGTGGGGTGTGGGCGCGATCCGCTGACCGCCCCACGGCTCGAGCGGCGGGGACGCCGCGCTTGTCTCCAGAGGGCCCGCCCTCCGGCCGCCGAGGGGCGCTGGCAACGCGGAGTTCGCCCGGCGGCTCCGATGGGCTGCCACAATGCCTCCCGATGCCCGCCGCCGCCGACCTCCGCAGCACCGTCCAGGAGACGATCGGCCGGGCCGTGGTCGGACAGCAGCAGGTGATCGACGGGCTGCTGCTCGCGGTCCTCTGCCGTGGGCACGTGCTGCTCGAGGGCGTTCCCGGGACCGCCAAGACCCTGATGGCCCGCTGCCTCGCGGCGTCGATGGACGCCGGCTTCAAGCGGGTCCAGTTCACCCCTGACCTGCTCCCCTCGGACATCATCGGCACCAACGTGTACCGCCCCGACAGCGGCAGCTTCGAGTTCCGCCCCGGGCCGATCTTCACCGACACCCTGCTCGCCGACGAGATCAACCGCGCTCCCGCCAAGACCCAGGCCGCGCTTCTCGAGGCGATGGAGGAGCGCCAGGTCACGAGCGATGGGCAGCGGATGCCCCTGGGCGGGCGCTTCCTGGTGGTGGCCACCCAGAACCCCATCGAGTACGAGGGGACGTATCCGCTTCCGGAAGCCCAGCTCGACCGCTTCTTCCTCAAGCTGGAGGTTCAGGTTCCGGCCCCTGCCGCCGAGGCCGAGATGCTGCGCCGCTTTGACCGGGGATTCGACCCCCACGACCTCGCGGCGGCCGGGATCGCCGCTGTGGTCAACCAGGCGGCCCTCGAGGCGGCGCGCGGTGAGGTCGCCAAGATCACGGTGAGCGACGCCATCGTCGGCTACATCGGCCAGATCGTGGCGGCGACGCGGATGAGCCCGGACCTCTCCCTGGGAGCGAGCCCGCGCGGCGCCATCGCGCTCCTCCTCGGGGGTAAGGCGATGGCGGCGCTGCGGAGCCGGGACTTCGTGGCCCCCGAGGACGTCAAGGACATCTGCGTCCCGGCGCTCCGCCACCGGCTGATCCGCCGCCCGGAGGCGGAGATCCAGGGCATCAGCGAGGTGGCGGCGGTGGAGCGGGCGGTGAACCGCGTCCCGATCCCCCGGTGACCAGGTGGGGGGCGGCGCTCCTCATCATCGCTCTGGTCCCCCTGGCAGCCAGCGCCGCGTACCCGGATCTCCTCCTCCTCGGCATCGCCGTGTTGGCGCTGGCCGCGCTCGCTGTCCTCATCGACTCGCGGCGCGCTCCAGGGCGGGATCGCCTCAGCGTGACCCGGGAGCACGACGAGATCCTCTCCGTCGGCCGGCCCAATCCGGTGACCGTCCACATCGGGGTGCGCCCCGGCCATGGCGGAGTCCTGCGCTCGGTCCGGCCAATCCCCGCCGAAATCCGCGACGAGCATCCACCCCGGCTCCTGGCCGAGGGGGCGGCGGGCCGCCTCTCTCTGCCCGGGACCCTGCGCTACACGCTGACCCCGGCAGGGCGCGGCGAGGAGACGTTCGGAGCCACCGTGATCCGCTGTCCGGGACCCTGGCGTCTCGGGCTGCGTCAGTCCTCGATCGGCGAGGGCGGGACGGTCCGGGTCGACGCCGACCTGGCGGCCATCCGCGTGTACGAGGCCCTGGCCCGGCGCGGCCAGCTCGCCGAGCTGGGGGTGCGGACCCAGCGTCGGCCGGGCGAGGGCACCGAGTTCGAGAGGATCCGGGAGGCGGTCCCCGACGACCCCCAGCGCCGCATCAACTGGAAGGCGACCGCCCGCACCGGGCGGCTGATGGCGACCGAGCTGATCCCCGAACGCGCCCAGCCGGTCATCGTCTGTCTCGACCACGGCCGGCTGATGGGAGTGGGGGCCGGGGCCCTGACCAAGCTGGACCATGCCATCAACGCCGCCCTCCTGCTCATCCACGTCGCCCTCGCCACCGGTGACCGGGTCGGGCTCTTCGCCTTCGCCGACCAGGTCACCGTCACCCTCCCGGCCCGACCTGGGAGGCTGCAGATGCGACGCTTCCTCGACGCGGTGCGCCCGCTCCGTGCCGGGGAGGTGGAGGCCGACTATGACGAGGCGCTGGCCCAGCTGAGTCGCTGGCAGCGGCGCCGGGCGCTGGTCGTGATCTTCACCGACGTCCTCGACCCGGACCAGGGCCAGGCCCTGGTCCGCCAGTGCGCCCGGCTGCGCCGCCAGCACCTGCCGCTCGTCATCACGGTCCGCGACCCCGCTCTCGAGGACACCGCCCGGGCACGGCCCGTCGACGCGCCCTCCACCTACGCCCGGGCGGTGGCGACCAGGCTGATCGCCGATCGCGAGCAGACCCTCGAGCTGCTCCGCCGGAGCGGGGTCGAGACCCTCGACGCCGACGCGAGGACCCTCTCCCCGCGCCTGGTCAACCGCTACCTGGAGCTCAAGCGCCGCTCACTTCTCTGAGGTCCGGCCGGCCGACCCAGTGGCACCCGCGCGATGGCCCCTTCAGATCGCGGCGCCGCGCCGGCTACGGTGCGGGTGGCGGCGGGGGGAAGTCGTACGCAGCGCCCGCGGGCGGCGGCGGCGGCGGAGGAGGAGGAGGCGGCGGGGGCGGGAAGGCGTCGGAGGCACCCGGCTGGGCATACGCGGGGGGCGGGCTGTACCCGGCCGGCGCCATCGCTGCGTAGCCGGGAGGAGGCGGCAGCCTTCGGAAGGCCGCGCGGGTCTTTCCGCTGAAACCGAGGGCCCAGATGATCACCAGGTTGACGACGACGATGATGATGCCGGGAATCGGCGAGGCGCGGAACGTCCCCGTCGCGTGGATGGTGGTCCGCGAGGTGCCGAGCGCGCTCACGATCCCGATCAGCAGGCCCAGGGAGGCGAGGACGATGCCGGTCACCCGCGGCCCGGCCGTGAGCCGGCCGAGCGCGGCACCCGACCAGATGCCGATGACGGAGATCACGAGGATGACCACCGCGAAGGCGATCACGGTCCCGCCGACGACGCCGGCTGCCGCGGAGACGTTGGCGCCGGAGTAGCCGAGCTGCTGGAGGCGGTTGACGAGCGCGCCGCCGGCCGAGAGGAACCAGACGCCGACGCCCGCGACGGCGATCGCTCCCAGCAGCCAGAGCACGCTCTCGACGAGAAGCAGGACTCGCCCCAGGATGAGCGATCCGGGGACCCGTGGTCGTTGCATCTGAATTGCTCCTGTGGAGTGGTCGGGGCGGCGACCCGGGTGAGCCGGCCGCATCCAGCGACTATAGATTGGGTCGGGCAGTTGCGTCCGAATCCGGCTCCACGGCGCCGGCCGGCGTGTTGGCGTTCGCCGGCGTCTTCTGGTCGGAGGACTGGAAGTGGGAGTGCAGTTCCGGCCAGTAGTGGGGGATGAGGACGGCCACTCCCAATGCCGGTCCGAACAACCATGTTCCCACCGAGGTCGACACGAAGCCAATGAGGTAGACGGCGAACGCGAGCTCGGCGACGCCGAGCACCAGGCGAGCGCCGGCGCGACGCGCCGCCACCTGCTGCTCCACGACGACGAGGACGATGGCGACGGCGATCAGGACAACCGCGAACGCGGTCACCCCGCTTCCGGTGAGCGTTTGCCGGTCCACCACCCCGGTGAGCGGGAGTCCGGTGCCCTCGCCGCCGACGACGAGGACCTCGAGGGCGAAGGCGCCGAGAAGCACCGCGATGGTCGCCTGGCAGTAGAGGAAGGTCCGCGCCACGCGGAGACGCACCGGGAGTTTGCTGCCGCCAAAACGCATGGCCGCAGATTAGGACGTCGTCCGGGATCCGGGGTCGTTTGTGAACACTTCGTAGCCGGTGGGCGGCGTCCGGGTGCCGGCTGATACGGCCGCACGCCCCGTGGCGCCCTTGGTCAGCTCGGGGTGGGCACCTCTCCCCGGTCGGGCATCGTCTCCAGGGCGGCGACCACCTCACGGGTGAGGTGCGTCGGCGTCGACGCCCCCGAGGTGACCCCCACCCTGCGGATGCCCCGGAACCACTCCGGCCGCAGCTCGGCGGCGGTGTCGACGAGGAACGCGGGCTTGTGTCCCAGCTCCTCGACGACCTGGGCCAGGCGCCGGCTGTTGCTGCTCCGCCGGCTGCCCACCACCACCACGCAGTCGACGTCGTCGGCCGCCAGCACCGCCGCCTCCTGGCG
>PLNE01000142.1:0-20392 GCA_003141695.1 Candidatus Dormiibacterota bacterium
AGGCTCAGCAACGGCTCTGCGTCGGGCACGGTTCTCTGCTCAGGCTGGCTCATCTCACTTGCCACGGATCATTGACGCGGTATCGCCGGCTCCGCTCCGGAGCCGTCTCTCCTCTTTCCACTCTGGACCCCGGGCGCGGCCCCACCGGCCGGCCGCACCGAGCTTACTGTGTCGCGAGTCCCACACTGGCCGCCTTGCCCCGGCCCGGGCGTCGACCGGGCTGCGCCCGCACGGTGCGGACGCAGCCCAGCGGCGCCACCAAGGATGGGGTCGTCAGTAGCGCACTTTCAGAGGGTTACGAGATGCCATCCGTTGCGCAGAGGGTTGCCGGTGTCACGAGGGCGCAGATGGCCGAGGCGGCGTCGAAGCCGTCCTTGACCACGGTGGTCTCCATGTTGGCCTTGGTGACCCACACCGGGGTCAGCAGGGATGCGGGCTCCGTGATGCTCGCGTTCGCGGGGTCCGTGGTGGTTCCGTTCAGCAGAGCCGCCGGAACCTTGTCCTTGGCCAGAAGGATGGTGGCCATGGAGACCGCGTCCTGGGCCTCCTGGTACACCGCCTTGTAGACCGAGCCGCACTGCCAACCCTCGAGGATGTAGGCCATCCCCTGAGCGGTCGCGTCCTGCCCGGTGGTCGGGAAGCTGCCGGCCTTCACGGTGGTCTTCTGGAGGGCCGTGATCACCGCGCTAGCGAGCCCGTCGTTGGCCTCGATGCTGGCGTTGATCGTGGGGGCGGCGGTGAGCTCCTGGGTGAAGATGTTTCCACCAGCGGTGTTGCTCCAGCCGGGTGCGAAGTTCTCATCCACCAGGGTGGCTCCACCAGTGGTGCTCTTCGCGCCCGCGGTGACCGACTTGGCCTCCTGGCCCCAGACGGCCTTGTTGTACCCCTCGGCGAAGGAGATGGCGTTGGGGTCGGTGTCCTCGCCGCCGTTCAGCACGAACACCTGCGCGTTGCTAATTCCCTCGGAGGTGAGGCAGGTCAGGAAGCCGTTCCCGATGAGCGTGCCGACCTCTTCGTTGTTGAAGCTCACGTAGTAGGTGTCGGAGCCCTGGAAAGTCGCGCGGTCATAGCTGATCAGCGTGACGCCCTTGGACTCCGCGAGCTGCGCGATCGCAATCCCGGTCGGTCCGTCGAGCGGGTCCATGACCAGGACCTTGGCTCCCAGGTTGATGTCAGCGGTCGCGTCGTCCAGCTCCGTCGCGTCGCTGCCTTGGGCGTTGTCGATCCGGAACTGGCTCGTCGTGTACCCAGCGTCCGCGAACGCGTCAGTCAGATAGGGCGCATCGAAGTCCACGTAGCGGGTCGACGACGTGGTGTCAGGAAGGATGACTCCGACCTGCAGGGAGTTGGCTTCCTTGGTCGCGTACTCAGTCAGCGCCTTGAACCCGGACATCGTCGTGGAGATGTCGCTCGTGAAGGACGTGGCGCTGAGCCCCGACGGGATGGTGTTGCTGCCGACCGAGGTCGTCCCCGACGACGACGCCGGCGCGGTCGACGATGACCCGCAGGCGGCCCCTACCAGGGCGACGACCGCGGTCATGAGCCCGATCGCTCGCACACCGTGGTGGCGGCCAGCTCCGAGTTTGCCTCCCATGTTCATGGGGTCCTACCTCCCAACCGGAATCAGTGGATACTGCCTCCGCGAGCCTCCGGCAGCGACGCGGCGCAGGTACTCCCCTTCGGGGGCCTCGGCGGCACTCTGGCGAGCCGCGATCGGAGTGTGATCGGCGCCGTCGGAGCTTGTCAAGGTTTAGACAGCAAGATCACCCGGTGGGGTGATGTTGTCAATACTTTGAACATAGGTTGGGTGATGTTGTCGATATTTTGGACATAGGCGGCGTGTTGCCTCCACCCCGCGGGGTCGGTTACCCTTCACGCGGACTGGTTTCCAGTTTCCCCGCCTCTCGGTGCGGCGGAGGCAGTGCGCCTTAGGGCAACAGGTTCGTTCAATGTCTGATGATGATGGCCCTGGGCGCTGGGCAACCTCCGGTGCTCCACCGCCGCGGCTTGGAGGTGCCCTCCGAGCTCTGCGCGAGGCCAACGTGGAGCGGATTCTGGGCGCCATCCGCAACAACGCGGGGTTGACCCAGGCCGACGTCGCGAGGCGCACGGAACTCTCCCGGGCGACAGTTTCCAACCTGGTTGCGGAGCTCGAGCGGCGCGGGCTGGTGCGCACCCGCGGGGGACTGCGCGGCAGCCGCCGGGCCCTGGAGGCCGTCATCGGCCGCACCTCCAACGCGGTGCTCGGCGTCGATTTCGGCCACCGCCACGTCAGGGTCGGGGTTGCCGATCTGGGCGGCCGGGTGCTGGGCGACGAGGAGAGGGCGCTGCCGCAGGACCTGGGTGTGGAGGAGAGCTGTGCGGAGGCGTCGGCGATGACGGCGCGCCTTCTCGCCAAGGCCGGACTCCAGCGCAGCGACCTCATTCAGGCCGGGGTCGGGCTTCCCGGACCCATCGACCAGGGCCTGGGACGCGTGGGATGGCACGCCATCCTTCACCGCTGGGCCGGGTTGGAAGCGTCCAGCACGCTGCGCGAGCTGTTCGGTCTGCCCGTGGTCGTCGACAACGACGGCAATCTCGGGGCCCTGGGTGAATTGCGGTTCGGCGCCGGACGGGGCTGCCAAGACCTCGTCTACCTCAACGTGGGCACCGGCGTCGGCGCCGGTCTGATCATCGGAGGGCGGGTTCATCACGGCGCCGCCGGGACGGCCGGAGAGGTCAGCCACATCAGCATCGATCCGTACGGCCAGCTCTGTCGCTGCGGCAATCGCGGCTGCCTGGATACAGTGGTCGGGACCGACAGCTTCCTGGAGATGCTGCGCGGCACCTACGGCGATGAGCTGACCGTCTCCCGGGTCCTCGAGCTGGCCGACCTGGGAGACGTCCGCTGCCGGCGGGCCTTCGCTGATGCCGGCCATGCCCTCGGTGTCGTCATCGCCGACCTGTGCAATCTCCTCAGTCCTCAGCGGGTGGTGGTGGGCGGGATGCTGGCCCAGGCGGGCGAGGTAATCCTCGGCCCGCTCCGCGAGACGGTGGCTCAGCGGGCCGTGCCCGCCGCCGCCCGGGCCGTGGAGATCCTGTCCAGCACGCTGGGTGGGCGCGCCGAGATGATCGGGGCCATCTGCCTCGCCCTCGACGCCGTCACAGCCAGCTCCTGGCGGCCAGATGCGGTGGCGGGAGCGGCCGGCGCCTGAGGCACCCGGCCGCCGGGCCGGGCTGGGATGCGCCGAGCACCGCGACCGCGCCCGGTCAACCGCGGAAGCCGGTGACGTCGATCCCCCAGCACGCGGTGGCGGTCTCACCGGGCTGCAGCACAATCAGATCCACGCCGCTCCGAAGGGCGTCGGGTGGGCAGGTCATGGGCTCCACGGCGAGCGCGCGCCGCCGCTGGGCGGGCTCGAGGGCGTCTCCGCTGAAGAGGACCAGCCAGGGGCAGTCGCGATCGGTCCAGAGCACGAGCCGCCGCCCATCCGGCGCCTCCAGCGAGACCCGGGCTCGACCGTCGGGGTCGCGGACCAGATCGGTGTAGGCGGTGTCGAGCTGGGTGTGTCCGATCACGCGTGGTTCCCGGAAGTCGAACTCCGTTCCCGCCACCGGCTCCCTGCCGGTCGGCAGCATCCGCGAATCGGTGCGCAGCCGGGCTTCCGCCGGGATGGTAAGCCGCCAGCCGTCGACCAGCTCGCCATCCACCGCCAGATAGGGGTGCGAGCCGGCGCCGAAAGGGGCGGGAACGCCGGAGAGGTTGGTCCCCGAGAGGGTGACGCGGAGGCCGCAATCATCCAGATCGAAGGTCGCCGTCAGGTCCAGGCAGAACGGGTAGCCGTTACGGGAATGGAGCCGGTAGCGCATCACCACGCGGTCGGTGGCGGGGGCCTCGGCCGTCCAGTTCGCCCAGCGGGCCAGCCCGTGGATGGCATTGGTGAGCCCGTACTCGTCGTCGAGGGGGAGCTGGTGGTCGACGCCCTGCCACCGATACCGGCCGTTGCCGACGCGCCCGGGCCAGGGCAGCAGCATCTGACCCCGGGCGTGGGTCGCCTGCTCGGTCGCGTCGAAGCCGAGGATCGCCGGCCGCCCGCCCACGCTGTAGGAGCGCAGCGTCGCCCCGACCTCGGTCACCACCGCCTCCTGGTCGCCGTGGACGAGGCGGTGCTGGAGCCCCGACGGCGGTTCGAGACCTGCAGGCGAGGCCTGCGCGGAGGGGGCGGCGACGTCCACCCTACCGACCACGCCCCGTGAAGCCGTCACCGGCGCTGCGCAAGATCTCGCCGATATCGGCGAGGCCGCGCCGGGAGCCGGCGGTGGGCTTGGTCCGGTGGGCCAGCACCATGGGAGCCACCCCCTCGACATCCTGGAGGGTGACCCGGTCCCGCCCCTCGTGGGCAGCGACCGCCTGGGCAGCCTTGCGTGTGACGAGGTCCGAGCGGTGGCCGTCAACCTCCAGCTCGATGCCGAGATGGGCGATGGCGACGAGGATCTCCCGATCGACGGCCACGTCGCCGAGGGAGAGGATGGCCCTACGGATCCGCTCCGCCTCCGCGTGCTCCTCCGGCTCCCAGCTGGACGCGAACGCCTCGGGGTCGTCCTCGAATGCCTCGCGGCGCTCGACGATCTCGACCCGCTGCCGGACGTCCCGGATGCCCTCGACATCCACGCAGAGCCCGAAGCGGTCGAGGAGCTGGGGTCGCAGCTCTCCCTCCTCCGGGTTCATGGTCCCGATCAGGATGAACCGAGCCGGGTGGGACACCGAGACGCCCTCGCGCTCCACGGTGTTGGTGCCCATCGCGGCGGCGTCCAGGAGGACGTCGACGATGTGGTCGTCGAGGAGGTTCACCTCGTCGACGTAGAGGATGTTGCGGTTGGCCTCGGCGAGCACCCCGGGCTCGAACTCCTTCTCGCCCTTCTTGATGGCGGCCTCGATGTCGATCGACCCGACCACCCGGTCCTCCGAGGCGTTGATGGGCAGCTCGACCACCCGCATCTGCCGCGTGGCTCGAGGGAGCGTCTCGCCGCGCTGGAGCCGCTCGGCACACTCGTCGCAGCGGTTGTTCGAGGCGTCGGGAGGGCACCCGAAGCGGCAGTCGGCGACCACCTCCAGCTCGGGGAGGAGGCGCGCCAGGGCCCGCACCGCCGTCGACTTGGCCGTCCCCTTCTCCCCGCGGATCAGCACCCCGCCGATGGCCGGGTTGATCGCGTTGAGCACGAGGGCCTGTTTCATCGGCTCCTGGCCGACGATCGCAGTGAACGGGAAGATACTGCGGCCGCGCTGCATCGCGCCATTGTTGCAAAGCTTCCCCGCGTCGCAGGCGGCGCGGGGACCCCTCCTCTTCTCACAGGGGCTCGCCGCCCCTCGCCGGCGCGGCTCAGCCGCGCTCGGCTCACCCCGCCAATGGAGCGACCGGACGACTTCCAGTGCCGGCATCCGCCCCATCGCCCGCCCCAACTAGACTCCGGGGGATGGGAGAAACGGCGCAGATCGTCGTGCTGATCAAGGAGCCGGGCACGGCGAAGACCCGCCTGGCCGCCGCGCTCTCCGGCGCCGAGCGCGTTCGCCTCGCCGAGGAGTGCGCCGTGCGTGCTCTGGAGGCCGCGCAGGCGGTCGCCGTCACCCTCGCCGTCTGCGGCGGCCCGGGGGCTGCCCAACTGGCCCGGCGGTGCGGAGCGGAAGCCCTGGTCGAGGAGCAACCCGCCGGCCAGAACCGTGCCGCCGAACGAGGTCTGACCGAGGTGCTCGCCCGGGGAGGCTCCGGCTGCCTGCTGCTCAGCTCCGATCTCCCCCTCGTCGATGCGGGCAGCCTCCGCCGCCTTCTCGAGCGCGCCGAAGCGGTGGAGGGGCCGGTCGCGGTGGTGGCCCCCGCGCTCGGCCGCGAGGGGACCAACGCCCTCTACCTGCGTCCGATCGACGGATTCGACCTGCAGTTCGGTGAAGCGTCCCTTCCCCGCTTCGCCGCGGAGGCGAGACGGCGGGGCCGGGAGCTGGTCGTCCACTGGGAGCCGGCGCTGGCCCTGGACGTCGACGAGCCGGACGACCTGGCCACCCTGGACCGCTGGCGGGCGGCCACGGGAGAGCCCGCGTGACCGACGGGCCGGCCGGCGGTGTCGCGCTCTACGGCATCGAGGGGCTGCCTGAGATCGCGAGCGGCGACGACCTGGGCGGTTTGATCGCGGAGCGAGCCGCCCCGCTCCGCTCCGGCGACGTCGTGGTGGTGGCCCAGAAGGTGGTCTCCAAGGCGGAGGGAAGGCTGCGCAGCCTCCGCACCGTGGCGCCGAGCCCGCGAGCACTCGAGCTGGCCGAGCGGCTGCACGCCGACCCGCGGATGGTCCAGGTCGTCCTCGACGAGAGCGTCCGAGTGGTGCGCGCTGATCGCGTCCTGATCGTCGAGACCCGGCACGGATACGTCTGTGCCAACGCCGGCGTCGACCGGTCCAACCTTCCCGGTGACGACCTCGTCTGCCTCCTGCCGGTGGACTGCGACCGGAGCGCGGACGGGCTGCGCCGGCGCATCGGAGGGGTCGTGGGGGCGGATGTGGGGGTGGTGATCAGCGACACCTTCGGCCGCCCCTGGCGGGTCGGCCTCTGCAACGTCGCCTTGGGCGTGGCCGGGATACCGGCAACCGTCGACTACCGGGGAAGCCCCGACGACTTCGGCATGCCTCTCCACGCCACGGTGGTGGCGGTGGCCGACGAGATCGCCGCGGCGGCCGAGCTGGTCATGGGCAAGACCAAGAGGATCCCCGCCGTCGTCGTCCGCGGGCTCGGCCTGGGGGCGTCCCCGGGCACCGGGCGGGAGCTGGTCCGCAGCGCCGACCTGGACCTCTTCCGGTGATCGTGTGCGGGTGACGATATTGGCCGGAGGCACCGGCGCCGCCCGGCTCGCCTGCGGGCTGGCGCGCGTTCTGGCTCCGGGAGAGCTCAGCGTGATCACCAATACGGCCGATGACGAGGTGATGTGGGGACTGCTGGTCTGTCCCGACACCGACGCCGTCCTCTACCGCCTCGCCGGGCTGTTCAACGAGGACTCCGGCTTCGGGGTGCGCGACGAGAGCTTCCACGCCCTGGAGATGCTCGGACAGCTCGGCGAGCCGGCCTGGTTCGGACTCGGCGACCGGGACCTCGGCCTCCACCTCCTCCGCTCGACCCTCCGCCACAGGGGGGCGAGCCTGAGTCAGGCCACCGCCGAGATCGGCCGGCGTCTCCGGCTGCAGGTGGCCGTCATCCCCATGAGCGACGACCCGGTGCGCACCCGGGTGGCCACCGACGCCGGCGAGCTGAGCTTCCAGGAATGGTTCGTCAGGAGCCGCTGCGAGCCTCCGGTTCGCGGGCTGCGCTTCGACGGCCTCGAGCAGGCGGTGCCGGCGCCCGCCGCGGTGGGGGCGGTGAGCGGGGCGGACCTGGTGGTGATCGGCCCCTCCAATCCGCTGCTCAGCATCGACCCCATCTGCGCCCTGCTCGGCCCCCACCTTCGGCGCGAGCGAGTCCTGGCGGTCTCGCCGGTCGTCGGTGGCCGGGCTCTGAAGGGACCGACGGTCGCGATCATGGCTCAGCTGGGCGAGGACCCGAGCGCTCTCGGGGTGGCGCGGCACTATGCAGCGGTCGCCGCCGAATTCGTCCTCGATGTCGCCGATGGCGCGCTGGCGGACGGAGTGAGCGCCCTGGGGATGCGCCCGCATGTCCTGGACACCGTGATGGCGGATGCCGAAGGTGAGACGCACCTCGCCGGAGAGGTGCTGCGAGTGTGGCAGGCTGCGGGGCGCTGAGCCGCCATCACCGCCGAGGCCGGATGCATGCGCGGACGGCGTGACCGCCTGACCGGGGCGGGACGAGTTTGGACAGCCCAAACCATGAACATCGCACCCGAGATGTCGTTCACGACTAGAACACCATCATCCGGTTGTGCCACTCCAACATCCGGTGCGTGACCCTGCCGTCACGTCTGACGCGTCTGGCATGCCATAACTAGACCAGCATGATCAGACGTGCAACAGCCCGTGCACGCCGTCGCGGACACGGTGATCAGAAGGTGCTCGGAGGCCGCGTCGGCGCTGGCATGCGCAGCCTCCGGACGGCGAGCCGCCACCTCTTCGTGCGCTTGATCGCCGAGACCCTAGTGATCACGATCGCCGCGATGAGCGCGATCGTCCTGGTCTTGACGAGCAGCTCATCGACCGCCCTCACGAATTCGACGGAGGCGCACCTCGAGGACCTTGCGCAGTCCGGCGCCAGCCGCCTCGACGCGTGGGCTCAGCTCGCCCAGAGTCAGCTTGCCGCCTACGCCGAGGGCCTCGCCACCGCCGCCATCCCCCAGAGCGGGGTGGGGCCCGTGTTGCAGGAGTACCTTGCTCAGACCGAGTCGACCTTCAGCGAGCTTGACCTCGTCAGCAGCCAAGGCCTGCTGGACGCCTCCACCGCGGTCGGCACCGCTCCCTCGTATCCACAGCCCGGAGCCCTCGGTGCCGGAGGTCTGGGAGCGACGATCCTCCCCGTGGCGCGGTCGGGGGGAGAACTCTATTGGTATGCCTACATCCCGGTGATCATGGAGAGTGGCCACTTCACCGGCTACCTGGCCGGAGGCATCGACATCGCGGCTGATCTCACCCAGGTCTTCGACACGGTCATCGCCAGCACGTCGTCGCCCATCGTCATCCAGGCCGTGGCGCCAGATCATCGCCTGGTCTTCAGCTCCCTGATGTCGGTGACGAACGCCGCGGCCATGGCCCAGGACGGGGCGCTGAGCCAAGTGGTCCACACCCCATCGGTGGACACCGCCCTGCGCGCCGGGAGCCAGGCGGGAGCAGTCGGGTACGGGCAGGGCAACGGCGCGGCGATCGCCGGCTACGTGCGCGACGAGTCTCTCGGCTGGGCGATCACCGCCACCGAACCCTCGAGCGTGGCGCTGGCGCCGGTGAGCCGTGGGCAGGGGCTCGCCGCGCTCATGCTCCTGGGCGGGGTGGGCCTGCTGGCGATCGCCCTGTTCATCATCTCCTTTCGGATCACCCGGCCCATCAACCGGCTGGCATCGGCGACGCGCAGCATCGCCGCCGGCGACCTCTCCACCCGCGTCCGGCCGACCGGGACGGTGGAGGTGGCGGCGCTGGGAGACAGCTTCAACCGGATGGTGGAGAGCCTCGTGACCCTGATAGGCAGGGTGCAGAAGGCCAGCACCGCGATGGGTGAGTCGGCAGCCAGGCTCGCCGCCGCTTCGTCGCAGCTCGCCAGCACCACCCATGAGCAGAGCTCGGCCGCGACGGAGACCTCGGCAACCATGAGCGAGCTCGCCCGAGCCTCAGCCCAGATCGCCGAGAGCATCGATCATGTGGCGGCCAGAGCGAGCCTGACGCAGACGAGCCTCATGCAGGCCCAGGAGGAGATCCGCGCCACCAGCGACCGAACCGTGGCCCTGAGCGAGCGGGTGCGCGACATCAGGGGCATCGTGACGGTGATCAACGACATCGCCGGCGAGACCAACCTCCTGGCTTTCAACGCGGCCATCGAAGCCGCCAGGGCCGGGGCCGCCGGACGCGGATTCGGCGTGCTCGCCGACGAGGTCCGACGTCTGGCTGATCGGACGAAGCTGCTGTCCGAGGAGATCGACGAGATAACGAGGGGTGCCCAGCTCGAGACGGGAGCGACGGTGATGGCCATCGAGAAGGGGGTGAGCCAGCTCGAATCCGGGCTCCGGCTCATGGAGGAGGTCGCGGAGGCGAGCTCGCAGGTGCGCGTCGCCAGCGCCGAACAGCAGAGCGCAAGCGAGCACGTAGTGGAGGCGATGGAGCAGATCAGCGCCTCCGGCCAGCAGCTCTCGGCCACATCTCTGGAGATGGCCGATACGGCAGGCAGCCACGCCACCATCGCCCGGGAGCTGCAGGACGCGGCATCGGTCGCCGGACGCTCGGGCCGCGGTTAGAGGGGCTCAGGAGGGGAGCCCCGCTCGGGTGAGGGCCGGCCAGCGCCGGAGAAGAGCCTCCTGGGGGCCTCGTCGCTCACTGAGCCGGCGCTGCCGGGCGCCCGCGCCGGACCCGGACCCGCAGCGACCAGCCGGCGGCGGCGATGGCGAGCAGCGCCACCACGTACACCAGGCTGTGCACGAGCATCAGGCCCACCGGGTCGGCGGGGAAGCCACCCGCCAGGTAGGCGAGCTGGATGGGGCCGTTCATGGGGAGGATGCCGTTGACCCACGCCCCTCCGCTGAGCGCCAGCTGGATGCCCACCAGGCCGATGATCACGAGCGTCCCCTCCAGGTCATGGGGCAGGACCGCGGCCACGGCGAGGCCCAGGGAGACCGCGATCGGGGGGACGAGAAGGCACGAGCCGAAGAGGGCGGCGACGGACACCGGCGACGACGCCAGGGTCATGGCCACGCCGACGAGCGCCGCGAAGGCGGTGCCGCCGACGAGCAGGAGCAGGAAGCGTCCGAGTATCAGCTCGGCGGGGCGGAAGCCGATGAGCACCAGCCGGGGCTCGGCCTCCCGTGCCGCCAGGACGGCGAAGAGAGCCGCGCAGGCCACCGACCAGCTCATCCCCAGGGCCCCGAATTCGATCGCGCTCTCCCGGCTCTGGGTGAGCATGGCCAGGTAGAGGGCGACGGGGAGCGCGACCAGGATTGCCAGCGCCATCCGCCGGCGGAGCAGCTGACGGCCCTGCATCTCGGCGGCGATGAGGGTGCGCTGCAGGAAGGCTCTCACCTCGGTCACCTCCCGGCCTCCGCGGGCGCCGATGCGCGGCGCGACGGGTGGGTCAGGTCCACCACCCGGTCGACCCGGGAGAGCTCACCGAGCATGTGGGTGACGACCACGGTCGCCCTGCCCGCGGCACGCCACCCGGTGACGTGGTCCCAGAAGTTGACGTAGGAGCCGGTGTCGAACCCCTGGTAGGGCTCGTCGAGGAGGAGCAGCTCCGGGTCACCGAGAAGGGCGAGGGCGAGGTTGAGCTTCTGCCGGGTCCCGCCCGAGAGATCCTTGGAGACAGATCGGTCGCCGACTGGGAAGTCGAGCTCCTCCAGGAGGCGCCGCCCGGATGCGATCGCCGCCTTTCTGCTGAGGCCGAAGGCGGCGCCGAAGAGGGCCAGGTGCTCATCGGCGCTGAGCAGCTCCAGCAGGCCGGGCTCCTGCGGGCAGTACCCAATGCGCCCGCGCACCTCCACTCTGCCGGCGTCGGGATGGGCGATCCCGGCGCAGATCCGCAGCAGGGTGGTCTTGCCGCACCCGTTCTCCCCCACCAGGGCGACCACTTCGCCGTGATGAACGGTCAGGTCGACGCCATCCAGGACGTGCTTGACCCCGTAGCGCTTGACGATCCCGGAGGCGGCAAGAAGCGGCCCCCGCCCCCGGTCGGGGGAAGGGGCCGGACCCTTGGCGGTGGTCGCAGAGGCGGCCGTCACCGCCGGGCAGCGCGCAGGCGACGGAGATGGCGCGTCATCAGGCCAGATTTTACCGGGCGCGTTCGCTGCGCCAGAATCTGCGATCAGCGGCCAGGGCGGGAGCCACCGGCCCCGCCGGGTTCAGAGCGGAAGCGTCACGCCGCTGAGAGTGGCAAGGGCACGAAGTAGGCCCTCCTGGAGGTTCTCGTCATAGGCGGCCGGATTGGAACGCAGTGTCCGGCGCTCCTTGAAGTAGCGGCCGGAGACGGCCGCTGCCGGGTCGTCGCCGCTCGCCAGCCAGACCGGGGTGTCGGCCCCCTGAGGCAGCGTGCCGGGGGCGCCCGGCCCGCCCATCCTGGTCCTGATCCAGCCGGGGTCCACGGCGTTGGAGCGGACCTCCGGCCAGCGCCGCGCCACCGCGAAGGCGAGGAGGACGTCGCAGAGCTTGGAATCCGAGTAGGCCTGTTCGCCGTCCCAACGAGAGCGCTCGTGCTGGAGGTCGCCCAGGTCCACCACTCCGTTCGCCTCCAACCCCGAGGTCAGGTAGACGAGCCGGGCGGGCCGCTCCATCAGTGCGGTGAGCAGGTAGGGGGCCAGCACGTTGACCTGGAAGATGAGTTCGATGCCATCGGCGGTGACCGCGCGGTGGGGTGCGCCGCCGGCCCCGGCGTTGTGGATGACGGCGTCGTAGGGCCCGTGACGGCCCGCAGCGGCGGCCAGATCGCGGGTCTCCTCCAACGAGGCCAGGTCGCCGACGACGACCTCGGCGGCATCCGGGATCGCATTCCTCACCTCGGCGGCGCGGTCAAAGCTCCGAGCGTGAACCACCACGCGGTGGCCCATGCGAATCAGGCTTCGGGCGGTCTCGCGACCGATGCCGTCCGCCGAGCCGGTCACCAACACACTGGTCATTCGAACCTCCTCGAGGGCAGTGGGCTCCCGCTCCCGGTCCGCTGCCTCTCCATCATCGGCTGCGCAGGCTTCTCTCCACGCCCGCAACGATCGCGCCCTGGGAGAGATCGTAGAGGCCGAGGTACTCGCCTCCGCTGCGCTCGGAGAGGTCCAGACAGGCGTTGAAACCGAAGCCGCCGAGGAGAGCGTGCCCGCTGAGCACGCCGGCGCCGGGGAGCTGGGTCCCGGTGGTGTCCCTCGCCGAGTCGATGATGAGCGTCCGGATGTGCTCGTGGCCGATCTGCTCGGCGATGCGCTGTGCCTCGACCAGCGGCTCCTCGCCGAAGAGCGAGATGTTTCCCCGACCGTCGGAGATGAGGACGATGAGCGGGTAGACGTTGGAGTCGCGCAGCCGCTCGGTCCGGACCAGCTTGAGGCCGGCCACCAGCCCGTGGGTCAGCGGGGTGGTGCCGCCGACAGTGAGGCGCTGCAGCCGCGCCTCGGCGAGGTCGACGCTGTTGGTCGGGGAGAGCGCGACCCGCGCCGTGCGGCCGGAGAAGACGACCAGCGCCACCTTGTCGCGGCGGACGTAGGCATCGCGCAGCAGCGAGAGCACCGCGCCCTTGGTGGCCTGCATCCGCTGCTCGGCGTCCATCGAGGCGCTCGCGTCCACCACGAACACGATCAGGGTTCCGGTCCGGCGCCGCCGGACCTTCTGGCGAAGGTCCTGCTTCTCCAGGCGCAGCGCAGGCCCACCGGCAGGCCCCTCGGCACGTCTCCTGGTCTGGTGCGGCGCGGCCGCGCGCAGGGTCGCGTCGAAGGCGACNNGTGCGCTCGGTCAGCACGGCGCGCACGTAACGGCCGCGCTTGTCCCGGGACTCGGAGCTGGACCGCTTGCCGGTGGCGACGCGTGACTTGCGGTCTCGAGGCAGCTTGATCGACCGCACCGGAAAGAGCTCCCCCTCGTAGAGCTGATCGACCCCGAGCCGCGCGTTCTCGTCGCCGGCCGCCTCCGCGCCGCGCTGGCCGGCCGACCTATCCCCGGTCTCCTGATCCGTCTCCGACGTCGACTCCTCAGAGCTCTGAGGCTCCCCGTCCGCGGTCGCTGTCTCCTCCCTGGCCTGCTCGGCCAGCTCCTGCATCCGCTCCCGCTGCTGCTCGGCCACCTTGGAGGAGCTGCCGCTCGCCTGGCCGGGACGGTCGCGGCGCCGGTGCCGGAGTGCGAGATCGGTCGCGACCGTGATGTCCTCGACGGTCGCTGAGAGGGACTTGGTGGCCGGAACCCCCGCCTCCGCGCTCGTCCCATGCTCGACCACCGCCTCGGCCTCGCGGAGTGCGCAGAGGGTCTGGGCGGTGCGGTTGACCACGATGTCGGCGCGGTGGCCCATCGCCCCGGCGTCGATGCAGGCGAGGGCGATGAGCCAGCGCATCTCGGTGGGCACCTCGACGAGCGGCAGCAGCTCCTGGGCCTTGACGATGATCGCGCGCAGCCGTGCCTCGTCCTCCTGGCTGGATCCTCGCTGGGTACCCGGGTCCGCCTGCTGGGCGATGTCCCGTTCCATCACGGCGACCCGGTCGGCGACGGTGCGGAGCCCGACCACGTCGACACAGAGGCCGAAGCGATCGAGGAGTTGAGGGCGGAGCTCTCCCTCCTCGGGATTCATGGTCCCGACCAGGATGAATCGCGAGGGATGGACGACCGACATGCCCTCCCGCTCGACGATGTTGACCCCCATGGCGGCCGCATCCAGGAGGACGTCGACCAGGTGGTCGTCGAGGAGGTTGACCTCGTCGACGTAGAGGATGTTGCGGTTGGCGTCACCCAGGACACCCGGCTCGAAACTGCGCTCCCCCTCCTTGATGGCGCGCTCGATGTCGAGAGTGCCGACGACCCGGTCCTCGGACGCGTTGATGGGGAGCTCGACCACCCGCATCGGGCGGCTGACCCGGAGGAGGTGCTCCCCAGCAAGCTGGCGGGCGCGGCACTCGTCGCAGAGGAGGTCTCCACTCCCCGGGCTGCAGGAGAAGCGGCAGCCCTCGACCACCTCGATCTCCGGGAGCAGCCCGGCGAGGGCGCGCACGGCGGTGGACTTGGCGGTGCCGCGCTCGCCCCGGATCAGCACGCCGCCGATGGCCGGGTTGACGGCGTTGAGGACGAGCGCCATCTTCATCGGCTCCTGGCCCACCAGCGCGGTGAAGGGGAGGACCCCAGGAATCGCCATCCGCCGATTGTGGCAAGGGACGGGCGCGACACCCCGTCCAGCGGCGGGTGAGGTCAGCAGCTCGCCGGCTTGTAGAGGTAGTCGCCCTGGGGGGTGGTCATGGTCAGGTTGCCGTCGTAGTCGTCCCAGAAGGCCCAATTGCCGGTGTGGTCGATCTCCAGCGCGCTGGGGGGCTGGGCCTGGGCGGGAAGCGAGCCTGCCTGCACGTACTCCTGGCGATTGAAGCTGATCGCCGCCGGTGCCTGGTCGGGGTCGGGCGCCGCGGAGGCGCAGCTCCCCGCCTGCGTGGAGTCGAGAAGGCTGAGGCTCCCCGGGTCGGGATGGCCCGAGCGCCAAGGGGGCGGCGGCCCGGAGCTGCCGCAGCCGGCCACCGCAATCGCGGCGAGCGCCGTCGCGAACGCGATGGCGGGGAACGGGCGCCGCCGCCTCACGTCCGCGCCGCTCGGAGCCGGGGACGGCCCGCGCCCGGGGACGTCCTCACGGGCGCTCCCCGGCGGCGGGGAGGAGATCGGCGGCGATGGTGGCGCGCTGCTCGTCGCTCAGCTCGGTGCTCGCCGAGTAGCGCGGATGGACCACCCTGAGAAGCACCCGAGCGCCCTCGATCCAGGCCTCCCGCTGGCTGGCGGTCAGCTCGAAACGGAGGTAGGCGACGGGCGCGGCACCTGTGGCGGCCGCGTGGAAGGGGAAGACCGTCGCCGGAACGTGGCTGCCGTCGACCTCCAGCTGGACGCTCTCGGCGATGCCCTCCAGCTCGGGTAGCACGGAGGCCATCTCCGCGGCATCGGAAACCTCCAGGAAGAGGGTGGCGGCGAGCCCTCCGGCGGGGGCCAGCAGCAACCCGAAGCGTCCTGCCTCCTCCTTAACCCTCTCCGCGTCCTCGACCCGCTCCGACCGGAGCGCCTCCTCGGCGGCGGCGGCGAGCGTCTCCGGGCTCTCGAAGACGACGCTCATGAGGTCACCCAAATCGACACGCCGGCGGCGCCGGAGCTCGATGGCGTCGGAGCGGGCGTCCGCGCGTGCTCGCTCGTAGGAGGCGCCGACGCGGAGGTCCCGAGGATCGAGGCTCATCGCGCATCCCCGCCGCGCAGGCGGGCGCCTCGCCCCGGATCCGCCCCGATGGCCGGCGGCAGCGTCGCCACAGGCCCCGCTCCGATGAGCTGCACCTCGCGCCCTCCACACCTCCGTACGTCACGCCGCAGCATAGCCGGGCGAGCAGTCCGGCGACCCGGACCGGCGGGCTGCACGGAGACCTCCCGTCCGGCCGGTGATCAGGTGCGGCTCCCGACGGCTCAGGCCGCCGCGGTCACCCCCTCGGTCTCCCAGGCCTCGACCTCGCGGAAGGAGAAGTGCGACCGGGCGGTGAGGATGATGTGGTCGAGGAGGGGCAGTCCCAGCAGGCGAGCCGCGTCGCGCAGGGCCACGGTGACCAGCCGGTCCGCCCGGCTGGGCGTGACCTCCCCGCTCGGATGGTTGTGGGCGACGATCAGTGCCGCCGCCCCGGCACGGAGCGCGGGGGCGAGGACGTCTCGGGGCAGGAGGCGCGCGCTGTTGAGTGAGCCGGCGACCACCGGCTCGACAGCGATCAGCCGGTGCCGGGCATCGAGCAGGAGCGCCCAGACCTCCTCCTTGGTCAGGGTGCGCAGACCCTGGAGGAGGTGCAGGGCCGCACCCGGTGTGGTGACGGCTGGACGCTCGTCGGGATACCAGCGCTCGGCCAGCTCCCAGAGGGCCGCCAGCCGAATCGCCTCGCGTGGGGGGACCCGGTGGTCGCGCACCAGCCCGCTGGCCCCCAAAGCCCGCCGCTCCCAGAAGGGCAGGCGTGCCAGCCGGCCGGCGGTGGCGAGAAGGGTGGCCGGCGGCTCGGCCCCACCGAGGACCTGGGCGATCAGCTCGTCCTCAGGACGGCTGCTGAGGCTGGCGTCGAGGTGGCGGAGAAGGGCTTGGGTGCCGCGGGCGGTGTCCACGGGCCTAAGTGTAACTCATGAGTGTATTTGCGTGCAACTAGCTCGCGGCTCGGCCGGTTACCCCAGCGAGCGGTCGAAGAAGTCGATCACCCGCTCCACGTAGGCGGCGCGGTCGGCAAAGTAGCCGCCCACGTGTCCCACGCCGGGGAGCACCCACAGATCCTTGGGGTCGCCGGCCGCCGCGTAGAGGCGGTGGCCATGCTCCACCGGAACTGAGGCGTCGGAGTCGCCGTGGATGAGGAGGAGGGGCCGTGGAGCCAGGCGGGCCACCGCGGTGACGGGACGGAAGTCGGCGAGCCGAGCCCCGGAGCGCCGGGCCATCAGGGCCATGACCGGGTCGGCCAGCACCGGCGCCGGAAGGCGGAACTGCTGGCGGATGCGCTCCTCCAGCAGCTTGACCGGGTCGGCGAAGGCGCTGTCGGCGCAGACGGCGCGCACGCGTGGGTCGCCGGCGCCCACGCTGATGGAAACCGCCCCTCCCATCGAATAGCCGAGGAGCCCGATCGGGAGAGGTCCCAGACGTTCCCAGACGGCGTCGAGAACTGCAATCAGGTCGCGACGCTCGTTGGCGCCCAGGGTGTGGGGGGCGGCGTCACTGCCGGGCGTCCCGCGCCACCCGTAAGCGACCACCGAGAAGCCGGCCCGGCGCAGCGCGGCACCGATCCCGAGGACGTCGCTGATGTGACCGCGGTCGCCCCCGCTCACGACCACCACCGCGTGGCGCGTGCCGGGCAGGAGCCAGGTGAGGAGGCGCAGCCGGTCCGCGGTCCGGACCTCGAGCTCCTCGTAGGCAAGCTCGAAATCGGCGGGGGTCAGCCGGCGGGAGTCGCGGTGCGACCGGGGGAGCCGGCGGAACGTCCGCCAGTAGACCAGCCCGCATGCCGCCGCCCAGCCGGCCGCTAGGGCGGCGACGGAGCGGCCGAGCAGCGAACCCCCTCTCACCACCGGTAGAGGAAGGAGAGGACGACGAACACCGCGGCCAGCACGGCGGCGAGGACGGCGACGGCCACCCAGCCCGATCCAAGCGTGAGGAGGCAGCGGACCCGGTCCTCGGGTTTCCTCGGGAGAGGGGTCTCGCCCAGTGCCGGCTCGTCGCGATCGACGCCCGCCCGGACGACCATGAACTCGATGCGCCCCGCCGCGTCCTCGGGGATGTCCACAGGCGTGACCAGGGCGGGAAGAAGCGCCGCACTCCGGCGCCGGCGCTGGCGCCGGATGTCCGCCTCGTGGCGGGAGCGCTCTGGGAGAGTAAGCGAGTCCATCGACGAGGCGAGGACCGGCACCCCGGGCGCCGCGGCAAGTGAAGACTCGGGGATGGCCATCTCGGCAGCGGGCTCGGGCGCCTCGGGCTCCGTGTCCGCGGCGGGCTCCTTCTCCTCCGCCACGGCTGCGGGCTCCTCCTGCTCGACGTCCTCCTCGGGCTCCTCCGGCTCGTCGGGCTCGCCGACAGCGGGAGGCTGTTCCGCCGCGACCTCCCCGGGTGCGCCGCTGGCCCCGGATTCGGCACCCGCCGATTGCTCCCCGGCCTCCGTCACGCCGTCAAGATCGTCGGCATCCCCTCCAGTGATGAGGGGTTCCTCATCCGGGGCGCCTGAGGTCTCCTCGGGCTCGGCTTCCTCGAGCGGGCCGGCCTTGATCGACGCCCGACGCGTCATGCCTGGCCCGGGGACGCGGCCGGGGCAGTCCGTTCGAGGATCTCAAGGGCCAGCTGCCGGTACGCCTGGGCCGCCTCCGAATTGCGCGCGTAGGCGGTGATCGGCGCCCCGGCCATCGCGGTCTCCTGCAGCTTCACCGTCACGCGGATCACGGTATCGAAGACATGGAGGCTGGGGATCTCCCGGATGCCCTCCAGCATCTGCTGGCTGAACCGGGTGCGCAGGTTCACGAAGGTCGGCAGCAGGCCGAGGATGTGGAGGTCGGGGTTGAGCTGCTCCCTGGCCGCCTGGAAGGTGCGCAGCACCTCCTTGAGCCCCTTCATGGCGTAGCCCGACATCTGGAGGGGGACGAGTATCCAGGCAGCGGCGCCGAGCGCGCTGATGGTGTGAAAGCCGAAGTTGGGCGGAGTGTCGAAAAGCACCACGTCGTACGCACGGAGACCGGCACCCCGGTTGAGGGCATCGCGGAGACGCAGCTCACGGCGGACGGTGGTGGCCATCTCCGCCTCCACCGCACTCAGGTCGGGATTCGCCGGGATCAGGGAGACCCCATCCCACTCGGTGGCGAGAGTCACCGCCTCGGGAGACACGGTCGGGTCAACCAGAATGTCGGCGATGGTCCTCTTGAGCTGATACGGATTGAATCCGAGCCCGGAGGTCAGATTCGCCTGAGGGTCGACGTCGATGGCGAGCACCCTCCGGCCCAGCTCGCCGAACGCGCCGGCCAGGGCGGCGCAGGTGGTCGTCTTTCCGACCCCCCCCTTACCCGAAACGCACGCGATGGAGATGGGCACGAGGGGCGGCTCACCGCTGGCGCGGACCGGCCGGCGGCGCGAGGGAAGGCGTCGCCTGCCAGACGCGATTGAGCGAGGCCTGAAGCGAGGCCACGTACCAGAGACCTCCGACGACGGGGAAGAGGAGAAGGCAGGCACGAGCCACCGGGCGGAGCTGCCGATCGGGGCGGACTCCGACCCGCTCCTGGACCAGCCGGGCCCGCTCGAGCGTCATCACCAGCGCGACGACGGAGAACGGCAGGAGAAGCGTCAGGTAGGGGACGGCGAGCAGTCCGCCGAGCATCAGGTCGTGCCAGGGAACGGACACGCCCAGGACGGAGGGCCCGGCGGCCAGGCGGGCCAGGGCCGGACCGACCCGAAGAGCGTGAGCGACGATGATGACGGCTCCGGCCAGCGTGCAGAGCAGACCCGCAAGCCAGGCGAGGGCCACGCCGAAGGACGACGCGCCGGGACGGACCTCGAGGCGAGCGTCGAAGTCGGACATCTCGCGATTGACCCGGGCGTGCCAGGAGACGCTGTAGGCGCCGAGGGTGATCACCGAGAGGACGGCCACGGCGAGGGGGTGGCGCCGCGTCCCGGCCGGCCCGAGAGACGGCGCGCTGAGAAGTTGGACGGCGGGGGATGCCGCGGGACGAGTGGCACTCGGGGCGCCCGTGGTCGGGGGCGGCGGAGGTGGAGGAGGGAAGGCAGCGGCCTTGCTCCCAGCCGCAGCGGCGGGTGAGGGCACCATCGGAGGTGCCGGTGGCGCAGCGACCGACGGCAGTGCGAACGTCCAGGTGGGCACACCCCGAACCGACGCCGAGGGCTCGTCGTCGGAAGCGGCAGGCGGTTCCAGCGCGGCCGCGGTCTCTGGAGTTGGGGGAGCAGCGCGCACGGTGGCCACGCTCGCCGGCTCCTCCCGGTCGTCAGAAGGGGTGGAGCCGGCCAGCCGGGCCTCCACCTGCTCGGCCTCAGCCATGGGCTTTCTCCTGGATCCCTGGTGTGACGTTGGTCGCGGTGGCTCCGGGTACTGGATTCGAACCAGTGACCTTGCGGTTAACAGCCGCCTGCTCTACCGCTGAGCTAACCCGGAACGGATCGAATCGGGATTATAGGGGCGAATTGGGCCGGCGGCTCGATCGGCCCCGTTCGCGGGACCGTCAGCCGCCAGCAACCCAGCGCCGGCCGAGGCGGCGATGGACGGCGCCGCGCCTATTCCAGGTAGTCCTTGAGCTTCTTGCTGCGCGACGGGTGGCGGAGCTTGCGCAGCGCCTTGGCCTCGATCTGACGGATGCGCTCGCGGGTGACGCCAAAGCGCTTGCCCACCTCTTCGAGCGTCCGTTGATGCCCGTCGATGAGACCGAAGCGCAGCTGAAGCACACGACGCTCGCGGGGCGTCAGGGTGTCGAGGATGTCCTCGACCTCGGTGCGCAGCATGGTCAGCGAGGCGGCATCGCTGGGCGCGGTCGCCTCTTTGTCCTCGACAAAATCGCCGAGGTGGGAGTCCTCCTCCTCGCCGATCGGGGTCTCGAG
>PLNE01000142.1:20397-21937 GCA_003141695.1 Candidatus Dormiibacterota bacterium
TCCTGGGAGACCTTGGTGATCTCGCGGACCTTCTCCGGGGTGATGCCCATCTCCTCGGCGATCTCCTCGTCCGCCGGCTCCCGGCCCAGCTCCTGGAGAAGCCGGCGAGAGACCCTCACCAGCTTGTTGATGGTCTCCACCATGTGCACCGGGATCCGGATGGTGCGCGCCTGGTCGGCNNCGCGTGATGGCCTGCCGGATCCACCAGGTGGCGTAGGTCGAGAACTTGAACCCCTTGTGGTAGTCGAACTTCTCGACGGCCCGGATCAGCCCCATGTTGCCTTCCTGGATCAGATCCAGGAAGGACATGCCTCGGCCGATGTACTTCTTGGCAATGCTGACCACAAGCCGCAGGTTGGCCTCGGTGAGGGCGTTCTTGGCCTCGTCGTCGCCCTGCTCGATGAGCTTGGCGTAGGCGACCTCCTGCTCGGCGCGGAGCAGCGCCACCCGGCCGATCTCCTTGAGGTACATCCGCACCGGGTCGTCGAGCGACACGGAGTCGATGGCCTCGGCGGTGGCCACCAGCTCCTCGTCGTCCTCCACCACCTCGAAGTCCTTGTCACCGTCGGTGACCTCGATCCCCATCTCGCGGAAGGCGTGGAAGATCCGCTCCAGGTGATCGGGCTCGACATCGATCTCCGGGAAGGCGGCGAGCACGTCATCTGGGGTGAGGTAGCCGGCCTCCTTGCCGCGCACGATGAGGCCCTCGGCAGCCACCACGAGCGGGTCGGGGGCGAGCACCCCCGCGGGCGACGCGGCGGTGGCGCGGGGCGCGCTCGGCGGCGGCAGCACAACAGCGGCTGCAGGTGTGGGGTCGATGGGGTTGTCGGAGGGCTTCGCGGAAGTTGTCACTGCTGAGGTCTTCTTCACCGATGGGATGGGGGCGGATTGATGGTCGGACGGTGTCGCCTCCGGGTCGGCGACGGCGCTTGGGATTGCGCTCATCGCGGCACCTGCCCGGTCTTGCGGTGCCGCCGCGCCAGGGATTGGAGGGGGATGGTCGTCACCCCCCGGACGAACGGGGGCCGGAGCCCGGACCCCTGCCTTCACCGCGGGCGGATCCGCAGCAGCAGGTGCCGCGAGGCGCGAGGCCACGGGCGACATCCCTGATTGTGCCTGTTTCGGTGCCTTTTCAGACGTGCGGCGCACAGAAGTCACCAGCGGAGGCCGGTGAGGTCCGCCGGATGGGGGGCGCGAGGCCAACCCGTCGGAGATCGCAGGTGGCCGCCCTGACCTCTTCGGCGCGACGCGCGGCGGAGCGCCGGCCCGAGCACTCGGGGTCGACGTGGGCGCCGTCCTGGACCCCCGACCGGCAGAGCGGGGAGCGCCGCGCCCTCCCGTCGGCCGCGCGCCCGGCGATCGCTCCGACCGGCCGCCGGGGCGGCCGGAGGCGGAGAGCTCTCTCGAGGGCTTGCGGGGGGCCGAGCCCGGCCTGCGAGCGGCGGATTCCGGCTTCCGGCCGGCGGAGGCGGAGGGCCGCGAGCCAGCCTTGCGGGCAGCGGAGGCGGCATCCCGGGGGGCGGGCTTGCGAGTCGTGGAG
>PLNE01000202.1 GCA_003141695.1 Candidatus Dormiibacterota bacterium
GCCACTACACGGCCAGGCTGGTGCGCGCCCGGAGAACCCATGACATCGTTTGCAGAACTCGGAGTGCGTTCGCGCACCCTCGAATCGCTCACCCGGCAGAGCATCGAAGCTCCCAACGAGGTGCAGCGCGAGGCTCTTCCCCACCTCCTCGCCGGCCATGACACCGTCATCGCCGCGCCCACGGGATCGGGAAAGACCCTCGCCTTCGCCATCCCCATGATCGAACGGCTGCGTGGGCACCGCCCCGGCGGGCCCCGCGCGCTGGTGATCGGGCCCACCCGCGAGCTCTCGCTGCAGGTCGCCTCGGTGATCGCGAGCCTCGACCGGGCGCTGCGGGTCGCCGTCCTCTACGGGGGCGTCGGCTACGGAGCGCAGTACCAGGCCCTGGCCGGCGGTCCCGATATCGTGGTCGGCTGCCCCGGGCGGATCCTCGATCTCGTCGGGCAGGGCCGGGTGCACTTCTCGGCGGTCGAGTACCTGGTGCTGGACGAAGCGGATGAGATGCTCGACGCCGGCTTCGCCCGCGACGTGGAGCGGATCATGAGCCTCTGCGCGGTCGGATCCGCGCGCCAGACCGTGCTCGCCTCGGCGACCATGCCCGACTGGGTGCAGCGGATGATCGACCGCCACCTCCGCGAGCCGCAGCGGGTGCAGGTCGCCGCCGACGCCGAGCCCACCCTCGAACACGGCGTTCTCCACGTCAACGACGATCAGCGCATGGACTCGCTGGTGACGCTGCTCAAGCTCCAGCCGGCCGGCTCCGGGACCATCGTCTTCACCCGGACCAAGCACGGCGCCAAGAAGCTCGCACACAAGCTGGACGCGCTCCGGATGCGGGTGGCCGAGCTCCAGGGCAACCTCTCCCAGAACGCCCGGGAGCGCTCCATCGGCAGCTTCCGCGACGGCGACGTCGATGTCCTGGTGGCGACCAACGTGGCCGCCCGCGGCCTCGACGTCCCCCACGTCGGCCTGGTCGTCAACTACGAGCTCCCCGAGACCGCGCAGTGGCTGACCCACCGGATCGGTCGCACCGCGCGCAACGGCGCCGCCGGCCGGGCCATCACCCTGCTATCGACCGCCGACGCCGAGCAGTGGCACAAGCTCCAGCGCGGAGGTGCCCCCCGCCTGCCACGTCTCCACGCCGAACCCCTCCTCGCGCGCGGCGAATGGCTCTACCTCGCGACCGAGGACCCGGAGCCGGCATTCCGGCCGGCCCAGCCGGTGCGGACGAGCCTCCCGCGCCGCCCCGTCGGATCGTTCCGGCACCGGCGCCCGGCTCCCCGTCGCACCGCCGCCTGAGCATCGCGGGCGCCTCGCCCTGGCTGCGGGTGTCTGCGGGTAGGATCAATTGATTCAGCCTCGACTCACGCCCATCGGGGGAAGCCAGATGTCCGATCCAGAGTCCGGGAAGGGGGGAGCCCCCGCGGTTGGCCCTCCCTGGCGACGCGCCCACGGGGGCCGCTTCGAGCAGTCGGTGATCGAGAGCGCGGCCCTGCGGAACAATCCGCTGGGCGACCCCTTCGTACGGCCGATCGAGGTCTATCTGCCACCCGGATACGACGACCACACCGAGAAGCGCTACCCGTCCGTCTACATGATCCAGGGGTACACGGGCCAGGTCGACATGTGGCACGGGCGGAGCGCCTTCCGTCCCAACTTCCCCGAGCTCTGTGACGCCCTCTTCAGCGGCGAGGACGCACCGCCCCCGGTGGTGGTGGTGTTCGTCGACTGCTGGACCTCGGTCGGAGGCAGCCAGTTCCTGGACTCGCCGGCGACCGGCATGTACCACACCCACCTCTGCCAGGAGGTGGTGCCCTGGGTGGATGCGCGGTACCGGACCCTCGCTGCCGCCGGACACCGCGGGATCGCCGGCAAGTCGAGCGGCGGGTACGGCGCCATGGTCACCTGCATGCTCCGGCCCGACCTCTTCGGAGGGATGGCCGACCACGCCGGCGACGCCGTTTTCGAGAACTGCTACCTGCCCGACTTCCGCAGGTGCGCCCGAGTGCTGCGCGAGCGCTACGAGGGCAGCTACGACCGCTTCTGGGCGGACTTCCGCTCCCGGCCGGCGATGAGCCGGGACGGCGACGGTGAGCTGGCCAACGCCTGGGCGATGGCCGCCGCCTACTCGGCCGACTCCGACGGCACCGTGCGGCTGCCCTTCGACACCGCCACCGGCATGCTGATCCCCGAGGTGTGGGAGCAGTGGCTGCAGTGGGACCCGGTGCGCATGGCCCCCCGGTACGCCGACGCGCTGCGCTCGCTGCGCGCCATCTTCATCGATGGCGGCCGCAGCGACGAATGGTACCTCGACCTCGGAGGCGAGGCCTTCCGGCGGGCGCTGGAGCAGATCGGGGTCACCGACGTCCGGTTTGAGCTCTTCGAGGGCGGCCACATGTCGATCGAGTACCGGTACCCGATCGCGCTGCGCTACCTCGCGGAGCGTCTGTCTCCCGCCGTCCGCTGAGCCGGGCTGCCCACGCCGGGTGCGACGAGGGTGTCAGCCCGCCTTGTACCCGAAGCGGCGGAGCATCTCCTTGCGCTCGGCGATCTCAGCCTCGCCCTCGATGCCCCGGCTGCGCACGCCGTCGACCACCCCGAGGATGGCCCGGCCATGGTCGGTCTCGGCGACGATCACCTCCACCGGGTTGGCGGTGGCGCAGTAGACGCCGCAGACCTCCTGGACCGCCCGCACCGCCGGGAGCACGTTGATCGGGAAGGCGTTGCCGAGCAGGATCAGGAAGGCGTGGCCCGTGCCCAGCTTCATCATGGTGGCGCGGGCCAGGTCGGTGAGCTCGTCGTCGGTGCCGCTCCA